>NC_007626.1:320833-641666 GCF_000009985.1 Paramagnetospirillum magneticum AMB-1
CGCTCTCGTGCTCGACGAAGAAGCCCACCATGTCCAGGCGCCATTCGATGGCGTGGGGATCGGTCAGCGGCGCCGCCAGTTGGGCGGCCAGCAGACGGGCGCCGGCCCCCGTCACCGTGCGGTCGATGGTGGCCAGCAGCGAGCCCCGGCGCTCGCCCGACAGGGTCTCGGCCAGCTCCAGGTTGCGCCGGGTCGCCGCGTCGATCTCCATCACCGCGCCCTCGGCCAGACGCTTCGGGAGTGACAGGCGGGGCAGCTTGCCCTTCTGGGTCAGCTCCACGTAATCCACCAGGGCGCCGCCCGCCGCCAGTTCGGCCCGCGAAAAGGCGCCGAAGCCGTCCAGGGCGCCGACGCCGTACAGGGCTTCCAGCCGCCGCCGGGAATTCTCGGAATCGAAGCGGGCGGTGGGCAGGGGCGACAGGACGTTCTTCCAATCGGCCCAGACGTCGAAGAAGTCCGCAGCCCCCAGCAGGCGGTCGGACACCAGCAACTCGCCGGGCGACAGGCGGGCCAGGGCGGCGGCCAGGGTCTTGGGGGCGATGGCCTGCATGGCGAAGTCGCCGGTGGAGACATCCACCCAGGCGAGACCCAGCGTCCCCTGGGCTTCGGCCACCGCTGCCAGGTAATTGTGGGACCGGGCGTCCAGCAGGGTGTCCTCGGTCAGGGTGCCCGCCGTGATGACGCGCACCACGTCGCGGGCCACCACCGATTTGGAGCCGCGCTTCTTGGCCTCGGCCGGGTCTTCCATCTGCTCGCCGATGGCCACCTTGAAGCCCGACCGTACCAACTTGGCGAGATAGGCCTCGTAGGCGCGGACCGGCACGCCGCACATGGCGATGTCCTCGCCGGCGTGCTTGCCCCGCTTGGTCAGCGCGATGTCCAGCGCCGCCGAGGCCTTGACCGCGTCGTCGAAGAACAGCTCGTAGAAATCGCCCATGCGGTAGAACAGCAGGCAATCGGGATGGGCCCGCTTGATGGCCAGATACTGGGCCATCATGGGGGTGGCGTCGTCTGGAATGGGGGGCGTCTCGACGGTCACGGCGGGTCTATCGCTGCAGTAAGGGAAACCGGGGGCACAGTAACACGGACGTCATGGCGCGCAAGTGCTGCCCCCTTTGCAGACTCCCGCTTTCGGCGCACAATGGATACCCAAAGGTCGACACGAGGAGAATCCCATGACCGCCGCCCTTAAACCCCGCCCCGGTGCCCTCCGCGAAGTGGTGGGTACCTTTGCCGACCGCGCTCATTTCGAGGCGGCGGTTTCCGCCCTGCTGACCGAGGGATTCGGCCGTGACAAGCTGTCGGTGCTGACCTCCCACGATTCCCTGGATGCCGCCGAGGGCCCGGCCGGGGCCAAGGCGCGCAAGTGGCGCGACGGCCTGATCGCCCTGATGGGCGAGCTCAAGTATGAAGGCCCCCTGGTAGCCGCCGGGCTGATCGCCCTGGCCGCCGGCCCGGTGGGCGCGGTGATCGCCGGCCTGGTGGCGGCCGGCGTCGGCAGCGTGGCGGTCAAGGAAGTGCTGGACGAAGTGGCAGCCATTCCCGATTCCGACGGATTCGTCCGCGCCCTGGCGGCGGGCAGCGTGATCTTGTGGGTCGCCACCGATTCCCTCGACGAGGAAGCCAAGGTACGCGCCCTGCTGGACAATGCCGGCGGCGCCAACATCCACATCTTCGAACGCGCCAAGGGGACGCGGCATTAGCAGGATATCCGGGGGGGGACGCGGTCATTCCCCGGGCGTTCCAATGCCGGAACAAGACGGGACGGGCAACGTCCCGACGTCAGGTGAGATCAGGGAAGCGAGACGACATGGCCAGCAATTTCCACACCGAGGCTTCGCGCAACACCGAAGCCAAGGGCAACGATACCCTTGAGCGCGACACCCTTCTGATGCATGCCTCGGGCCGCCCGGGCAAGATCGAGGTGGTCCCCACCAAGCCGCTGGCCACCCAGCGCGACCTGTCGCTGGCTTATTCCCCGGGCGTGGCCTTTCCCTGCCTGCACATCGCCCGCGATCCCTCGTTGGCCTACGATTACACCGCCAAGGGCAACCTGGTGGCGGTGATCTCCAACGGCACGGCGGTGCTGGGGCTGGGCGATCTCGGCGCCCTGGCCAGCAAGCCGGTGATGGAAGGCAAGGCGGTGCTGTTCAAGCGCTTCGCCGACGTGGATTCCATCGACCTGGAAGTCGATACCCGCGACGTGGACGAGTTCATCGCCGCCGTGCGTTATCTCGGCCCCAGCTTCGGCGGCATCAACCTGGAAGACATCAAGGCGCCCGAGTGCTTCATCATCGAGCAGCGCCTGCGCGAGCTGATGCCCATTCCGGTGTTCCATGACGACCAGCACGGCACGGCGATCATCTCGGCCGCCGGGCTGATCAACGCGCTCGACCTCACGGGCCGCGACATCTCCACGGTCAAGGTGGTGGTCAACGGCGCCGGGGCGGCGGGCATCGCCTGCATCGAACTGGCCAAGGCCATGGGCGTACGCCACGAGAACGTGGTGCTGTGCGACACCAAGGGCACCATCTACCAGGGCCGCACCGAGGGCATGAACCAGTGGAAGTCGGCCCACGCCGTCCCCACCAAGGCCCGCACCCTGGCCGAGGCGCTGGACGGCGCCGACGTGTTCTACGGCCTGTCGGTCAAGGGCGCGGTGACTCCCGAGATGGTGGCCGCCATGGCGGCCAAGCCCATCATCTTCGCCATGGCCAATCCCGATCCCGAGATCACCCCGGAAGAGGTGAAGGCGGTGCGCTCGGACGCCATCGTCGCCACCGGCCGGTCGGACTATCCCAACCAGATCAACAACGTGCTGGGCTTCCCCTACATCTTCCGCGGCGCGCTGGACGTGCGGGCCAGCACCATCAACGACGCCATGAAGATCGCCGCCGCCCGGGCCATCGCCGCCCTGGCCCGCGAGGACGTGCCCGACGAGGTGGACGCCGCCTATTCCGGCCGACGTCTGCGCTATGGTCCCGACTACATCATTCCGGTGCCCTTCGATCCGCGCCTGATCGCCTCCATCCCGCCGGCCGTGGCCAAGGCCGCCATGGATTCCGGCGTGGCCAGAAAGCCCATCATCGACATGGGCGCCTACAAGCGCGAGCTGTCGGCCCGCCTCGACCCGGCCAGCGCCGGCATGCAGACCATCACCGACGTGGTGAAGGCCAATCCCAAGCGGGTGGTGTTCGCCGAGGGCGAGGAGGAAAAGCAGATCCGCGCCGCCGTGGCCTTCGCCAATGCGGGTCTCGGCCATCCCATCCTGCTGGGGCGCGAGGACCGCATCCGCGAGACCATGAAGAATATCGGCCTGCCGGCGGCCGAATCCCTGGACATCATCAACTCGCGCATCTCGCCCCGCACCAAGGCCTATACCGACATGCTGTATGCGCGGCTGCAGCGGCGGGGCGCGCTCTATCGCGACGTCCAGCGTCTGGTGAACCAGGAGCGCAATATTTTCGGCTCGCTGATGGTGCAGTCGGGCGATGCGGACGCCATGGTCACCGGCCTGACCCGCAATTACTGGCAGGCCTTCGAGGAGATCAAGAAGGTCATCGACCCCACGCCGGGCGAGCTGATGTTTGGCATGACGGTATTCGTGGTCAAGGGCAAGCTGGTCTTCGTCGCCGACACCACGGTGATGGAGACGCCCACGCCGCAGCAACTGGCCGACATCGCGGTGCAGACGGCGCACAAGGCCCGCCAGATGGGCCACGAGCCCCGTGTCGCCATGATCAGCTATTCCAATTTCGGCAATCCCAGCAGCGAGCGCTCGGACCGGGTGCGCGAGGCGGTGGGGCTGCTGGACGCCCGCAAGGTGGATTTCGTCTATGACGGCGAGATGGCCGCCGACGTGGCGCTGGACCCCGAACTGCTCAGCCATTTCCCCTTCTGCCGCCTGAAGGCGCCGGCCAATGTGCTGGTGATGCCGGGCCTCTACTCGGCCCACATCGCCTCCAAGCTGCTGCAGAAGCTGGGCGGCACCAGCGTCATCGGCCCCATCCTGGTGGGCCTGTCCAAGCCGGTCCAGATCACCTCCATGGACGCCTCCGCCAATGACATCGTCAACATGGCCGTGCTGGCCAGCTACGATGCGGTGCGCTGAGCGGAAGGCCGCGTGGTGATCCGGGGAACCGTCACCGGCGGCCGTGTCCTGCTGTTCGCCCTGTTCCTGTCCAGTCCCACCGCCATCATGCTGGTGGTGCTGGCCGGGGCCGGGCGCCTCGACGTCTGGCCCGCCATCGGCACCTGGGTGATGGTGACCTCGCTGCTGCTGCCGCTGGTCCGCTCCCATCTGGGCGAATTGTCGGGGCTGGCCAATTGGGTCCGCACCCTGGCCCATGGCGGCGACATCGCCACCGCCCCGGCCAAGGACGGCATGGCCCTGGCCGAGATCGCCGCCGCCGTGGCGGCGCTGCGGCGGCTGTGGCAGCACCGCTCTGCCGAACTGGCCGAGACGGCGCGCTGGAATGCCAGCCTGCTGGAGAATCTGCCCGATCCGCTGCTGCTGCTGGACTCAAGCCGCCGGGTGGTGCGGGCCAACCGGGCCGCCACCCGCCTGTTCGGCCGGGACCCGGCGGGGGGCGATCTGGCCGCCGTGCTGCGCGATCCCCAGGTCACCGAGGCGGTGCAGGCGGTGCTGTCGGGGGCCGCGCCGTCGCGGGAATGCGAGTTCTCCCAGGCCATTCCGGTCGAGCGCACCTTTGCGGCGCGCATCGACCGTCTGGACGGCCAGCCGGCCTTCGAGGCGGCCATCGCCCTGCTGACCCTGCACGAATTGACCGCCATCCGCGCCATGGAGCGCATGCGGGCCGATTTCGTCGCCAATGCCAGCCACGAGCTGCGCACCCCCCTGGCGGCGCTGTCGGGCTTCATCGAGACCCTGCAGGGACCGGCCCGCGACGACGAGGAGGCGCGGGAGAAATTCCTGGGCATCATGGCCGAGCAATCGGGCCGCATGAGCCGGCTGGTGGCCGATCTTCTGTCCCTGTCGCGTATCGAGCTGGACGAGCACTCGGCACCCAGCGAGGCGGTGGATCTCGCCCGGCTGGCCACCAGCGCCGCCGAGGCGCTGCGCCCCCTGGCCAGCCCGCGCGGCATGGACCTGGAGGTCACCCTGGCCGATGGCCTGCCCCCGGTGACCGGCCAGTCGGACCAGCTGGCGCAATTGCTGCAGAACCTGATGGAAAACGCCGTCAAATACGGCAATGACGGAACCACGGTCGAGGTCAGCGTCACCCTGGCCGGGGATCTGCCGGCGGGAGCGGGGGCGGCGTTGCGCGCCGGCCCGGTGGTCAAGCTGGCGGTGAAGGACCATGGCGAGGGCATCGCCGCCGAGCACCTGCCCCGCCTGACCGAGCGCTTTTACCGGGTGGACACGGCGCGCTCGCGCAAGATGGGCGGCACCGGCCTGGGACTGGCCATCGTCAAGCACATCGTCAGCCACCATCGCGGCCTGCTGGCCATCGACAGCCGCCCGGGCGAGGGCTCGACCTTCACGGTCTGGCTGCCGGCCGCACCAGCCTGAGATAGACCAGCAGGGACAGCAGCCCCATCACCGCCACCATGGCGGCCAGCGGCCGTGCCGAGCCGTCGTAGAGCGTCCCCACCAGCCAGCCGGCCACGGCGCCGCCGCTCATCTGGATGAAGCCCATGGCCGAGGAGGCAGCCCCCGCCGCGCGGGGAAAGGGCGCGATGGCGCCCGCCGTGGCATTGGGCAGCACCAGGGCGCAGGAGGCGAAGAACGCCATCACCGGCCCCATGATCATGACGATCCCCGCGATGCCGCCCGGCTTGGCCAGCCCCGACCACACCAGGGCGGCCAGGGTGACGCCGGCGATGGTGCAACCCAGGGTGCCGGTGAACACCATGCGTTCGATGCCGAAGCGGTGGGTGAGCCTGGCCCCGATGAACCCGCCCACCAGGAATCCGGCCGAGGCGAAGGCGAAGGCCAGGCCGAAATGGCGCGGCTCCATGCCCATGACGTCGATCAGCACGAAGCTGGACGCCGAGATGAAGCTGAACAGCCCGCCGAACGCCGCCGTCATGGTCAAGACATAGCCGAGGAACAGGCGGTGGGTCAGGATCTCGCGGTAGTTTTCCAGCATGCGGCCGAGATCGAGGGCGGCCGGGTCCTTGTGCTGGTTGGTCTCGCCCAGCATGCGCCAGACCAGCACCAGCAGGATGACGCCGAACAGGGCCAGCAGCAGGAAATTGGAGCGCCAGCCGAACAGGGTGTGGAACCAGCCGCCGACGGTGGGCGCCACCAGCGGGGCCAACGCCATGGCCGAGGCCATGTAGCTCATCACCTTGGCCGCCTGGTCGCGGGCATAAAGGTCGCGCACCACGGCGCGGCCCAGCACGGGCCCGCAGCAGGCGCCCACCGCCTGGAAGAACCGCCCGGCGATCAGGGCCTCGATGGAGGGGGCGAAGACGCAATAGACGCTGGCCACCACATAGATGGCGACACCGCCCAGCAGCAGCGGCCGCCGCCCGAAGCGGTCGGACAGCGGGCCATAGACCAGCTGCATGACGGCAAAGCCGCCGACGAAGGCCGACAGGGTCAACTGCACCATGGTGGTGGTGGTGGCCAGATCGCGGGCCATGTCGGGCAGCGAGGCGAGGTAAAGATCGGTGCAGACCGGCCCGAACGCCACCAGCAGGGTCAGCAGCACCGCCATGCGCCGCGAGGGTGATACGGTATTCAACAAGATCCCCCGTAACGGTGCAATTGCGGCCCGTGGCGTTTCAGCCAGTCGCGCGGTGCCTTGCAGTCTCCGGCCAGTCCTTCGACCAGCGCCCAGAAATCCGGGCCGTGATTCATCTCGGCCAGATGGGCCACCTCATGGGCGGCGACGTAACGGCCCACCCAGTCGGGGGCCATCACCAGCCGCCAGGAAAAGGACAAATCGCCCCGGGCCGAGCAACTGCCCCAGCGCGAGGTGGTGTCGCGCACCGAGATACGGCCGGGCTTGCGGCCCAAAAGGGTCGCCAACTGGCGGCAATGGTGGGCCATGACCACGCGGGCTTCGCCCTTCAGGAAATCCGCGACCCGGCGGGGCAGGCTTTCGGGAGGGCCGGAGACGTGGATCACCCCGTCCTCGGCCCACACGCCGCGCCGCGCCTGAGGCTCGTGGGTGATGCGATGGGCCACGCCCAGCAACGGCACTTCGCCGCCATGGGCGAAGGGGACGGGGCCGGGCAGAACGGCGAGGCGGCTTTCGACCCAGGCGGTCTGGCTGTTGGCGAAGCGCAGGGCCTCGCGCTCGGGCACCCCGTCGGGCAGCACCACCACCACCGACCCGCCGCCGGAATCGAGGCGCAGGCTCATCTTGCGCGCCCGGCCGGACCGCTTGACGACGAGGGGCAAGCTGCGCCCGTGGAGGTGGAGGAGAAAAGCGTGACCCATGGCCTCCTCATATCGTGATCGGGGCGAAGGAGACAAGCCCTGGTCTGGTCTTGCCCCCATGCGCCCCGTCTGCGACAGTCCGCCCATGACCAAGACACCCGCCATCATGCTGCAAGGCACCGGCTCGGATGTGGGCAAGTCGCTGCTGGCGGCGGGCCTGTGCCGGCTGTTCGCCCGCCAGGGACTGGCCGTGCGCCCGTTCAAGCCCCAGAACATGTCCAACAACGCCGCCGTGACGGCGGATGGCGGCGAGATCGGCCGCGCCCAGGCGCTGCAGGCCCGCGCGGCAGGCATCGAGCCCGGCTCGGACATGAATCCGGTGCTGTTGAAGCCGCAAAGCGAGACCGGTGCCCAGGTGGTGGTGCAGGGTAAGGTCGTCGCCAGCGCCACGGCGCGGGACTACCACGCCTTGAAGCCCACCCTGCTGCCCCGCGTGCTGGAAAGCTACGGCCGCCTCGCGGCGCAAGCCGACCTGATGGTGGTCGAAGGGGCGGGAAGCGCCGCCGAGGTCAATCTCCGCGCCGCCGACATCGCCAATATGGGGTTTGCCGAGGCCGCCGACTTGGCCGTCGTGCTGGTGGCCGATATCGACCGGGGCGGCGTCATCGCCTCCATCGTCGGCACCTGGGCCATCCTGCCGGAAGCCGAGCGGGCCCGGCTGAAGGGCTATGTCATCAACCGCTTCCGCGGCGATCCCGCGCTGTTCACTCCGGCGCTGGACATCATCCGCGACAAGACCGGGCTGGACTGCCTGGGCATCGTGCCCTGGTTCGCCGAGGCCGCCCTGCTGCCCGCCGAAGATTCCGCCTCGCTCGGCAAGGGGAAGGTGGGCGATGGAGCCGTGAAGATCGCCGTGCCGCGTCTTTCGCGCATCGCCAATTTCGACGATTTCGACCCTCTGGCCGCCGAGCCGGGGGTGAGTCTGGAGATGGTTGCGCCGGGGCGCCCGCTGCCCCTCGATGCCGATCTGATCATCCTGCCCGGGTCCAAATCCACCATCGCCGATCTGGAATTCCTGCGCGCCCAGGGCTGGGACATCGACATCCTGGCCCATGCCCGCCGGGGCGGCCGGGTGCTGGGCATCTGCGCCGGGTTCCAGATGCTGGGCCAAAGGGTTTCCGACCCCCTGGGCGTGGAAGGCCCGGCGGGCGGCGTGGCTGCCGGCCTGGGGCTGTTGCGGGTGGAGACGGTGATGGAGGGCGACAAGGTGCTGCGCCGCGCCGCCGGCACCGATGCTGCCGGTCATGGGGTGACGGGCTACGAGATGCATATGGGCCGCACCACCGGTCCCGATGCCGCCCGCCCGTTCCTCACCCTGGAGGGACGGCCCGACGGCGCGGTGTCGGCCGACGGGCGGATCATGGGCTGCTATCTGCACGGCCTGTTCGGCTCGGATTCCTTTCGCGCCGCCTTGCTGGGGCAGGGGAGCGGGCTGGCCTACGAGCCCATGGTCGACGGTGTGCTCGACCATCTCGCCGACCATCTGGAACGGCATCTGGACATGGGGCGGCTGCGGCTGATCTCAGGCCTGTAGCCACAGGGCCAGGATCACCAGCCCCACCTGAAGCAGGCAGGCCACCGTATAAAGATGCAAGGCCCGCTGAATGTCGGCGGGTTCCGCCCGGGCGCGGCCCGTTCCGATCCACTTTTCGTCCACGGTCAGCCCCGGATATTTGCGCGGCCCCCCCAGGGCCAGACCCAGGGCGCCGGCCGCCGCCGCCTCGGGCCAGCCGGAATTGGGCGAACGGTGATGGCGGGCATCCCTCAGCATGGTGACCAGGGCGCTCCACGGACGGCCCCTCGGCACGAAGGGCGCGGCGAGAACCAGCAGCAGCCCGGCCAGCCGGGCCGGGATCAGGTTCAGCAGGTCGTCCAGCCGGGCCGAGGCCATGCCGAAGGCCCGGTACTTGTCGTTGCGGTGGCCGATCATGGAATCGGCGGTGTTGATGGTCTTGTACAGCAGCAGGCCGGGCAGGCCGAGAATGGCGTACCAGAAGACCGGCGCCACTACCCCGTCGCCGAAATTCTCGGCCAGGCTTTCGATGGCGGCGCGGACCACTCCGTGGGAATCCAGGCTTTGCGGGTCGCGTCCCACGATGCGCGACACGGCGTAGCGCCCGGCCTCCAGCCCGCTGTCCTTCAGGGCCATGGCCACGTCGTAGACATGCTCGAACAGCGAGCGCTGGGCCAGCAGGGTGGCGGCGACGAAGACCTCGAACAGCCAGGCATGGGGCAGGGTGCGGGCCAGGAAGGCCATGATCGCGCCGAGTCCCAGGGCGCCGAGGCCGAGGCCCAGCGCCACCAGGATGCCGCGGCGGCGGCGGTCGGCCTCGGACCGATCCGGCCGGTTCAGGCGGCGGTCCAACAGGCCGATAACGCGCCCGATCAGCACCACCGGGTGGGGCAGGATGCGGAACAGCGGCCCCATCTCGCCCAGGGTGGCGTCGACGGCCATGGCCATGAACAGCAGCATCAGCCCGTCGGGCGCGTGGGTGGAATGCATGAACAGCGGAAACATGGAGCCAAGATTGTCGGGGCGGGCGAGCCCCGTCAACCGGGATGATTTGGCTGGAATCGTTCGGGCTCTCCCGCCTATAGTCCGCGCTTCAAACCGGCCGGAGGCATGGACCAGCCGGGCGGCTCGAAGGCAAGGACCAGGGCGAGATGAGCGAGAAGATCGGTGTGATGTTATGCGGCCACGGCAGCCGCGATGTGGATGCCATCCGGGAATTCCAGGCGCTGGCCGGGCATCTGACCCGGCGCCTGCCCCAATACGAGGTGGAGTCCGGTTTCCTGGAATTCGCCACCCCCATCATCCGCACCAGCCTCGATGCCCTGAAGGCCAAGGGCGTGTCGCGCATCCTGGCGGTGCCGGGCATGCTGTTCGCCGCCGGTCACGTGAAGAATGACCTGCCGTGGGAGATCAACTCCTTTGCCGCCGAGAATCCCGGCCTGCCCATCACCTTCGGCCGTGAACTGGCCATCGACACCAAGCTGCTGGCCGCGGCGCGGGCCCGCATCGAGGAGGCCGAGGCCGCCTCGAACGTCGCCATCGAGCGCAAGGACACCTTGCTGCTGGTGGTGGGGCGCGGCACCAACGACCCCGACGCCAATTCCAATATCGCCAAGGTGGCGCGCATGCTGTGGGAAGGCATGGGCTTCGGTTGGGCCGAGATCGCCTTTTCCGGCGTGGCCTATCCCCTGGTGGACCAGGCCCTGGAGCGGGTGACCCGGCTGGGCTACAAGCGGGTCGTCGTCTTCCCGTATTTCCTGTTCACCGGCATCCTGGTCAAGCGCATCTACGAGTGGACCGATCAAGCCGCCGCTGCCCATCCCGGAATCGAGTTCCTCAAGGCGCCTTACCTCAACGACCACCCCCTGGTGATCGACAGCTTCGTCGAGCGGGTGGGGGAAATCCTCGACGGCTCGCCCGCCATGAACTGCTCGCTCTGCAAGTACCGCGAACAGGTGGTGGGCTACGAGGCCTCGGTCGGCGCCGTCCAGGCCGGGCATCACCACCATGTGCGCGGCATCGGCACCGACGAGGATCACGGCCATCATCATGACCACGGTCACGGGCATGATCACGATCATGGTCACCATCACGGCCACGGTCACGCCTACCGCCCCCACCGTCACGACTGAGGCGTTCCATGGGCGCCTGGATCAGTGACCCCGCCGAAATCTACCGCCAAAGCTTCGCCACCATCCGGGCCGAGGCCGATCTGGCCCGCATGCCCACCGATCTGGCCGATCTGGCGGTGCGGGTGGTGCATGCCTGCGGCATGACCGACATCGCCGCCGATCTGGCCTGGAGCGAGGGCGCCGGCCAAGCGGGGGCCGAGGCGCTGCGGCGCGGCGCTCCCATCCTGGTGGATGCCGAGATGGTGGCCCACGGCATCATCCGGCGCAATCTGCCCGCCGACAACCGGGTGATCTGCACCCTGAACGAGGTGACCCAGGCCGAGGCCAAGGCGGCGTCCACCACCCGTTCGGCCCTGGGGGTCGAGAAGTGGCTGCCCCATCTGGGCGGCGCGGTGGTGGCGGTGGGCAATGCCCCTACCGCCCTGTTCCGGCTGCTGGAACTGGTCGAGGCGGGCGCCCCCCGCCCGGCGGTGATCCTGGGCTTCGCCGTGGGCTTCGTCGGTGCGGTGGAGAGCAAGGACGCCCTGATCGCCTCGGGCCTGCCCCATGTGGCGCTCAAGGGCCGCCGGGGCGGCAGCGCCATGGCGGCGGCAGCGGTCAACGCCCTGGCGGGGGGATTGAAATGAGCCTTTCCGCCCTGTCATCCCGAGCCTGGCGAGGGATCTCCGCTTGGCGGGGCGGTGCCCATGCTGAAAAGCCGTACCAGGATGAGATCCCTCCTCCCGTTGGTCGTCGGGATGACATGCCTTGGGAGACGCTTCCATGATCACCGTGATCGGCATCGGCGAGGACGGTCTCGACGGTCTTTCCGCCGCAGCCCGGACTCTGGTCGATGGCGCCGAGGTGCTGGTGGGCGGTGCCCGCCATCTGGCGATGATTCCCGCCAATGGTGCCGAACGGCTGACCTGGGCCTCGCCCTTCGCCGACAGCCGCACCCTGCTGGAAGCCCGCGCCGACAAGCGCATGGTGGTGCTGGCCAGCGGCGAGCCCCTGTGGTTCGGCGCCGCTGTCACCCTGACGGGCTGGTTCGGGGCCGACCGGGTGAGCGTGGTTCCCCATCCCGGCGCCTTTTCCCTGGCCTGCGCCCACTTGGGCTGGGCCATGCAGGATTGCCTGTTCCTCACCATTCACGGCCGGCCGCTGGACTCCCTGGCGCCGCATCTGGCTCCGGGCCGGCGTCTGCTGATCCTGGCCGAGGATCGGACCAGTCCGGCCAAGGTGGTGGCCTTGTTGGCTCAGCATGGATACGGGGCCAGCCCGGTGGTGGTGCTGGAGAATCTGGGCGGAGCGGCCGAGCGGATCACCGATGTTTCCGGCTGCGCCTCGGATCTCTGCGTGGTGGCGGTGGAGTGCCGTCTGGACCGGGGCGTCCGGCCCCTGTCCACCGTGCCGGGCCTGCCCGACGAGGCCTTCGAGCACGACGGGCAATTGACCAAGCGCGATATCCGCGCCGCGACCCTGGCCGCCCTGGCACCCCTGCCCGGTCAGGTGCTGTGGGACGTGGGGGCGGGCTGCGGCTCCATCGCCATCGAGTGGATGCGGGCCGGCGGACAAGCCGTGGCCATCGAGAGCAAGCCCGAGCGCCTGGACCGCATCGCCCGCAACGCGGCGCGCCTGGGCGTGCCGGGACTGGAGATCATCGCCGGCCGGGCGCCCGATGCGCTGCCCCTGGACCGCGAGCCGCCCGACGCCATTTTCGTGGGCGGCGGGGTGTCCGAGGCCGGGCTGCTGGATATCTGCTGGTCGGCCCTGGGGCGCGGCGGGCGGCTGGTGGCTAATGCGGTGACCATGGAGGGCGAGGCGGCGCTGGTCGCCCTGTTCGGCCTGCACGGCGGCGAGATGACCCGGCTGTCCGTGGCCCATCTCGACCGGGTGGGCGGCTTCCACGCCTGGCATCCGGCCATGCCGGTGACCCGCTATGTGGGGTGGAAGAAATGAGCGCCACCCTCTACGGCATCGGCATCGGCCCCGGTGATTCGGAGCTTCTGACCCTCAAAGCGGTGCGCCTGATCGCCGAAGTTCCGGTGCTGGCCTGGCCGGCGCCGCTGGAAGGGGACGGGCTGGCGCGCACCATCGCGGCGCCGCATATTCCGGCGGGCAAGACAGAGATTGCCATCCGCATGGGCTTCACCGTGGACCGTGACGGCACCGAAGCGGCCTATGACCGGGCGGCGGAAGAAATCGCCGCCCATCTGGACGCGGGCCGCGACGTGGCGGTGCTGTGCGAGGGCGACCCATTCTTCTTCGGCTCGTTCATCTACCTGTTCGCCCGCCTGTCGCCCCGCTTCCCCGTCGAGGTGGTGCCCGGCGTGTCGTCCATCATGGCCGCCGCCGCCGATCTGCAGGCGCCGCTTTGCGCCTGGGATGACGGCGTGGCCGTCATTCCCGCCACCCGTACCGAGGCCGAGATCGAGGCGGCGCTGGCGGCTTCGGACGCCGCGGTGATCATGAAAGTGGGCCGCCACCTGCCCAAGGTCCGGGGCGTGCTGCAGCGCCTGGGCCTGTGGGACAAGGCCCGCATCGTGGAAAGGGTCGGTCTGCCGGGCCGCCGCGCCCACGACCCGGCCACCGTGACCGAGCTTCCCTATTTCTCCCTCATCCTGGTGCACCGCAGAGGAAACGCATGGCTTTGAACATTGCCCTGGTGGTGGTGACCCCCGCCGGACTGGAAACCGCCCGCGCCATCAAGGCCGTGCTGCCCGGTGCCTCGATCCACGGCCTGATCGGCCGGGTGGAGGGCGATGTGGGGTTCCAGGACACCGGCGCCCATCTGCGCGCCCTGTTCGCGGCGCGTACGCCGATCATCGGCATCTGCGCCGCCGGCATCCTGATCCGTGCCTTGGGGCCGGTGCTGGGCGACAAGCATTCCGAGCCGCCGGTCCTGGCCGCCGGCGTGGACGGCTCGTCGGTGGTGCCGCTGCTGGGCGGCCATCACGGCGCCAATGCCCTGGCCCGCCAGATCGCCCATGCCCTGGATGTCCGTCCCGCCCTGACCACCGCCGGGGAACTGGCGCTGGGCGTGGCGCTGGATGACCCGCCGCCCGGTTGGCGGGTGGGCAATCCGGACGCGGCCAAGTCGGTGACCGCCGCTTTGCTGGCCGAGGAGGCGGTGGCGCTGGAGGTGGAGGCGGGAGACGTCGCCTGGCTGGACGGCCTGCCCTTCGTGGAAAAGGCCGAGCACACCATCCGGGTGACCGACCGGTCGGTCGAATTCGATGATCACGAACTGGTGCTGCATCCTCCGACCCTGACGCTGGGCGTGGGGTGCGAGCGCAATGCCTCGGCACAGGAGCTGATCGCCCTGGTCAAGGACGTGATGGCCCAGGAGGCGTTGTCGCCCAAATCCATCGCCTGTGTCGCCAGTATCGATCTCAAGGCCGATGAGGCGGCGGTGCACGCCCTGGCCGCCGAATTGGGCGTGCCCGCCCGCTTCTTCAGCCCGGCCGAGTTGGAGGCCGAGGCGCCGCGCCTGGCCAATCCCTCCGACGTGGTGTTCGCCGAAACCGGTTGCCACGGCGTGGCCGAAGGCGCCGCCCTGGCGGCGGCGGGCGCCGACGCCACCTTGGTGGTGCCCAAGGTCAAGGGGGCGCGCACCACCATGGCCCTGGCCCGTTCGCCCCGGGCCATCGACGCCCGGACGGTCGGCCGGGCGCGGGGCCGGCTGTTCGTGGTGGGCATCGGCCCGGGCACGCCGCAATGGCGCTCGCCCGAGGCCCAGGCCGCCATCGAGGCCAGCAGCGATCTGGTGGGCTATGGCCTGTATCTGGATCTGCTGGGCTCGGCGGCGCACGGCAAGGAGCGGCACGAAAGCGCGCTGGGTGCCGAGGAGGCCCGGGCCGCCCGTGCCCTGGACCTCGCCGCCGAGGGGCGCACGGTCAGCCTGGTGTGCTCGGGCGATCCCGGCATCTATGCCCTGGCCACCCTGGTGTTCGAGCTGCTGGACCGCAGGGCGCGCGCCGACTGGAACCGGGTCGAGATCACCGTGGTGCCGGGCATCTCGGCGCTGCAGGCGGCGGCGGCGCGGGCCGGCGCTCCGGTCAATCACGATTTCTGCACCATCTCGCTGTCGGACCTGCTGACCCCGTGGGAGAGCATCGAGACCCGCCTCAAGGCCGCCGCCATGGCCGATTTCGTGGTGTGCTTCTACAATCCCGTCTCCCAGCGCCGCCGCGACCAGTTGCCCAAGGCCCGCGACATTCTGCTGTCGGGCCGCGGTCCCGACACGCCGGTGATCCTGGCCCGGCAGCTGGGACGCCCCGGCGAAACGGTGGAGGTCATCCGCCTCGCCGACCTGGACGTGGACAAGGTGGACATGCTGACCATGGTGGTGGTGGGCTCCAGCGAGACCCGCACCTTCACCGCCGGCCAGCATGCCTGGACCTATACGCCCAGGGGCTACGGCAAGAAGATGGTGTAATACGGTCTCCGGGCGGGCTGCCGCCCGCACCCGCATGGGGCGATGCCCCATACCCCCTTATTTTCAAATAGATGGAGGGCCGGGAGGCTTTGCCTCTCGGTCGGGGTTCGGGGCGGAAGCCCCGAAGTGTTCAAACGGAGTTCGCATAAGGGGACGCTTGCCCCTGCTCCTGGACGTCGTATCATTCCCCTCCGGTTTTTCATCCGCCCGAGGGAACCATGCGCCGTGCCTCCACCCTGCTTGCCGCCCTGCTGGCCTCGACCCTGCTGACCTCGTGCCAGGTGGCACCGGGCACGGGCAAGAGCAACTTCAACATCATGTCGGCCGAGGAAGAGCAGAAGATGGGCGCCGAGGCCCATCCCGACGTTCTCAAGCAATATGGCGGCGTGTATGACGACCCCAAGATGCAGGCCTATGTGGCCGGCATCGGCAAGCGTCTGGTCGGCAATACCGAGACGCCCGGCGCCCCCTTCCGCTTCACGGTGCTGAACAGCAACATCGTCAACGCCTTCGCCCTGCCGGGCGGATATGTCTATGTGTCACGGGGATTGCTGGCCCTGGCCGATGACGAGGCGGAACTGGCCGGCGTGGTCGGCCACGAGATCGGCCATGTCACCGGACGCCACACCGCCCAGCGCTACAGCCAGTCCATCGCCGCCAATATCGCCACCGGCGTGCTGGGCGCGGTGGTCGGCGCCGTGACCGGCGTGTCGGGGGTGGGCGACATCGCCCAGCTGGGCGCCGCCGCCTATATCCAGGGCTATTCCCGCGAGAACGAAAGCGAGGCCGACGAGCTGGGCATCCGCTACATGAGTGTCAGCGGCTGGAATCCCGACGGCATGACCACCTTCCTGGGCAAGCTGCGCGACCAGGCGCGGCTGGAGGCGGTGCTGGCCGGGCGCTCTCCCGACGAGGTGGACGAGACCTCGCTGTTCGCCAGCCATCCCCGCACCCTCGACCGGGTCAGGGATGCGGCCAATCTGGCCAAGGGAGCCGATCACAAGGGCGCCATGGGGCGCGACCAGTACCTTGCCCATGTGGAAGGGCTACTGGTGGGCGACGATCCCGACGAGGGCGTGGTGCGCGGCCGGGTGTTCTCCCATGCCGGGCTGGGCATCCGCTACGAGGTGCCGGCCGGCTTCCGCCTGATCAACGGTCCCAAGGCGGTGATGGCGGTCCACAAGGACGGCTCGGCGATCCGCTTCGACATGGGGGCCGAGGCCCATGGCGACATGACCAATTATCTCCAGACCCAATGGGCCAAGGGAACCCGGCTGTCCTCCATCGAGGCGCTGGAGATCAACGGCCTCGCCGCCGCCACCGGCTTGGCCCGGCTCAACACCAACAAGGGCGCTATGGATGCCCGCCTGCTGGCGGTGAAGAACGGCAAGTCCACCTACCGCTTTCTCTACCTCACGCCGCCCAACCTGACCGCCGCCCATGCCCAGGAGTTCAAGACCTCGGGCCTCAGCTTGCGCAAGCTGACCGAGGCGGAGAAAACGGCCATGAAGCCGCTACGCCTGAAGATCATCACCGCCAAGGCCGGAGACACGGTGGAAAAGCTGGCCGAGCAGATGCCCTACGAGGAACACAAGGTGGAGCGCTTCCGGGTACTGAACGGACTGGCCGAGACCGAGACCGTCAAGCCGGGGCAGAAGCTGAAGATGGTTATCTGAGGCCAATCCCGAACGTCAGCGGGCCATGGCGCGGGCCAGCGGCAGGAACTCGGCGACCACCTTGTCGTAGAGCACTCGCTTGAACGGGATGATCAGCGCCGGAACCTCGTCCAGCGCCATCCAGCGCCAGCTTTCGAATTCCGGGTGCTCGGTCTCCAGGTTGATGTCGCCGTCCGTGCCGGTGAAGCGGGCGCAGAACCACTTCTGGGTCTGGCCGCGAAAGCGTCCTTTCCAGCTTTTGTCGGCGATGGCGGGTGGCAGGTCGTAGGAAATCCAGTCGGCGCTTTCGGCGATGATCTCGGCCTTGTTGGTGCCGATTTCCTCCTCCATCTCGCGCAGGGCGGTGTCGCGCGGGTCCTCGCCCTCGTCGATGCCACCCTGGGGGAACTGCCAGGCGTTGCCGGGGGTGTCGATCCGCTGGGCGACGAAGGCCAGCCCCTGGGCGTTGAGCAGCACCAGCCCGATGCCGGGGCGATAGGGGCGCTGGTCGTAGGGCAGCGGCGTCTTATGCTTCTTGCTCATGACTTTCCCGGGGCGGGTGGGGGTTGGACCAGGGTGGAGACCGGGACGATCACCAGCTTCTGGCCGTCGAAATCGTTGAGCCAGGGCAGCAGCCGGTCGAAGGACAGCGGGCGGGGATTGATCACCACCAGGGCCTTGCCCTTGGTCCGCGCCGCGATGGACACCTGGTTGAAGCGCATTTCGATGGCTTCGCGGAACAGGTCGGCATCGGCGACCGCCGTCACCGGGGCCAGGGCGGGGGTGCGGTCGGCGGGGGCGGCGCCCGGACCCACATAGAGCAATCCGTGGTCGCGCAGCTTGCCCAGGGTCTGGACGATCTGTTCCGAGGCGGCGAATTTGTCGCCCAGCGAAATCAGGCCGGTATAGGCGCCGCCACGGGCCATCACCCCTTCCAGGCGGGCCAGATTGCTTTCCGGCGGCACGGAATTGGTCATGCCCAGTGGGCCGGGATCGCGGGGCTGGGCGCCGCTGGCATCGGCGGGCAGCACCATCATCACTTCATGGCCGTAATCACGGGCCTTCTTCACCCATTTATCCAGGCCCTGCGCATAGGGGCTGAAGGCCAGGGTCACCTCGGGCGGCAGCTTGGCGATGGCGGCTTCGGTGGCAGCCTTGTCCAGCCCCATGTCCATCACCACCACCGCCACCTTGCCGCGGTCGGCGGGGCCGGACCACGGCCGGGCGTAGACCTGCCACGGCTGCTTGCCGTCGGGCGACGGCACCGGCAGGTCGCCGATGGCCGTGCGCTTTTGCATCTCCTTGTTGGGAGCGGGAGGCAGGGCCTTCACTTCGCCCTTGTGGGCCGGCAGGCCCTCGTAGCTGGGAGGCTTTTCGGCGCTGCGCGGATTGGGCTGGGTGGGCATGCCCGAGGAATCCACCGCCGGCGGCGGCTTGGGGGCGAAGGCCTTGGAGACCGGCGATTCCGGCTCGGCCACGTAATCGCCCCCGGGCGGCAGCGTCACTTTCCCATCGGGCGGCAGCGCCGCGACCTTGGCGTCCGGCTTGGCCTCCGGTTTGCTCCCGGGGGCCGCCTCGGCAGGTGGCAGGGCGGGCGGCAGGGAATCGGGGGACGGCGTGTCGTCGGGCAGCGCCTTCAGCATCTCGCCCCCCGGCGGCGCCGCACCCGGAGCCATGGGAGGGGTCAGCAATCCGCCGCCGGCACCCGGCTTGGGCGGCTCGCCACGGCCGGGCAGTTCGAAGGACAGCTTGGGCGGGTTCTCGCCCACATCCATCATGCCGATCATGTCGCGGGTATCGAAGGCGGTGAACAGATAGGCCACGGCACCCAGACCGCCGCCGGCCAGCAGAATTCCCAAGCCGATCAGGATCGGCTTGAGGTTCAGCGGCTTTCGTTCGGGTTTGATCTCCTCGACGACGATCTCGGGGATCTGGTCCTCGTCCAGTTCCTCGAGATCGAAGTGGGTATCAGCGGCCATGACGTGGTGCCCAAGCCCCGCTTAACGCTGGGCCGGGCGGTATAACGACAGGCCGCGCAGCAGGTCCAGCGCCCGGGCAAGCTGGTAGTCCTGGGCCGGATCGCCCAGCTTGATGGGGGTGGGGGCCTCGGCCTTGCCACCCTCGGCCGGGGCGTCGGGGGCCTTGGATTCGGGGGCGGCCTTGTCCTTCTCGGCGGGCTTGGCCTTGTCGCCGTTGGGATTGGGCAGGGCCTTGCGCAAGCTGGCTTCCGAGCGGCGCTCCACCGCCGCGCCGGCCACCGGCTCCACCTTGGACTGGGCCGCCTTGATATCGGGCTCGATGCCCACCGCCTGAATCGACCGGCCCGACGGCGTGTAATACCGCGCCGTGGTCAGGCGCAGCGAACCGTGGCCGTGCAGCGGCATCAGGGTCTGGACCGAGCCCTTGCCGAACGAGCGGGTGCCCAGCAGCACGGCGCGCTTGTGGTCCTGCAGGGCGCCGGCGACGATCTCCGAGGCCGAGGCCGAGCCGTCGTTGATCAGCACCACCAGCGGCAGGCCGTCGGCGATGTCGCCGGGCCGGGCGTTGAAGCGCTGGGTGTCCTCGGGACGGCGCGACCGGGTCGAGACGATCTCGCCCTTGTCCAGGAAGTCGTCGGACACCGCCACAGCCTGGTCGAGCAGGCCGCCGGGATTGTTGCGCAGATCGATGACGAAGCCGGTCGGCGTCTTGCCGATATCCTTCTTCAACTGGGTCATGATGCGTACCAGATCGGCGTGGGTGGTGGCGCTGAACTGCGAGATGCGGATATAGCCGATATCGCCATGCAGCTGGCCCTTCACTGTCTGGACCTTGATGACGGCGCGGGTCAGCTTGATGTCGAAGGGCTGTTCCACCCCGCCGCGGCGCACGGTCAGCTTGATGTCGGTGTTGACGGTGCCGCGCATGCGATCCACCGCCTCGGACAGCGACAGCCCCTGAACCTGTTCGCCATCCAGGTGGGTGATGAAATCGCCGGGTTGCATGCCGGCACGGTAGGCCGGGGTATCGTCGATGGGCGAGACCACCTTGACCCAGCCGTTCTCCATGGTCACTTCCAGGCCCAGCCCGCCGAACTCGCCGCGGGTTTGGATGTCCATGTCCTTGGAGTTCTTGGGATTGAGGTAGCTGGAATGCGGGTCCAGTGAGGCCAGCATGCCGTTCAGCGCCGCCTCGATCAGATCCTCGTCATTGACGGGTTCCACATACTCGCTGCGCACCTTTTCCAGCACTTCGCCGAACAGGTCCAACAGCTTGTAGGTTTCCTTGCGCTCGGCGGCGGAAACGGGGGTGAGAGCGGTCGTCGACAGCAGGGCGAAGGTCCCCGCCGCGATCAGAATCTTGCGAATCATCCACTAGCCTTACTTTTTTGTGCCATGAGCCAAGGCAACGGGTTGACCGGCTGGCCATTGCGGCGCAGCTCCACGTAAAGGTTGGGCTTGCTGTCGTCCTGCCCCATGACGCCAACGGGTTCGCCCGTCAACAGCTTCTGGCCGACGGTGCAGTCGATCTGCGCCATTCCCGCCAGCAGCGTATGATAGCCCTCGCTGTGTTCGATGATCAAGAGAAGGCCGTAACCCCTGAACGGGCCAGCAAAAGCCACGTGCCCATCATAGGGGGCGATGACCTGAGCCGCCTTGCGGGTGTTGATGGTGATGCCCTTGGACACCTGTCCCACGTCGTTGGGCTGGCCATAGGTCTCGACCACCCGGCCACGGGCGGGGAAGGGCAGGCGGCCCTGGGCCTGGCTGAAGGGCTTGTCGTTCTTCACAGGGCGGCTGGCGGCGGCTTCGCGGGATGCCAGTTCGGCGTCATGGGTGGCCTTTTCGGCGGCCAGCTGCTTCTCTTTGGCTTCCGCCTGAGCCTTCAGTTCCGCTTCCTGGGCGAGGCGGGCGGCGGTGTCCTCGCGGACCCTGGCCTCGGCGGCGGCCTGCTGGGCGGCCTTGCTGGCCGCTTCGTCGCGGGCCTTGGCTTCGGCGACGGCTTGGCTTGCCGCCTTCTGCGCCGCCAGTTCTGCGTCGCGGGCTGCGCGTTGGGCGGCCAGTTCAGCCTCGCGGGCGAGGCGCCGCGCCATGGCTTCGGCCTCGCGGGCGGTTTTCTCGGCGGCGGCCTTGGCGGCGGCCTCGGCCAGACGGCGCTCGCGCTCCTGGTCCAGGCGCGACAGCAGATCGCGCAGATCCTCGGCCTGGGCGCCCAGGTCCTGGAGGCGGGCCTCCAGCGAGCGGCGCTCCTGCTCGGTGGCGTTCTGAACCTGGAATTTGCGTTCGAACATGTCCTTGATGCGGACGTGTTCGCGCTCGAGCTGGGCGGTGGTGCTGGCGATCAACCGACGCTGTTCGCCGATTTCGGTGCGCAGCTTGGCGACGCCGTCGATCTCGACGCGCAGGTCGCGGGCCGACTGCTCGATCTGGGGCACGGCGGCACGCAGCAGAATGGCCGAGCGGACGGTGTCGGCCGGGCTCTGCGGCTGGGCCAGCAGCGCCTCGGTGGGCCGCCAGGCCAGGCGCTGGAGCGCGGTCAGCACGCCGACCATCTGGCGCGAACGCCGGTCGAGGGCCTCTGAGCGGCTGATCTCGCGCTTTCTCAGGTCGTCGAACTGGGCTTCCAGTTCCGAGAGCAATTCCTCGCTCTCCTGGGCCTTGCCGGCGGCCTTGACCATGTCGGTGCGCAGGCGCGCCGTCTCGGCGGACAATTCCTCGGCCTTGCGCCGCACATCCTCGTGCTCGGCGCGTGAGCGCTCCAACTGGCCTTCCAGTTCCCGCAGGCGTTCACCCGCATCCACCGGGCGGTCCCAGGTTGCTGAAGCGGGCGCCGCTCCCAGAAGGAGCAGCGCCGTCGCGAGGAGGGCCCCCCTAACCGGCCGCACGGAGGGTCGGGCGGAGCAGGGACTGCCCGCTCATTTCGGCCGGTTGGGCCAGCCCCAGCAGGGCCAGCAGCGTGGGCGCCACGTCGGCCAGCCGGCCGTCGCCGATTCCTTCGATGCCGGCGGGCGGAGCGACCAGCACGGCCGGGACCGGGCCGGTGGTGTGGGCGGTGTGGGGCTCGCCGGTGGTGGGGTCCTTCATCTGCTCGGCATTGCCGTGGTCGGCGGTGACCAGCATGGTGCCGCCGGCCTTGGCGATTGCGGCCTCCAGCCTGCCCAGGCAGGCATCCACCGTCTGCGCGGCGACGATGGCGGCCTTGAGGAAGCCGGTATGGCCGACCATGTCGCCATTGGCGTAGTTGACCACCACCACGTCGAAGACGCCGCTTTCGATGGCGGCGACCAGCTTGTCGGTGACCTCGGCGGCGCTCATCTCGGGCTGCAGGTCGTAGGTGGCGACCTTGGGGCTGGGGACCAGGATGCGCTCCTCGCCCGGGAACACCGTCTCGCGCCCGCCGTTGAAGAAGAAAGTGACGTGGGCGTACTTCTCGGTCTCGGCGATGCGCAATTGCTTGAGGCCGGCGTTGCTCAGCACCTCGCCCAGGATGTTGTCCAGGGTTTCCGGCCCGAACAGGGTGCCGAGGAAGGCATTCAGATCCTTGGAATACTCGGTCAGCCCCAGGCGGGCGGCAAAGGCCACCTGACGGGCGCGGGCAAAGCCGTCGAAGGCGGGATTGACCAGGCAATCGAGGATCTCGCGCGCCCGGTCGGCGCGGAAATTGCCCATCAGCAGGCCGTCGCCATCGCGCATGCCCTGATAGGCGCCGATCACGGCGGGCAGCATGAACTCGTCGGTCTTGGCCTCGGCATAGGAGGCGGCGATGGCGGCCAAGGGATCGGCCCCGGCCACGCCCTTGGCTTCCACCAGGGCGTTCCAGGCCAGCGAGACCCGGTCCCAGCGCTTGTCGCGGTCCATAGCGTAATAGCGGCCCGAGACGGTGGCGACGGCCACGTCATGGCCCTTCACGGCGGCCAGGAAGCGCTCCATGAAGCCCTTGGCGCTGCTGGGCGGCGTGTCGCGGCCGTCGAGGAAGGCGTGGACCTGAACCTTGACCCCCGCATCGGCGATGGTCCGCGCCAGGGCTGCCAGATGATCCTGGTGGGAATGCACGCCGCCGGGGCTCAGCAGCCCCATCAGGTGCATGGCGCCGCCCCTGGCCTTGACCGCGGCGATGGCCTTGGCCAGCTCGGGATTGGCGGCCAGGGAGCCGTCTGCCACGGCGGCGTCGATGCGCGGCAGGTCCTGCATCACCACCCGGCCGGCGCCCAGATTCATGTGGCCCACCTCGGAATTGCCCATCTGGCCGTCGGGCAGCCCCACCTGCAAGCCGGACGACTGCAGCAGCGAATGGGGGTAGCTGGCCAGGAAGCGGTCCCAGTTGGGAGTCTCCGCCTGGGCGATGGCGTTGTCGGCGGAGTCGTCACGCCAGCCCCAGCCGTCCAGGATGCACAGAACGACGGGACGGGGGCGGCGGGGGGAGGCGCTGGACATGGTCTTTGGAGCCTGTGGTGACGAGGGACGGTTCTGGCCCGCACCTTATCCCCATTCAGGCATTTCCGCCAGTTCTAGGCGTTGGGCAGCCTTTGGCGCAGCGCCGCCGGCAGCGGCGCCAGGACCAGCCGTCTCGCGTGGTGCCAGAAGGCCGACAGGCTGAGCAGGACCGAGCCGATCACCAGGGCGGTCAGCGCGAAAGCCGCGGTCGACGAACCCGCCGCCTCGAACAGGGTGGTGGCGGCGTAAAGCACATAGGCCAGAGCCGAGACCAGCAGGGCGCGGCGGTCCACCGCCAGGGCCACCAGGGCCAGCACGGCATAGATGGCCACCGCGCCGACGGCGCCGGCGATGGTGGCGCCCCCGGCGCCCAGCAGGGAGAAGACCGGATGGACGATCATGGGCGCGGCGGCCAGATGCAGCCAGAACGCCACGTCCGACCGCCGGGTCTTGCGGGCGAGGTCGCCGGCATCCCAGAGCAGCGCCAGGGCGAACAGCGCCAGGCCGGCAGCGAAGATCAGCGGCAGGAAGTAATCGCGCAGCGCCGGGACCAGGGCGAGGCCCAGGGCCAGCAGGGCTCCGGCTCCGGTCACGGCTCCGGCGGCGATGGTGATGGGAACCATGAAGCGACGCCAATGCGCCCAGGCGGCCAAGGCGGCGATGGCGGCGGCGGCGGCGACGCCATAGCCGCCCCGGGCGAAGTCATCTACCCCGACCACGCTCAGGCCCGCGGAAAAGACGCCCCAGACGAAGGCCAGCAGCAGGGCCAGACTGGGCAGGGCCATGCGGCGCTTGCGAGTAAAGTACTCGGCGAAAGTCCAGGCGGCGACGGCCACCGAGGCGCCGCCCAGCACCGGGGCGGCCTTGCCCGCCAGCCAGCCCAGCGCCGACAGCAGCAGGATGGCGGCGATGGTGACGAAGATGTCGTTGAAGCTGGTGACCAGGCGGACGCTCTCCTCGTCGGCCTCATGGGCGGTCTGCCGCCCGGCGACAAAGTCCCGGAACGCCGTTGCCGTCTCGGGCGTCAGGATGCCGGCGGCGCTGGCCGCGTCAAGATCGTCGTCGCTGTACATGCCTGGACCACCTGCTGTTGCGTCGCACCATAGAACATGGCGAAGGTGGTGGGGGCAAGGATCAGGGATGCGCGAAGGGATGAATCCCTTCGCATCCTTCCCCCCTATTCCCGCCAGCCCACTTCGCGGGCCAGGGCTTCGAGCACCGAACTGGACGCCTCCCATTCCTCCGGCGGCGGCGCTCCGTCGGATTGGGCGGCGTCCCGCGCCGTGGCGATGGTTTCGGCCAGAGGCGCCAGACCGGCGGCGGCGCGGCGGATGTCGACCTCGGCTTCATCCTCGATGGGCAGGGGCGAGAGACGGCCGTTCCGCCAGTCCAGCTGGGTGCCGTATTTCTGGAGACGGCCTTCCAGCGCCCGGATGCGGTCGTCCAGCATGGCGGCGTGGCGCTTTGGCACTTCGTCGCGGTTGGCGGCGGAATTGAGCAGGCCGAGGCAGCGGCGCATGAAGCTGGGGCGCGACACGGCGTGCATGGCCACCAGCCAGGCGGCCTCGGCGCCATCGGCGGCGGCGGCGTCGACGGTGGGCCAGCCCTCGTCGTCGACGATCAGTTCCAGCTCGCGGGCATTGGATTCGTGCAACTGGCGCAGCCGGGCGGGATAGCCGCCCACCGGCTCTCCCGATTGCAGCAGTTCAAGGCGCAACGCCTGCTCGGCGTCCTTCAACGCCAGCAAGCGGTGGCGGAAATGTCCGGCCAAAGGCGGCGCTCCTGATAGGTAAGACCAATCGCTTGCCCAGGCAGATATTCGATTTATGTGCGCAGATCAACAAATTACCGGGCGGAGCGTATGCTCCGCCCGGTTAATTTTGCCCCTCAATCGCCGGGTGGGCGCGAGCGCCCTTGGCTCCCGCGGCATAAGCCGCGCGGCCCCTTGGGCCTAACCAGTCTCGGATCGAGACTGGTATTAATCCCGGGCGCCCGACAGCAGGCCGCGGGCGATGACCTGGGCCTGGATCTCGGCGGCACCCTCGAAGATGTTGAGGATGCGGGCATCACAGAGGATGCGCGAGATGGGGTATTCCTCGGCATAGCCGTTGCCGCCATGGACCTGCAGCGCGTTGTCGGCATTGGCCCAGGCGACGCGGGCGGCCAGCAGCTTGGCCATGCCGGCCTCGATGTCGCAGCGGTGGCCCTCGTCCTTCTCGCGGGCCGAGAAATAGGTGAGCTGGCGGGCGATCATGGTCTCCACCGCCATCCAGGCGATCTTGCCGCCGACGCGGGGGAACTCATAGATGGGCTTGCCGAACTGGACGCGCTCGTTGGCATACTTCAGGCCCACTTCCATGGCGCACTGAGCGACGCCCACGGCGCGGGCGGCGGTCTGGATGCGCGCCGATTCGAAGGTCTCCATCAGCTGCTTGAAGCCCTGGCCCTCGACGCCGCCCAGCAGGTTGGCTGCCGGGACCTTGAAGCCGTCGAAGCCCAGCTCGTATTCCTTCATGCCGCGATAGCCGAGAACCTTGATCTCGCCGCCGGTCATGCCTTCGGCCGGGAAGGGGTTGGCTTCGGTGCCGCGCGGCTTGGGCGCGATCATCATGGACAGGCCCTTCCAATCCTTGGTGTCGGGATTGGTGCGGACCAGCAGGGTCATCACGTCGGTGCGCGCCGCGTGGGTGATCCAGGTCTTGTTGCCGGTGACCACATATTCGTCACCCTGCTTCACCGCACGGGTGCGGAGCGAGCCCAGATCCGAGCCGGTATTGGGCTCGGTGAACACGGCGGTGGGCAGAATCTCGCCCGAGGCGATCTTGGGCAGCCATTCCTGCTTCTGCTCCTCGGTGCCGCCGAGGCGGATCAGCTCGCCGGCGATCTCGGAGCGGGTGCCCAGCGAGCCGACGCCGATATAGCCGCGCGACAGCTCCTCGGTGACCACGCACATGGACATCTTACCCAGGCCCAGCCCGCCGTATTCCTCGGGCAGGGTCAGGCCGAACACGCCCATCTCGGCCACGTGATTGACCACCTCGATGGGAATCAGCTCGTCCTTGAGGTGCCATTCATGGGCATGGGGGATGACCTCGTTCTCGGCGAAGCTGCGGAACTGGTCGCGGATGAGGATCAGGGTCTCGTCTTCCAGGCCGGGCTCGCCGAAATGGTGGCCATCCTTGATCAGCTCGGCGATGCGGCTGCGCACCGCCGCCGTGCAGCCCTGGCGGCGCAGCACGTTGATCTCCTTGCAGGAGAGCTTGTGGATGGTGGGCGAATCCAGGCCCAGATCGGCCAGACGGACGATCTCGCCCTGGCTCATGGGGATGCCGCCATAGATCTGGGCGCAGTATTCGCCGAAGGCCGCCTGAAGCATCAGGGTCTCCAGCTCGCCCAGCTTGCCCTCGGCCTCCAGGCGCTTGGCCCAGCCCAGCATCTGCTGCAGCGCCGCCACATAGGTGGCCAGCCAGGCATAGCCGTGGGCGGCGGTCTGGTTGGCGTCGAACAGGGCGCCGTTGACCTTGCCGTCCTTGCTCACCATGGCGGTGACATTGGCCTTGGCCGCCAGCCGCAACGTGTCGACCACGGCAATTGCGGACTCGCAGGTGGGGATCAGATCGGGGAGCAGGATGGCGGTCATGGCGGCGTCCTTAAAGACGATTGGAAATGAAAAAAACCCTCTCCCGGCGCCGGGAGAGGGTTTTCACTCAAGGCTCAGCCTTCGATGCAGTCTTCGACGGTGTAGCGGCCGGGCTTGTGGGCCTGGACCAGCACCGCCATGTTGCCGGGCTTGTGCAGGTTCTTCAGCATCTGCATGTGGGCATGCGGGATGTCGTTCCAGGCATAGACCTCGGACATGCAGGGGTCGATGCGGCGCTCGATGACCAGCTGGTTGGCCTGGGAGGCCTGCAGCAGGTTGGCGAAGTGGCTGCCCTGGATACGCTTCTGGCGCATCCACACGAAGCGGGCGTCGAAGGTCAGGTTGTAGCCGGTGGTGCCGGCGCAGAACACCACCATGCCGCCGCGCTTGACCACGTTGCACGACACCGGGAAGGTGGACTCGCCGGGATGCTCGAACACGAAGTCGACGTCGTTGCCCTTGCCGGTGATGTCCCAGATGGCCTTGCCGAACTCGCGGGTCTTCTTCATGTAGTCGCCGAAGACCTTGGGATCGCCGTCCACGTCGGGCAGCTGGCCCCAGCAATCGAAGTCCTTGCGGTTGATCACGCCCTTGGCGCCCAGGCCCAGGACGAACTCACGCTTGTCTTCCTCGGACACCACGCCGATGGCGTTGCCGCCCGAGACGGCGATCAGCTGGATGGCCATGGAGCCCAGGCCGCCAGCGGCGCCCCACACCAGGACGTTGTGGCCGGGACGCAGCACATGCGGGCGATGGCCGAACAGCATGCGGTAGGCGGTCGCCAGCGTCAGGGTGTAGCAGGCGCTTTCTTCCCAGGTCAGGTGCTTGGGGCGCTGCATGACCTGCTGCGCCTGCACGCGGCAGAACTGGGCGAAGGAGCCGTCGGGGGTCTCGTAGCCCCAGATGCGCTGGGTGGCGGAGTTCATCGGGTCGCCGCCGTTGCACTCCTCGTCGTCGCCGTCGGTCTGGTTGCAGTGAACCACCACCTCGTCGCCGACCTTCCAGCGCTTCACCTTGGAGCCCACCTTGTAGATGATGCCCGAGGCGTCGGAACCGGCGATGTGGTAATCGGCCTTGTGATAGTCGAAGGGCGAGATGGGCTTGCCCAGGCAGGCCCAGACGCCGTTGTAGTTGACGCCGGCGGCCATCACCATGATCAGCACTTCATGCGGATCGATGTCGGGGGTGTCGACCACCTCCACCTGCATGGCGGAGTCGGGGTTGCCGTGACGCTCGCGCCGGATGGCCCAGGCGTACATCTGCTTCGGCACGTGTCCGATCGGCGGAATCTCACCCAGTTCGTAGAGATCCTTGACCACCTGCTCGCTCATCCTAGAACTCCTTGACCCTCTGGACGACACTTCTCCGACGCGGCCGGCCTCGGCGCTCGGTACACCGCCTTTTAGCGTTTTGTCGCTTTCTTCGCAATGCACAAAATGATAGTTTGTTTCGCGAAGTCGGGGAAATGGGAAATTTTAGGTCGCCTGCGACCCCTAAGCCCTGACAAAGTTGCATTTTTTTGAATGGATTCAGTCTGGAGCGCCCGATGACCGACAAGACCGCCCGCGAAGCCGCCGCCCCATCGCGTGAGAAGCCCTGGCTGTTCCGCACCTATTCAGGCCATTCCTCAGCGGCCGAATCCAACAAGCTGTACCGGACCAACCTGACCAAGGGTCAGACCGGCCTGTCCATCGCCTTCGACCTGCCGACCCAGACCGGCTATGACAGCGACCACGTCCTGGCCAAGGGCGAAGTGGGCAAAGTGGGCGTTCCCGTCTGTCACCTGGGCGACATGATGACGCTTTTCGAGGGCATTCCGCTCGAAAAGATGAATACCTCCATGACCATCAACGCCCCGGCGGCCTGGCTGCTGTCGCTGTACATCGCCGCGGCCGAGCGCCAGGGAGCCAACCGTTCGGTGCTGAACGGCACCACCCAGAACGACGTCATCAAGGAATACCTGTCGCGCGGCACCTATATCTTCGCGCCGCAGCCCTCGCTGAAGCTGACCGGCGACGTGATCGCCTTCACCTATCGCGAGGTTCCCAAGTGGAACCCCATGAATGTCTGCTCCTATCACCTGCAGGAAGCCGGTGCGACGCCGGAGCAGGAATTGGCCTACGCCCTGGCCACCGCCGTGGCCGTGCTCGACACCGTGCGCCCCACGGTGCCCGCCGCCGATTTCGAGCAGGTGGTCAGCCGCATCAGCTTCTTCGTCAATGCCGGCATCCGCTTCGTGACCGAGCTGTGCAAGATGCGCGCCTTCACCGAGCTGTGGGACGAGATCTGTGTCGGCCGCTATGGCGTCAAGGACGAGAAGGCCCGGCGCTTCCGCTACGGCGTCCAGGTCAATTCCCTGGGGCTGACCGAGCAGCAGCCGGAGAACAACGTCTACCGCATCGTCATGGAGATGCTGGCGGTGGTGCTGTCCAAGAACGCCCGCGCCCGCGCCGTGCAGCTTCCCGCCTGGAACGAGGCCCTGGGGCTTCCCCGTCCGTGGGACCAGCAATGGTCGCTGCGCCTGCAGCAGATCATGGCCTACGAGACCGACCTGCTTGAGTTCGGCGACATCTTCGACGGCTCGCACGAGATCACCCGCAAGGTGGAGGCCCTCAAGGAGGGCGCCCGCGAGGAACTGGCGCGCATCGACGCCATGGGCGGCGCCGTCTCGGCGGTGGAATCCAGCTATATGAAGCAGAAGCTGGTGGAATCCAATGCGCGCCGCATCGGCGCCATCGAGACCGGCGAGCAGATCGTGGTCGGCGTCAACAAGTGGACCGAGACCGAGCCCAGCCCGCTGACCACCGGCGAAGGCTCCATCATGACCGTCGATCCCAAGGCCGAGGCCGAGCAGATCGAGCGCCTCAAGGCCTTCCGCGCGGCCCGCGACGCCAAGGCGGTGGACAAGGCCCTGGCCGAACTGCGCTCGGCGGCGAACGAAGGCCGCAATGTGATGGAGCCCTCCATCGCCGCCGCCCATGCCGGCGTCACCACCGGCGAATGGGCCCAGTGCCTGCGCGACGTGTTCGGCGAATACCGCGCTCCCACCGGCGTGGCCCGCGCCGCCGCCGAGGTTAAGGGCGAGAAGATGGGCGCCGTGCGCGCCAAGGTCGAGGCGGTTTCGGCCAAGCTGGGCCGCCGGGTCAAGATCCTGGTGGGCAAGCCCGGCCTGGACGGCCATTCCAACGGCGCCGAGCAGATCGCCGTGCGGGCCCGCGATGCCGGCATGGAGGTGGTCTACGAGGGGATTCGCCTGACCCCGGCCCAGATCGTCAACGCCGCCCTGGAAGAAGGCGTCCACGTGGTGGGCCTGTCCATCCTGTCGGGCAGCCACGTGCCGCTGGTCACCGAGGTGCTGGAGCGCATGAAGGCCGCCGGTCTATCGGACATTCCCGTGGTGGCGGGCGGCATCATTCCGCCCGAGGACGAGAAGGTGCTGCTGGCCGCCGGCTGTGCCCGCATCTACACGCCCAAGGATTACGACATCACCGCCATCATGGGCGACATCGTCGCCCTGCTGGATGCTTCGCCCAAGGCGGCGTGAGGGACGAAGGGCAAGGTGCGAAGGGACTCGTCCCTTCGCGCATCCCATAAATAAAAGGCGAGGGGGCCATCCGGGGAAAAATGGCCGGCCCCCTCGCCAAAAGCCGTCTTCCCTGACGAGGAGGAGACTGCTCTTCCGGCAATCTATACCGATTCCAACTTTGCCGCCAAGGGGCGGAGGGTTGCGTTTGCGTGAAGGCCGCCCTTACAGAATCGCCAGCACGCTTTCCGGTGGGCGGCCCAGCGCCGCCTTGGTCGCCGTGACCACGATGGGGCGCTCGATGACCATGGGATTGGCGACCATGGCCGCGATCAGGGCGGAATCGTCCAGGCTGGACGGGTCGACGCCGGCCTCGGCGGCTTCCTTCTTGCGCAGGATCTCGGCCGGGCGCTTGCCCAGCAGTCCCAGGATGCGGGCCAACTCGGCGGCCGAGGGCGGTTCCTTCAGATAGTCCACGATGGTCGGGCTGATGCCCTTATCCTCGATCAGCTTCAGCGTATCGCGCGACTTGCCGCAGCGCGGGTTGTGATAGATGGTGACCTGACCGGACATGCCTCGATCCTCGGAGCGGTTAAAGACGATGAGTGCTGTTGCCCATAATGGCGTCTTGCGGCGCCTGTTCGCCACCGTGTTGTTGCTGGTCTCCCTGGGCGGCGGCGCCCTGGCCCAGACGGCCGCCCCACCGGCGCCTCCCCCGGCGTTGCCCGCCGCCGTCCCGGAACTGCCCGGCCAGATCAACGCCATCGGCGACAAGGCCGCCGACGTGATGGTGCAGAAGATGGTCGACCATTCGGGGCGCGACCAGTGGGGACACACGGCGGTCATCGTCGTCCTGACCCTGGCGGTGGCGTTCGGCGCCGACCGGCTGTCGCGGGGCGCCTGGCACCGTTTCGCCGGGCGGCGGCTGTCCGACGAGCAGCGCCTGCGCATCCGCCAGCGCCTGGGCTGGCTGCGCCGCATCCTGCTGGGCGGCCTGGGCACGGCGGTCGGCCTGATGGTGGTCCAGTCGCTGGGCGTCTACAATGTGCTGGCAGTGGTGGGATCGGAATGGGGGCGGCGCATCCTCTCCGGCCTGATCAATATCGTCCTGGTGCTGGCCCTGGCCGTGGTGTTCTGGGAGGTCCTGCGGGCCGCCATCGAACGCTATCTGTCCGCCACCGATTCCGACGGCAACCAGCTGCAGCGCTCGGGCCGGGTGCGGACCCTGCTGCCCCTGGTGCGCAACGCCGCCTTCATCATGCTGGTGATCTCGGTGGGACTGATCGTCCTGTCGGAAATCGGCGTCAACATCGCTCCGCTGCTGGCCGGCGCCGGTGTGCTGGGCATCGCCATCGGCTTCGGGTCGCAAAAGCTGGTCCAGGACATCATCACCGGCGCCTTCGTGCTGTTCGAGGACACCATGGCGGTGGGTGACGCGGTCAAGGTGGGCGAGCATGTGGGGACGGTGGAGGCCATCTCCATCCGCGCCATCAAGATCCGCGACGGCAACGGCGCCTTGCACACCGTGCCGTTCGGCGCCGTCTCCACCGTGGTCAATTCCAGCCGCGGCTTCAATTATGCCGCCATGGACATTCCGGTGGCCTATGAGGTGGAGACCGACAAGGCGGCGGCGGTGATCACCGATCTGGGAGCCGAGATGCGGGCCGAGGCCGGTTGGGGCGCCATGATGATCGATCCCGTCGAGGTGCAGGGCGTCGAACGCTTCGATGCCGCCTCGGTGGTGCTGCGGGTGCGGATCAAGACCACGCCGGGCGACCGGGTCACCCTGATCCGCGAGTTCAACCGCCGCCTGAAGCAGCGCTTCGACGCGGCGGGCATCGCCATGAGCTCGCCCCAGGCCCAGAAGGTCGTGTCACACTGACGGCGGCGCCTCGGCTTCGACCACCGCGCGGGCGATCTCCCAGGAGAAGCCGGCGCGGCCCAGGGTGGCCAGGTCCTTGGCCCGGAACTCGGCCCGCTTGTCGGCGGGGCGAAAGGGGCCGAGGCGGCGCCGCCGCGCCAGGGTGAAGGCGGCGGCCAGTTCGGAATCGGGCTCCTGCTCCGCCAGGGCGGCGGCGGCGGTGTCGGCCTCGATGCCCTTGGCGGCCAGGGTGGCGGAAATCAGCCGGGCGCTGGCGCCCTTGCGCCGCAAGCCCCGCACCTTGATCTCGGCATAGGCGGAATCGTCCAGATAGCCGAGACCGGCCAGTTTGGCGATCGCCGCCTCGACCAGGGGGATGGCGTCCTCGCGCTCGCCGCCCCAATGGGCCAGGGAACGGTCAACCTTGCGCATGAGCACCCGGCGCAGATTGGCCCTGGACGAGGAATAGCGTTCGAGATAATGCAGCGCTGCATTCTCGAGGTAAGATGGCGTGATCCTGGACGGGGGGCGCCCAAGGGTCTTGGGGGTGGGGGCAGTCATGGAAGCGAGTGTAGCATGAGAGACGACGTCGACATCCTTCCGCCCGTTCCCCGGTCCTATGGAGCGGTCAACTGGCTGGGCACCTGGACCCTTCTGATGAAGGAGGTGCGGCGCTTTCTCAAGGTCTATTTCCAGACCATCGTCGCCCCGGTGGTCACCACCTTGCTGTTCCTCTCGGTGTTCGCCCTGGCGCTGGGACCGGTGGCGGCCCAGGTCAAGGGCGTGCCTTTCGTCCAGTTCCTGGCGCCCGGCCTAATCATGATGGCCATCGTCCAGAACGCCTTCGCCAATACCTCGTCCTCCATCATCATCGCCAAGGTCCAGGGCAATATCGTCGACATGCTGATGCCGCCGCTGACCGGGGCCGAGCAGACGGCGGCGGTGGCCCTGGGCGGCGTGGCCCGCGGCGTGGCGGTGGGCATCGCCGTCGGCTGTTCCATGGCGCTGTTCGTGCCCATGCCGGTGCACAATCCGGCGCTGATCGCCTATCACGCCGTGATGGGGTCGCTGATGCTGTCGCTGCTGGGCATGATGGGCGGCATCTGGGCCGACAAGTTCGACCACATGGCGGCGGTGACCAATTTCATCGTGACGCCGCTGTCCTTCCTGTCGGGGACTTTCTACTCCATCGAGCGCCTGCCCCAGACCTTCCACGCCATCGCCCTGGTCAATCCGTTCTTCTACATGATCGACGGCTTCCGGGCGGGCTTCATCGGCGTCAGCGACGGCTCGGTGGCGGTGGGGGTGGCGGCCATGGCGGTCGCCGATCTGGTTCTGCTGCTGATCACCTGGCGCATGCTCGATACCGGGTACAAGCTGAAAAGCTAGAACTCTTCCCCGTCCATGGGGACCAGGCTGACCAGCTTGATGTCCGCATTGGCCGCAAGGATGAGGGTGGATTGATGGAACCGGCGGGCCGGATTTAGGAAACTGCGCTCGCCGCCCTCGCGGTCCAGAACGGCCTGCTCGTGCCAAAGTGTCCGGAACGCCTGCGACTGGGCGGCCAGGCTTTCCACAAGCGCCTGCAGCGCGGGATCGCGCAGGCGGCGGCTGAAATCGGCGCGGAACTCGGCCACCACCCGGTGGGCGCGCTGATCCCAATCGGCGATCAGGCGTGGGGCCGCGGGCGAGAGGAAGATGAAGCGCAGCAGGTTCCGGTCGTGGTCGCCGTCAAGCCAGCCGGTGAAAAGCCGGGATGCGGCGGAATTCCAGGCCCGCGCCGTCCAGGTCCGGTCGAGCAGATAGGCGGGGACGTTCATGTGCCCGGGCAGCGCCAACACCGCCGGCGGTATGCCGTCGTCGCTGGCCACCGGCGACACGGGATCGCGGCGGCCCGCCAGTTCAAACAGATAGCCCCGCTCGGCGGGAGCCAGATGCAGCGCTTCCGCCAATCGCGCCAGGGCATGGGGCGATGCCGAGACGTCGCGTCCCTGCTCGAGCCAGGTGATCCAGGTCAGGCTGACGCCACAGGCCTCGGCAAGCTCCTCCCGTCGCCAGCCGGGCGTGCGCCGGCGGCCGAGGGCCAGGGGTGGCGGCGGCAGCCGCTCGCGGTGGCTTCTGAGGAAAGCGCCCAGGGCGCGGCGGGGGTCAACGGGAAGCATGGTGGCGAATATACTAGGATAAACCGCCATATTGTACCAGTGTATTAGCCGATCCAAGCTGTCCGTCCCGATGATCCGAGGAGGTGGACATGCAAAGACGATCCCACGATGCCGTTGTCAGCGACCAATTCAGCCCCCAGTCTCAGGCCTATCTCGCCAGTGCGGTTCACGCCCGGGGCGAGGATCTGGACCAACTGGCCGGCATCATCGGTGACCGCCCGGAGGCACTGGCTCTGGACCTGGGCTGTGGCGGCGGCCACGTCTCCTTTCTCCTGGCTCCTCGGGTGCGTAAGGTTGTCGCCTATGACCTGTCCGAGGCCATGGTGGAGACGGCCCGCGCCGAGGCCGCCCGCCGGGGGCTCGGCAATCTGGATGTCCGCCGGGGCTCGGCCGAGACTCTTCCCTGCCCCGATGCCGCCTTCGATCTGGTGGTCACCCGCCATAGCGCCCATCACTGGCACGACGTCGCCACCGGCCTGCGGGAAGCCCGGCGCGTGCTGAAGCCGGGAGGGTTGGCGGTGATCATGGATGTGGTGACGCCGGGATCGGCGCTGTTGGATACCTGGTTGCAATCCCTGGAACTGCTGCGCGATCCCTCCCATGTGCGCAACTATTCCGTCGAGGAGTGGCGAAAGATGCTGGCCGTGGCGGGGTTCGGCCCGGTGACCACCTCCCGGTTCCGGCTGCGTCTGGAGTTTTCGTCATGGATTCGGCGGATGAACACGCCGGAGGTTCATGTCCAGGCGATCCGCTCCCTGCAGGGTCGTGCGGGGGCCGAAATTGTCCGGCATTTCGAGATGGAGGCCGACGGCAGCTTTACCCTCGACACCATGCTGATGGCAGCCGAGGGGTGAGAAAACGCGAGTCGTGATGGGCTGAAATGGCGAATTCACGCCCTTCCGGTTGACATTTAAGGTTTTCCGACCGATATTCTGCCGCTTTCCATGAGCGCATCGGCGGTTTCGCTCGCTTTCGCGAGGCCGCCGGGCATTCTCGGGAGAGCGCTTGTGTTTCCAGTGGTGATGCCGACCTATGCGCGTGCCGACCTCGCTTTCGAGCGGGGCGAAGGCGCTTATCTGTTCACGGCTGATGGCCGGCGCTATCTCGACTTCGCCGCCGGCGTGGCGGTCAATGCCCTGGGCCACTGCCATCCCCGTCTGGTCAAGGCGCTGACCGCGCAAGCCGCCAAGGTCTGGCACACCTCCAATCTGTACCGGGTGGCGGGCCAGGAGAGTGTGGCCGCCAAGCTGGTCGAGCGCAGCTTCGCCGACACGGTGTTCTTCTGCAATTCCGGCGCCGAGGCGTTGGAATGCAGCATCAAGATGGCCCGGCGCCATCACTTCGCCGCCGGCAATCCCCAGCGCTATCGCATCATCTGCGCCGAGGGCGCCTTTCACGGTCGCACCCTGGCCACCGTGGCGGCGGGCGGGCAGAAGAAGCATCTGGAGGGCTTCGCTCCGGCTGTGGATGGTTTCGACCATGTGCCCTACGGCAATCTCAACGCCTTGCGCGCCTCCATCACCGAGGAGACCGCCGCCATCCTGGTGGAGCCGGTCCAGGGCGAGGGCGGCATCGTTCCCGGCGACCCCGATTACCTGCGGCGCCTGCGCGCCACCGCCGATGAGTTCGGCCTGCTGCTGATCTTCGACGAGGTGCAGACCGGCATGGGCCGTACCGGCACCCTGTTTGCTCACGAGCAGGCGGGCATCGCCCCCGACATCATGGGCGTGGCCAAGGGTCTGGGCGGCGGCTTCCCGGTGGGCGCCTGCCTGGCCACCACCAAGGCCGCCTCGGGCATGGTGCCCGGCACTCACGGCTCGACCTTCGGCGGCAATCCGCTGGCCATGGCGGTGGCCGGGGAAGTGCTGGACATCATGGCCGAGCCCGGCTTCCTGGAGCATGTCCAGGCCATGGCCGCCCTGTTGCGGTCAAAGGTCGAGGATACCGCCGCCCGCTTCCCCGGCGTGGTCGAGGAGGTGCGCGGCCTCGGCCTGATGCTGGGCATCAAGCCCCGCATGCCCAATACCGAGATGGTGGCCCGTCTGGCCGAGGGTGGCCTGCTGACCGTGGGCGCCGGCGACAATATCGTGCGGCTGCTGCCGCCCCTGATCATCAATGACGCCCAAGTGGACGAAGCGGTGGGCATCCTGGCCCGCGCCTTCGACGAGGTGAAATGAACTCTGTCAATGCATCCGGCGCCCCGCGCCACTTTCTCGACCTGGATGGATTTGATACGGCGACGCTGCGCCATATCCTCGATCTCGGCCTGGCCTACAAGCAGGGCAAGGGGCCCAAGGCCCCCCTGGCCGGCAAGATGCTGGCCATGATCTTCGAGAAGCCCTCGACGCGGACCCGCGTGTCCTTCGAGGTGGGCATGAAGCAGCTGGGCGGCGACGTCATCATGCTGGCGGCGGGCGATACCCAGCTCGGCCGCGGCGAGACCATCGCCGATACCGCCCGGGTGCTGTCGCGCTTCGTCGACGCGGTGATGATCCGCACCAATCTGCCGGAAAAGCTCACCGAGCTGGCCAAGTATGCCGACGTGCCGGTGATCAACGGCCTGACCGATCAGTCCCATCCCTGCCAGGTGATGGCCGACGTCATGACCTTCGAGGAGCATCGCGGCTCGCTCAAGGGCAAGGTGGTGGCCTGGGTCGGCGACGGCAACAACGTGGCCGCCAGCTGGATTCACGCCGCCGGCCATTTCGGCTGCGAGATCCGCTTGGCCTGCCCCGACAGCCTGATGCCGTCGCGCGCCGCGGTGGACTGGGCGCGGGCCAAGGGCGCCAGCGTGGTGCTGACCACCCATCCCGCCGAGGCGGTGGCCGGCGCCCATCTGGTGCTGACCGATACCTGGGTGTCCATGGGCTGCCAGGATTCCAACCGCCACGAGTTGCTGGAGCCCTATCAGGTCAACGAAGCCCTGATGGCCAAGGCGGCTCCCGACGCCCTGTTCATGCATTGCCTGCCCGCCCATCGCGGCGAGGAGGTGACCGACCCCGTCATGGACGGAATCCAGTCGGTGGTGTGGGACGAGGCGGAAAACCGCATGCATGTGCAGAAGGGAATCCTGACCTGGTGCCTGGCTTGACCGATTCCGTCCTGCCCTTCTCGGTGATGGGGGGCGCCGTGCGTGGCCGCCTGGCCCGGCTTGGGACCGCGCTGGACACGGTTCTCGATGATCAGCACGGCTATCCTGAGCCGGTGGCGGCCCTGCTGGCCGACACCATGGCGCTGGCCGCCGTGCTGGCCACCTCCATGAAGTTCGACGGCATCTTCACCTTGCAGGCCCAGGGCGACGGCCCGGTCTCGCTGCTGGTGGCCGATGTGACCAGCGGCGGCGATTTGCGCGCCCACGCCCGCTTCGACGCCGCCCGCCTGGGTCAGGTGCCGCCGGGCGGACGAGCTTCGGTTCCCGCCATGCTGGGCAAGGGCTACCTCGCCTTCACCGTGGACCAGGGGCCGGACACCGACCGCTACCAGGGTATTGTCGAACTGGCGGGCGCCACCCTGGAAGATTGCGCCCGCGCCTATTTCAAGCAATCGGAACAGCTGGACACCGCCATCGAGGCCATGGTGCGCCCGCCGTCGGGCGGACAGGGTTGGGCGGCGACGGCGCTGATGATCCAGCGCATGCCGGCCGGGACCGGCAGTGCCCCCATCCTGGTGGCCGACGAGGCCGAGGAAACTTGGCGTCGGGCCGAGATTCTGCTGGCCAGCGTCAAGGGCGAGGAGATGGTCGATCCCGCTCTGTCGTCCGAGCAGTTGCTGTATCGCCTGTACCATGCCGAGCAGCTTCAGGTGTTCGAGGCCAAGGAGATGCGCGCCCGCTGCCGCTGCTCCCGCGATCGGGTGGAGGCGACCTTGCGCTCCCTGCCCCCCGGCGAGGTGGCCCAGGTGGCCGACGAGCAGGGTCAGATCGTGGTGACCTGCGAGTTCTGCCGCACCGACCATGTCTTCCGGCTGACCGAGCTGCAGTCGTCTTGACGGCTCGGGATGTCACGCCGATATTGAGCCCACCTGTTTGCAAGCCAAGAGGATTCCCCCGATGATCGCTCGGCATTTCCGCCTCGTGGTGGCCGTTGTCGCCGCACTCACGGCCAGCGCCTGCCAGAACGCCAAGCCGCCCATGCAGAAGCTGCCCGAAATCAGCTTCGCCAACCTGCGGCCCTTCCAGCTGGACGTGGGGCAGTTGGAGATCGTCTCGGAGTTCGTGGCCACCGGCCGCGCCCCCCATATCGAGCACCTGATGCCCGTATCGCCCGAGGGCGCCGCCCAGCGTTGGGCCCAGGATCGCCTAAAGCCGGTGGGCCGTACCGGCACCGCTCGCGTGGTCATCAAGGACGCCAAGGTGGTCGAGGTGCCCCTGGCCATCGACAAGGGCATTTCCGGCGCCTTCAAGAAGGAGCAGGAACTGCGCTACGAGGCCGCCCTCAGCGTGGCGATCCAGATTCTCGACCAGCGCGGCATGATCCAGGGCGAGACCATGGCCCAGGCGTCGCGGTCGCGCACCGTGGCCGAGGGCATCACCCTGAACGAACGCGATCGCGTGCTCTACGACATCAGCGAAAGCCTGGTGAAAGACATCGACCAGCAGATGGCCCAACTGATTCAGGGCTATCTCGGCCGTTGGGTGAGGTAGAGTCCATAACGAATTGGATCGAATCAGATTCCGGGCTTGACGGGGGGCGTTCGCCACCTTAAAAACGCGGCTTCCTCCGATCGAAGGATCGGGCCAATTTTCCACGGATAGCCCCGGCGACTGGCCGAACCGGCGATCCGGCGAACGACTTGAAGCGAGGATTTTACCATGGCACGTCGCTGCGCCATCACCGGCAAGGGCGTTTTGACCGGCAACAACGTCAGCCACGCCAACAACAAGACTCGGCGTCGGTTCCTGCCCAACCTCCAGGAAGCCTCGCTGCTGTCCGACGCCCTGGGTCATGCGGTGCGCCTGCGCATCTCGACCAATGGTCTGAAGACCATCGAGCACAATGGCGGCATCGACTCCTACCTGCTGTCCATCGCCAGCACCAAGCTGAGCGCCGAGGCCCGTCGCCTGAAGAAGCGCATCGAGCGCGCTCTGGCGTCCAAGCAGGACGCCGTCGCGGCCTAAAGCCTCGCGTCGAAGTTTCCTGAAAGGGTCCGTGGGCAACCGCGGGCCCTTTTGGTGTTTCCGGCGCGCTTCATATTCGTTGATCGAATAAAAAGGGGGCTGGGGCATCGCCCCAGGCGGGTGTAGGCGGCAGCCCGCCGATGAGCGATACGAAAAAGCCCCTCCCGGTGTTCCGGAAGGGGCTTTGCGCCGTCCGAAGGGACGGAAGACTACTTGGTGGTGCCGATGCCGGCCGGGGCGCGGGTGGTGGAGTAGACGCCGCGCTGGTCGGGGATGGGCTTGAACTTGTCCGAGATGCCCAGCACCGTCTCGGCGCCACCGAGATAGAGGAAGCCGTCATCGGGCATCACCCGGCTCATGTTGTCGAGCACGCGGGTCTTGGTGGGCTGGTCGAAATAGATCAGCACGTTGCGGCAGAACACCACGTCGAACTGGCCCAGGGGCTTCAGGTCGTGCAGCAGGTTGTACTCGCGGTACTGGACCATGCCGCGGATGGCCGGGTCGATCTGCCACATCTCGGCGGTCTTCTTGAAGTACTTGACCAGCAGTTGGATGGGCAGGCCGCGTTGCACCTCGAACTGGGAGTAAAGGCCGGCCTTGGCCTTTTCCAGCATCTCGGTGGAGATGTCGGTGCCGACGATCTCGATCTTCCAGCCGGCCAGCTTGGCGCCTTCTTCCTTCAGCACCATGGCCAGGGTATAGGCTTCCTGGCCCGAGCTCGACGCCGCCGACCAGATGCGGAACGACTTCTTGGCGGCGCGGGTCGCCAGCAGATGGGGCAGAACCACATTCTTGAACTGGTCGAACGGCTTGATGTCACGGAAGAAGAACGACTCGTTGGTCGTCATCGCCTCGGTGACTTCGCGCAGCAGATCCTCGCCAGCGGTCCGCAGACCGGAAACCAGATCCTCCAGGCCCTTGAGGCCACGCTTGCGCGCCACGGGGGTGAGCCGGCTTTCCAGCAGATAGGCCTTGTCGCGCGTAATGACCAGACCGGACCGGTCCTTGAGCAACTTGGCGACGAAATCGAAATCTTCGGGCCGCATGGGTTTAGCGCCTCGCCGCCAGTTTCATGATCCAAGGAGCGATTTCCGGCAGCGGCAGGACGGCCGAGCAGATGCCCGCCGTCGCCGCTGCCCCCGGCATGCCCCACACAACCGAGGAGGCCTCATCCTGGGCGATAACCGTACCGCCGGAGGCGACCACCGCCTGACCACCCTTCATGCCATCGGCGCCCATACCGGTCAGGATACAGGCCAGCACGCGCTTGCCATAGGCGGCGGCAATGGACCGCAGCATGGGATCGACGGCCGGACGGCAGAAGTTTTCAGGAGGATTCTTGTTCAATCGCAGCACCTTGTCCGTACCCTTGGTTTCCACCACCATGTGGAAGTCGCCCGGCGCGATATAGACGCGGCCGCCGCGGATGGCCTCGCCGTCCTGGGCCTCGCGGGCTTCCCAGCCCGAAACGCGGCCGATGTGCTCGGCCAGGATGGTGGTGAAGGTGGCGGGCATGTGCTGGGTGATGACGATGGGCTGGCGGACGGTGCCGGCCTTCATGGTCCCCAACACGGTGAACAGGGCCTGAGGACCGCCCGTGGACGAGCCGATGGCGATGATGTCCGGTGGCTCCGGCGTGTTGCTGCGCAACTGGAGCGGGCCGGGCGGATGAATGGGGACCGGCGTGCGCGGTGACGTCGATGCGATCACCGGCCGGGTTGCCGGCGGGCCGCCGGGGCGGGCCGGACGGGCACCGGCGCGGCGGGCCTGACCCAGGGCACGGATCTTGGTCACCAGTTCCGACTTGAAGTCCACGCCGCCCGCCAGATCGCGGGTGGAGGTGGGCTTGGGGATGTAGTCGGCGGCTCCCATCTGCATGGCGCGCAACGAGACGTCGGCCCCCTTGAGCGTCAGGGTCGACTGCATGATGACCTTGAGGCCGGGGTCGATCTGCAGCAGCTTGGGCAAAGCCGTCAGACCATCCATGACCGGCATCTCGATGTCGAGGATGACCACGTCGATCTCGTTGCGCTCCAGGGAGGCGAGCGCCATCTGGCCATTGCCGACCGAGGCGACCACCTGGATACCGGCCTCGCCTTCCAGGATGCGGGTGACGAGACCGCGGACCACTGCGGAATCGTCGACCAGCATGACCCGGATGGAGTCGGTTGCCGGAGAAGGGGAATCGATGGCCATGCGTTTAAATCACCGAAACAGGGGCTACAGCAATCCGACCTGCGAGAACTTCGCCTGAAGGATTTCGCTGTCGAAGGGCTTCATGATGTATTCGTTGGCGCCCGCCGTAATGGCTTCCTGAATATGCTCGATATCGTTTTCGGTGGTGCAGAACACCACGATGGGATGCTCGCCGCCGGGAAGCTGCCGCAAGGCGCGCAGGAAATCGATGCCGTTCATCACCGGCATGTTCCAGTCGAGCAGCACGGCATCCGGCATGGACCGCTTGCAGGCCTCAAGCGCCGCGGAGCCATCCTCGGCCTCCTCGGTCTTGAAACTCAACTCGTGCAGGATCTTCTTGGCCACCATGCGGATGACCTTGGAATCGTCAACGATCAGACAGGACTTCATGCCCAAGCTTGCCTCCGATGGAAGGGCGGTCTTGTTCCCCGGACCGGGACTGCCACCCCTTCGTGGTCCCTTACCCCATGCCTATACTATTCGTTCCGCGTGAAATCCAGCAGCTTGCCCACATCGAGCACCACCAGCAGCTTATCATCGAGACGATAGATGCCTATGGAAAAGTCTCGCCAATGGGGGTCAAGAGTGGGCGGATTACGCTCGAATTTGGCGGCCGGCAGCGAGAGAACCTCGCCCACCTGGTCGACCATCAAGGAGTAAAGCTCGCCGCCCATGTCGACGACGACGCTCATGCCCTTCTTGTCCTCGGCCCGCTTCTTGAGGCCGAGGCGCAGGCGCACGTCGATGGCGGTGACGATGCGGCCGCGCAGGTTCAGCGAGCCGGCGACCTCGCGCGGGGCCAGGGGAATGCGGGTGATCTTCTGCGGACCCAGCACATCCTGCACCGTCAGCACCGGAATGCCGAACAGCTGGCCTTCGATGAACATGGTCACGAAGTCCTGGGTCTCGGGAGCGGCCAGCTCCGTTCCAGGGCGCTTACCAGCGGGAACTAACTGATTCACTTCGTGGCCCCCCTATTCAAGGGTTGGAGCATTGCGACGCGGCGGGTGCGAAGGGTGGTCATGCGGCACCTTTGGAGGCTGCGATGGTAGAGGCCAGGGTCTGCAACAGCGCATCACGGTCGAACTTGGCGATGTAGTCGTTGAAACCGACCTGACGGCCGCGCTCGAAGTCCTTTTCCGTGGCGTGTGACGACAGGGCCACCATGGGGATTGTGCCCCAGCGGCCGTCGGCGCGCACCGCCGCGGCGAACTCGAATCCGCTCATGCCCGGCATCTCGATGTCGCTGATGATGGCGTCGAACTCGTCGCCGCGCTCGCGCAGTTGCAGGGCCTTGTCGGCACCATCCACCGAGATGACCTCGTAGCCGGCCACCGACAGCAGGGGCGTCAGCAGATTGCGGAAGAACGGCGAGTCGTCCACCAGCAGGACGCGCGGCGCATGGAAGTCGGCATTGCCGAATTCCTTGTCGTTGCGGCCGAACCAGTCGCCGAACGCCTGCGGCAGGTAATAGCCGGCATCGATGATGGTGGTGGCCTTGCCGGCGATGACCGCGGTGCCGATGACACCGGGATTGTCGGCCGACAGCTCCACCTTGAGACGGTCCTCGACGATGTCGACGATCTCGTCGACCACCAGGCCCATGGTGTGGTCCTTGTCGGAGAACACCAGCACCGGCTGGCGGCCTTCGTCGCGGAAATTCATGATGCCGTCGATGGCGATCAGCGGCATCAGATGGCCACGGTACTGGACCATGGGCTTGCCATGGCTGTGCTCGATCTCGCCGACCTCGATCTCTTCGAGACGGGCGACCAGCGCCAAGGGCACCGCCTTGAGGTCGTCGCCGCCGGCACGGAACACCAGCAGCGAGGTCTTGAGGTCGGCGTGGCTCTCGCGCACCGTCTGGGCCTCGGCGTCGCGGGTGCCGCCGGCCATCATGCCCGATTCGCCGGTGGCGCCGGCGATGCCGTTGGGATCGAGGATCATGATCACCGAACCGTCGCCCAGGATGGTGTTGCCCGAGAACATGGAGATGTGGCGCAGGATCGGCGCCACCGGCTTGACCACGATTTCCTCGGTGTCGAACACCCGGTCGACGATGATGCCGAAGGTGTAGGTGCCCACCTGGGTGACGACGATGAAGGTTTCCTGCTGTTCCTCGTCGTTCTCGGCCAGCTTGAGCAGGCGCTTGAGCGAGACCAGCGGCAGGAGACGGTCACGCAGGCGCAGCACCGGCGCGTTGTTGATCATCTCGATGCCGTGCTCGGAATTGGCGGTGACTCGCACCAGTTCCAGAACGCTGATCTGCGGAATGGCAAAGCGCTCGACCGCGCATTCGACGATCAGGGCCGAGACGATGGCCAGCGTCAGCGGGATCTTGATGATGAAGGAGGAGCCCTTGCCGGGCTGGCTCTTCAGCTCGACGGTGCCGCCGATCTTCTCGATGTTGGTGCGCACCACGTCCATGCCGACGCCGCGGCCCGAGACGCTGGTGACCTTCTCGGCGGTGGAGAAGCCGGCCTTGAAGATAAACTGGTAGATCTGCTGCGGCGTCAGCGCTTCCAGCTCGGACTCGGTGGCGAGACCGTTCTGGATGGCTTTCTGCTTGATGCGGTCCAGGTTGAGGCCGCGGCCGTCGTCGGAAATCTCGATGATGATGTGGCCGCCCTCGTGGAAGGCGTTCAGCACGATCTTGCCGATTTCCGGCTTGCCCACGCGCTTGCGCTCTTCGGTGCCTTCCAGGCCGTGATCGGCCGAGTTGCGCACCATGTGGGTCAGCGGGTCCTTGATCAGCTCCAGAACCTGACGGTCCAGTTCGGTTTCGGCGCCGAGCATCTGGAGGTCGATCTTCTTGTTCATTTCGACCGCGAGGTCGCGGACGATGCGCGGCAGCTTGGCCCAGGCGTTGCCGATGGGCTGCATGCGGGTCTTCATCACACCTTCCTGAAGGTCGGTGGTGATGTGGGACAGGCGTTGCAGCGGGGTTGCGAATTCGCTGTCGTCCTTGCCGCGGACCATCTGGAGCAACTGGTTGCGAGTCAGCACCAGTTCGGACACCAGGGTCATCAGGTTTTCCAGCAATTCCACGTTGACGCGGATGGTCTGGGCGGCGACGGCGGATTCCTTGGCCTCGCCGGCGGGAACCGGCGGAGCGGCCGCGGCGGCGGGAGGCGATGGCTGCGGCGTGGTGGCGGGGACGCTGGCCTTGACCGGCTCGGGTTCGGGCTCGGGCTCAGGCTCGGGAGCGGCGGCCACGGGCTCCGGCGCGGGAGCGGCGGCCACGGGCTCGAAAACCGGCATGGGCGGCGAGGGCGGCGGCGGCGCGGACGGGGCGCCGATGGCGCGGCCCTCGGCCATGGCATTCAGGCGTTCGATCAGGTCCTCGTCGCTGCCCTCGGGCTCGCACTCGTTCTGCTCCAGGTGGCCCAGGATCAGCTTGATGCGGTCGATGGACTGAAGGATCAGGGTCACGGCATCGGGCGTGACTTCCAGTTCGCCGTCGCGGAACTTGCCGAGCACATTCTCGCCCGCATGGGCCACATGCTCAAGGCGCGGCAGCCCAAGAAAGCCGCAGGTGCCCTTGATGGTGTGAACCAGACGGAAGATGTTGCCCAGAATCTGCGGGTCGTTGGGGTTTTGCTCCAGATTCACCAGGGCAATGTCAAGAACGGAAAGACTTTCCGATGTCTCAGTCAGAAATTCACTGAGGAGATCGTCCATGATCGACTCCAGTACGGTCCTGTTTCAGCACGCGCAGGCAGCACTAAAACTACCTCTCCCCCTATCCGAACCGGACAGGCCATGTCGACTAATAGCACGGCGAGAGGGTCTTTAGAAGAACCCTGACCAGGGTAAATCCGCTTGCGTAACGATTTTTTCCACAATGTCCGTCAGGCCATGATCGAAATCTCCCCCGCCCCGGGTGTGAGGCGGATTTTCAAGCCATTACGGTGGGCAAGGTGCAAGGCGAACCCCGCCTGGGCTCCCCGCGGACCCGAGGGTGGGGCGCCATCGAGCAGCACCAGTCGGGCCTCGGCGGTCAGGCCCATCCCCTCGCCGCTGGCGGTGACCCGCAGTCCGGCCTCGCCGTCGCTGCCGCTGCCGGCACACCGGGCAAGAATCTTGCCCCCGCGTGGCAAGGCGTCGCGGGCGATGAGCACCAGATTGAGCCGCAGACGCCCCGTCTCACCGTCGATTTCCGGCCGCTCGCTGGACCAGTCGAGGGTAATGCCGCCGGTGACCGCGCCACTGAGATAGGCGCGCATCAGGTCGCCCAGGGACTTCTGGGTATGGGGCATGTCGTTGGCGGGTCCCAGGGTGGCGCGCAGGAATTTCAGGCGTGCCGTCGCCGCACCCATGCTGGCCGAAACCAGCTCCAGCGTCTCCGGGTCGTTGCCGTCCTCCAGTAATTCCAGCCCGGCCGCCGCCGCCCCCAGCGGGCTGGCCAGATCGTGGCACAGGCGGGCGCAGAGAAGTTCCGAGAATTTCGTGTCGAGGGCCGAGCTCATGGGTAGGAGTATCCGGGATTTCACCTATGATACATAATCATACCATGGGTACAGTCAATAGGTCATAGACAAAGGGTCGCCACGGCTTCCAGGTGGGCGGACCACGGAAACTGGTCGATTGGCACGACGCGCTTGATGCGCCAGCCGCCATCGCACAGGGTGCGAAGGTCGCGGGCCAGGGTCGCGGGGTTGCACGACACCATGGCGATGGTGGTCGGCCCACCCGGACTAGGGCGGGCCAGTTCGGCGGCCTGGGCGGCGGCTCCGGCCCGGGGCGGGTCGAGGACGATGGCCCGGAAGCCCTTCAGCTCGTGGGCCGCCAGGGGGCGCCGGGCCAGATCGCGGACCTCGGCGGTAAGCGGCAAGCTCGCCGCCCGGGCGGCGGCTTCCAGGGCCGCCACCGGCCCCTGTTCGCCCTCCACCGCCCGCACGGGGCCGCGCAGAGCCAGCGGCAGGCTGAAGCTGCCGCAGCCGGAATAGAGATCGGCCACCGGCACATCCTTAGGCGTGGCCGACAGAATGGCTTCGGCGATGGCCAGTTCGCCGCCGCGGGTCGGCTGGAGGAAGCCGCCGGGGGCCGGTTCGACGGCAATTCCGCCGAAATGCACCAGGGCCGCCCGGCGTCGGGCGATGGGCTCCACGAGGCCAGTGCCGGGGCGTCGCCAGTGCAGGCGGGCGAGGTCGAGGCTGGCGGCGGCCTCCGCCAAGGTCTCGCGCTCGAACAGGTCGAGGCGAGCCGGAGCCTCCACCAGAACGTCCAGCCCACCCTCGGTCAGGGTGAGGGTGAGATCGCCGCCGCCTTCGATGGCGATGCCACCCAGCAGCTTGCGCAGGCCGGGAAGGGCGTCGCCCAGGGCGGGGTCCAGCAGCGGGCAGCGTTCGATGTCGACGACGGTGTGGCTGGCTCGGCCGTTGAATCCCAGAACGATGGCGCCCTTGGCCCGGGTGAAGGCGAAGGTGGCCCGACGCCGCGAGGCGGGCGGAATCCGCACCAACGGCTCGACGATGGCTTCGGCCAGGCCTTGCCGCGCCAGCTGGGTGACCAGCAGGTCGCGCTTCCATTCGGCGTAAAGGGCATCGTCCAGATGCTGCAGCGAGCAGCCGCCGCAGCGGCCGTAATGGGCGCAGGGCGGCGTGGCCCGTCCGGGGCCGGGCTCCAGCACCTCGATCAGGGCGGCGGTCAGGCCGTCGCCCCGCTTGCCTTCGACGCGGGCCAGAACCCGGTCGCCAGCCACGGTGAAGGGAACGAAGACCGTTTCGCCGTCCAGGCGGGCGATCCCGTCGCCGCGTGCTCCCACCTGGTCCACGGTCAGTTCGACGGTGCGGGATGGAGCCGGGTTGCGAGCGGGGCGCGGCGGCGCGCGGCGGGGCTTTCTCATGGTGTCTGGCGGCCCAGATCGGCCAGGAAGCGGCCGAAGATGTCGGCGACGCCCTTCTCCATGGCCAGCGCCGCATCCTCGACCCGGGCCGAGGACACGGGCACGCGGGCGGTATAGGTCTCCAGCAGCACCAGCCGCCCGTCGCGGGCCCGGACCACGGCCAGTTCCAGGTCGACCACCGCTTCGGCGCGGTCGGCGATCTGTTCGAAGCGCCGCACCTTGCCGCGCAGCACCCAGTCGGCCAGGACGCGAAGCTCGGGCGTCACCACCTTGTCGGCGATTCCGGCGGCGGCGAGGTAATGGGCGAGGCGATCCTGCAGCAACAGGCCGGGCGGCTCGCTCCAGAAATCATACTTGTAATGGGCCAGGGCGCCGCCCTCGGTCCGCGAGAAGGCCAAAGCCCGCTCGGCCGCCACCCCGTCCGAGGCCAGGCGGTTGATCTCCAGCACGCCGGGCAGGACCGGCCTGGGCAGCCGCTGGGCGGGTGCCGCCACTTCGATGCGGTAGAACGAATCGGGCGGCGCCGCTGGCCCGGCGCAGGCGGCGAGAGCGAGAAGCGATGCCGCGGCGAGTACCTTGCGCATGACCATGCCTTTATTTCCGTCCCGGGCCGTCTTCGCCCCGCTTGTTGCCGCCGATCAGCACGCCGGGATTGTCGCGGATCTGGCGCGAGAATTCGTGCAGGTTCCGGGTGGTGCCGTCCAGATTATAGGTGACCGAATCGATGGAGCGCGACACCGCCTGCAGGGTGTGGCGCAGGTCCTTCAGGCTCTGGTCGATGTTGTCCTGGTTGCCGGTGATGGACTTGTCCAGCGAGGTCAGCATGGAATCGACCTTCTTGCGGCTGTCCTGCAGCCCGGCCGACAGCCTGGCGGCATTGTCCAGGGTCTCGCGGATGCGCTCGGCATTGGCGTCGGTGACCACCTTGTTGGACAGGGTGCCGGTCATCTTCTCCACGTCGGCGGTGATCTTCGGCGTCTTGGCGGCCAGATCCTGGGTGACCAGCAGCAGGTTGGCCATCAGCTCGGGGGCGTGCTTTTCCAAGATGGTGCCCAGGCTGCCCACCTGCTGGTTCAGGCTGAACAGCAGCGGCTTCAGGGCGGTCTGGTTCAAATCGGTGATCTGGCCCGCCATGTCGTTCATGGCGGCGAAGATGTTGGCGGCGGGGCCGGAGGGGATGTCCGAGCCGGGGGGCAGCATCTCGGGCGACGTACCGCCCTTGATGTCCAGGGTGGCGGCCGCCAGCAGGCCGGACGCGGCGACGCGGGCCTGGGAATCCTTGGGGATGCGCCAGTCGTTGGCCACCGAGATCTCCAGGCGGAAGGCGGTGGCGTTGCCCTCGTGCAGCGGCTGGATCTTCTCCACCTGTCCCACGGGGAAGCCTTCGAAGGTGACCTTGGTCCCGTACTTGATGCCGGCCACGTTGGACAGCCGGGTGTAGTAGGATCCGGTGGCGCCGGTCCGGCCGGTCAACACCACCACCACCACCACCAGCGACACCAGCATGGCCAGCACGAAGCCGCCCACCATCGCGTAGTTGATACGGGAATCCTTCATGGGCTGCGGGTCCGGTCAGTGGAGTGGGCGTGGCCGCCGGTCAGTCGGCGCAGATAGGACTCGGCGTCGGGCTCGGCTTCCTCGGTGCGGCGGTTCAGCAGGTTCTGGATGCGCGGGTCGCGGCTGGCGCGGATGGCGTCCACGGTGTCCAGGGCCAGGACGTGCCCCTTGTCCAGCACGCAGATGCGGTCGGCGATCTTGAAGGTGGAATCCAGGTCATGGGTGACCACCACGATGCTCATGCCCATGGCGTCCCGCAGGCGCAGGATCAGGTCGTCGATGGACGACGCCACCACCGGGTCCAGCCCGGCCGAGGGTTCGTCGCAGAACAGCAGTTCCGGGTCCATGACGATGGCGCGGGCCAGGGCGGCGCGCTTGATCATGCCGCCCGACAGCTCGGCGGGCTTGAGGTGCTCGAACCCGGCCAGGCTCACCACTTCCAGCTTGAGCCGCGTCATGATGCCGATGGTGGTCTCGTCCAGCTCGGTATGCTCGCGCAGCGGCAGGGCGATGTTGTCGCCGACGGTCATGGAACTGAACAGGGCCCCCGACTGGAACGCCACGCCGGTACGGGTGCGCAGGCGCTGCAGCGCGATGGGCGACAGCCGGGCGATGTCGTGGCCCAGGATGCGCACCGTGCCGGCGCTGGGCTTCTTCAAGCCCAGCAGATGGCTGAGCAGGGTCGTCTTGCCCGAGCCCGAGCCCCCCATGATCACCATGATCTCGCCGCGTGCCACATTGAGCGAGACGTCGTGCAGAATCTGGCGGCTGCCGTAATGGGCGACCAGATTGCTGACTTCGATGCTGTTACCCGGCCCGGCCATCAGCGCGTCACCATGAAGACGAAGATCATGTCGGTGATGACGATGGCCGAGATGGCGTGGACCACCGAGCGGGTGGTCATGCGGCCGACCCCTTCGGCGCCGCCGGTTACCGAGGCGCCGTTGACCACGCCCACCACGGTGATCAGTACCGAGAAGATGGCGCTTTTCCCCAGGCCATGCCAGATGTCGTTGAGCCTGACCAGATCGGTCATCTCGTCCACATAGGCGCCCATGGAGCTGCCCAGTTGCGGCGCGATGTAGAGGCCGGCGGCGAACAGCCCCACCAGATCGGACCACAGGGTCAGGGCGGGCAGCATCGCCATCATGGCCAGCAGCGGCGGCACCACCAGGAAGCGCACCGGCGAGACTCCCATGACGGTCAGCGCGTCGATCTCCTGGTTGATGCGCATGGTGCCCAGGCGGGCGGCCAGAGCCGAGCCCGAGCGCCCCGCCACCAGGATGCCGGTGATCAGCGGTCCGAACTCGCGCACCACCGACATGGCGACGCCCAGCGACACCCGGGATTCGGCGCCGAACAGGCGCAGCGTGTAGATGCCCTGAATGGCCAGCATGATGCCGATGGTGGCCGACAGCACGGTGACGATGGGCAGCGCGCCGATGCCGATCTCCATGGCCTGGGCCACCACGGGGGCCAGGCGCACCGGCTGGCGGCGCTTGCCGCCCATGCCCAGCCAGTAAAGGCTTTCGCCCAGCAGGGAGGCGCCGAATCCGAACTCGACGATTCCGGCCACGGCCCGGCGGCCCAGCCGGTCGAGAAATCCGATGAATCCCCTGGGTTCGGCCTCGGAGGTCACCCGGTCATCCCCCCAGGGCGTCTTCGATCGTCGCCGCGATGGTGAAAACCCGGTCCAGGCGGGCCAGCTGCAGCACCCGGCGGACCGGATCGCTGATGGCGACCAGGACGAAGAGGGTCCCGTTCTTGCGGGCCATCTGGTAGGCCTCGACCAGTCCGGCGATGCCCGAGCTGTCGATGTATTCCACCCGCGACAGATCGACGGCGACGGGGCGCTTTTCCAGCATCAACTCCATCAACGTCTTGCGCAGATTGGGGGAGTGGCGCAGATCCACTTCGCCCGACAGAGAGATGACGGTGGCGTTTTCCGCGGCGCGGGTCTCAATCTTCATGTCGGGTCGATCCGTTTCACCATTTGCAGCAGATTGCCGATTCCGGCCGGTGGCGGCAGAAATTCGACGCTGTCCATGACCGAGCGTATCAGATGGGTTCCCAATCCCCCGGGCCGCACCTCGTCCAGCGGCCTCGGCTCGATTTTAGCCACATCCACTGCGGGAGCGAAATCCATAAGTCGTATGACGAGTCGATTAGGCTCGCGATCAAGGTGAACGATGATCTCGCCTTCTCCGCCTTTGTAGGCGTGGCGGATGATGTTCTGACAGGCTTCGTCCACGGCCAGCACCACGTCACCCACCACGGCCTCGCCGCAGCCCTGGCCGCGCATGGCGTTGCCCAGGGCGGACCTGATCGCCGACAGCTCCTCGGCCCGGGCCGGGTAGCGGCCTTCAAAGCCCAGGCCAAGGCGGCGGCGGTCCTCGATCACCATCAGGGTGACGTCGTCGCGCAGGCCGCCGCTGTCTTCCAGGGACCGCACCATGGCCTTGAGGCGCTCGCCCGCCGGCATGGGGGCGAAGCTGGCGATCAGCGCCCGGGCGCCGGCGTCCTCCAGCATGGCGTCGTGCTGGGTGCGGGCCTCGGTCAGTCCGTCGGTGAAGAGGTAAAGCGAGCCGCCGTCCAGGTTGAACTCCACCTCGGGACAGCCATCGGCGAACAGTTCGACGGCGATGCCCAGCGGCGGCATCTCGCCCTCGATGGCGGTGAAGACTCCGTTCTTCAGCAACAGCGGCTGCTCGTGCCCGGCGATGGCCAGCACGCCCCGCCCCGACGCCGGGTCGAACAGGCCGGCGACCATGGTGACGAACATGCCGGGCATGCGGGTCTCCAGCAATTCGGCATTGATGGCGGCCAGGACCGGCCCTGGTCCGGCCTCTCGCTTGGCGAGGCAGCGGAACAGGCTGGCGGTCTTGGACATCAGCAGCGACGCCTTCATGCCCTTGCCCGAGACGTCGCCGATGGCGAAAGCCAGCCGACCGTCGGCCAGGGGCATGATCTCGAAGAAATCGCCGGAAACGCCGCTGGCCGGCAGATTGATGCCGTGGATGGGCGATTGCTCGGGCTGTTGTCCCGGCAGCATGGCGCGCTGGATCTCCGAAGCCAGTTCAAGCTCGCGCTTCAGGCTCTGCTGTTCCGCCATGTCGGCCACCAGCCGGGCGTTGATCAGGGCCAGGGCGGAACTGGCGGCCAGGGCCTGCAGCAGGCGGGAATCCGTCAGGGAAAAGGCGTTGCCGTCCGTCTTGTTGAACAGTTCGATGGCCCCCAGACGGGTGCCGCGCACCATCATGGGCGCGCACAGGATGGACCGGGTCTCGAATCCGGTGGCGGCATCGATGGCCTGGGCGAAATCCGGGTCGCGCCGGGTGTCCTTCACCAGTTGCGGCGCGCCCAGGTCGATGGTGCGCCCGACGATTCCCGTGCCGGGGGGCAGGCGCAGGCCGACCACGTCCACCGGCCCCACATTGGCGCGGCAGACCAGGTCGCCGGTGTCGTCGTCGATGAGGAACAGCGAGGCGGCTTGCGCCCCCACCCGCTGGGCGATGCGTTCCAGGCCCAGTCGAAGCGTGGCTTCCACATCCTGGGAATGGGCGAAGTCACCGGTCATCTCGACGATCAGGTCGAGGTGGCTGGCGGAATCGGCTGAGGCGTGCAAACTGGACATGCCTCATCATGCCAAGCTCGGCTGAAACCGCCAAATGGTTAGATTTAGAGTCTATAGATATAAAAAAAATGCATCCGGGGCTCGACTTTTTGCGCTCCGCCCGTGTAAAGGGGGGGAGGGACGGGGGAAGGTCGTGTTGGGGCTGACGATGTTGTTTTCACGAGGCAAGGGCGGTCCTGGGATCGAACCCGGCGATGTTTTCCATAAGCTTGGAACCTATGGCAGCGACTGGACGGTGGAGCGGATCTTCGATTACGCCGACATTCCCCGCCATGTCCGTCTGATCGACCGCAACAGCGGCCGCACCATGACGGTGGCGGCGGCCATGCTGCTCGACCCCGACAATTTCGTTCGGCGCACCGCCTGAGGCGGCCAGATCACGGTGGACGGCAGTCCAGGCTGCCGGCCAGATGCTTTTCGATCAGCGGCGGATAGTCGTAGATCAGGGAGCTTTCCCGCTGGTGCACGGCGACCTCGGTCTCGCCGCCCTTGCGGATGAAATCCACCACCAGGAAGGTCTCGGTGCGGAACACCGCCTCCAACTCGCCGACCAGTTCGGCGCGGTTGCCGTTGAGCGAGGTGTTGCAGCGGTAATGGTAATTGGGGCCACGCGCACACCAGGACAGCATCCTGGCCACCTTGGGGCAGGCATTGGCCGGCGTGAGCGCGGTCCGCAGGCTGACGCGCTTGTCGGCATTGGCCCGCGCCTCCTCGGCGGTGCGGTCGGGCGTGATCAGGGAACATCCCCCCAGGGCCAATAGCGACGCGAGGATGGCGGGAATTCTCATGGGTCTTCCGATACGGGTTCGCAAAAATCCTACCTGGGTTTGCATGGGAACGGAACTAGGGTTTTCACCCTAGGACTCCTGGATGGCTCCCAGCATGGCGGCCACCGCGTTGGTCAGACGGATTAGGTCGCCGTCGCGTGACAGGCGGTGGTCGCCGTCCTTGACCAGGGTGACGTCCACCCGCTCCGAGGCCAGGCAATCGGCCAGGCGGATCGCCGTCTGCCACGGCACGTCCTCGTCCTTCTGGCCCTGAATCAACCGGACGGGGCAATGAATCTGGATCAGGTCGCGCAGCAGCAGGTGGTTGCGGCCGTCCTCGATCAGCGAGCGATGGATGTGCCAGGGATTGTCGGGCTCGTAGCAATTGGGCAATTCCAATTGCCCGGTTTCCATCAGGGTACGGCGCTGTTCGAAGGTGAAGTCCTGCCACATCAGGTCTTCGGTGAAGTCGGGGGCGGCGGCGACGCCGACCAGGCCGGCCACCTTGTCGCGCAGTTCCAGCGCGGCCAGCAGGGCGATCCAGCCCCCCAGGCTGGAACCCACCAGGACCTGCGGCCCTTGGGTAAGCTCCCCGATGACTGCCACGGCATCGGCGGCCCAGCGCCCGACGGTGCCGTAAAGGACGTCGCCCGAGGATCGGCCGTGGCCGAAATAGTCGAAGCGCAGGAAGGCGCGGCGCTGCGCCCGGCACATTTCCTCCAGGGCCAGCGCCTTGGTACCCTCCATGTCGGAATGATAGCCGTGCAGGAAGACGACGCCGGGAGTCTTGCCTTCCAGCCTGTGGTAAGCGATTGTCGCGCCGTCGGGGCGTGTTAGTATCCCGCCCCCTTCGGAAAGTTGCCCGCTTTCAGAGTTCTCAGTCATCGCTGTTCGGAAACCCATGGATCACGTCCCCCCCATCGAAGCGCCTTCCGCGACCATTCGTCAACCGGTCGTGTTGCAGGTGCTGCCCGCGCTGGTCACCGGCGGTGTCGAGCGCGGAACCGTCGACATGGCCGTCGCCCTGGCCGAGGCGGGATGGAAGGCCATGGTCGCTTCGGAGGGCGGCCCCATGGTGCGCGAGTTGACCCGCGCCGGGGCCGAGCACATCACCTTGCCGCTGGCGTCCAAGAACCCGCTGACCATCCGGGCCAATGCCCTGAAGCTGGCCGATATCATCGCCGCCAACGGCGTGGACATCGTCCACGCCCGCTCGCGCGCGCCGGCCTGGAGCGCATGGATCGCCGCCCAGGCCACCGGCGCCCATTATGTCACCACCTTCCACGGGACCTACAATCTCGGCTGGTTCGGACTGAAGCAGAAGTACAACGCCGTGATGACCCGGGGCGAGAAGGTGATCGCCATTTCGGACTTCATCGCCGAGCACGCCCGGCGGATCTACGGCCTGGAGGCCGAGCGGGTCCGCGTGGTTCATCGCGGCATCGACATGACGCGTTTCGATCCCACCCGCGTCAGTCCCGAGCGCATCATCCAGCTGGCCCAGAAGTGGCGGCTGCCCGATGGCTACCAGGTCATCATGCTGCCCGGCCGCCTGACCCGCTGGAAGGGGCAGGCCGTGCTGATCGAGGCCCTGGCATTGCTGGGCCGTCACGACGTGCGCTGCCTGCTGGTGGGCTCGGATCAGGGCCGTACCGGCTACCGCGAGGAACTGGTCGAGCTGATCAAGCGCCGCGACCTCACCGACGTGGTCCATCTGGCCGACGAGTGCAGCGACATGCCCGCCGCCTACATGCTGACCGACGTGGTGGTCTCGGCCTCCACCGACCCGGAAGCGTTCGGCCGCGTGGCGGTGGAGGGGCAGGCCATGGGCCGCCCGGTGATCGCCACCGCCCATGGCGCTACCAACGAGACGGTACTGCCCGGCCGCACCGGCTGGTTGACCGCGCCGGGCGACCCGGAAGCTCTGGCGCAGGCGCTGGACCGCTTTCTGGCGCTTTCTGGGGAGGAACGAGACCTGATGGCCAAGGACGCCATGGATTTCGTACGCGCCAAGTTCTCCAAGGAGAGCATGTGCGCCAGCACCCTCGATGTCTATCGCGAGGTGCTGGGCCTTGCCCTGGCCGCTCCGCAGGCGGAGTGATGGCGGCAAGCCGGATTCTTGTGATCAAGCTCGGCGCCCTGGGCGATTTCGTCCAGGCGATGGGGCCGTTCGCCGCCATCCGCGCCCGGCATGCCGATGCCCACATCACCTTGTTGACCACCCGGCCCTTTGCCGAACTGGCGCAGGCGTGCCCGTGGTTCGACGAGGTCTGGCTGGACGACAAGCCGCCCCTGTGGCGCCTCGACAAGGTGCTGGCCTTGGCCGCCCGACTGCGGGGCGGCCGCTTCGAGCGGGTCTACGACCTGCAGACGTCGGACCGCTCGTCCTGGTATTTCAGGTTGATGGACAAAGGGGTGGAATGGTCTGGGATCGCCCAGGGCTGCTCCCATCCCCACGCCAATCCCCGGCGAGATTTCATGCACACCATCGAGCGCCAGCGCGAGCAGTTGGGCATGGCGGGTATTGCCAAGGTGCCTCCGCCTGACCTGGCCTGGGCCGAGGCGGTGCCGGGGCGCTTCGACATTCCCGGGCGCTTCGTGCTGCTGGTCCCCGGCGGCGCGCCGCACCGTCCGGCCAAGCGCTGGCCGGCGGAGCGCTTCGGCCGTCTGGCGGTCTGGCTGGTGGCGCGGGGCCTCACCCCAGTCCTGCTGGGCACTCATAAGGAGCGGGCCGAGATCGAGGTCATCACGACCGCCTGTCCCCAGGCGATGGATCTGTCGGAAAAGACCGGCTTTCCCGACATCATCGCCCTGTCGCGCCGAGCCGAGGCGGCCTTGGGCAACGACACCGGTCCCATGCACCTGATCGCCGCTGGCGGCTGCCCGTCGGTGGTGCTGTTCTCCCACGAATCCGACCCCAACCTGTGTGCCCCGCGCGGCAATGTGACCGTGCTGCGCCGTCCGTCTCTGGCCGAGCTGGGCGAGACGGAGGTCGAAGCCGCTTTGGACGGCATGCTGCCCACGGCTTGACTCGAGCGCGTTTGTCCTTAGACTCCCTCCCCCTGATTTGTTCCCACGCGTGAAAGAGAGTGTCATGGTCGCCATCACCCTGCCCGACGGCAAGGTCCGCCAATTCGATCACCCGGTGACGGGTCTGGACGTGGCCAAGGATATCGGCCCCGGTCTGGCCAAGGCGGCGCTGGCCATCACTATCGATGGTGAGATGAAGGATCTCGCCACGCTGATCGATCGCGACGTGAACCTCTCCATCATCACCGCCAAGAGCGGCCAGGACGCGCTGGAATTGCTGCGCCACGACGCCGCCCACGTCATGGCCGAGGCGGTGAAGGAGCTGTATCCCGAGACCCAGGTGACCATCGGTCCCTCCATCGAAAACGGCTTCTATTACGACTTCGCCCGCCCGACCCCCTTCACGCCCGACGATCTGGCCAAGATCGAGGCGCGCATGGCCGAAATCGTCGACCGCGACGAGGCCATTACTCGCGAGGAATGGGACCGCGACGCGGCGGTGAAGTTCTTCGAAGACGCCGGCGAGAAGTACAAGGCGGAGATCATCGCCTCGATCCCCGCCGACCAGAAGATCGGCCTCTATCGCCAGGGCAATTTCATCGATCTGTGCCGCGGCCCCCATCTGCCGTCCACCGCCAAGCTGGGCAAGGCCTTCAAGCTGATGAAGCTGGCCGGCGCCTATTGGCGCGGCGATTCCCGCAACGAGATGCTGCAGCGCATCTACGGCACCGCCTGGTTCGACAAGAAGGAACTGGACGCCTATCTCCACATGCTGGAAGAGGCGGAAAAGCGCGACCACCGCCGCCTGGGCCGCGAGATGGAGCTGTTCCACCAGCAGGAAGAGGCCGCCGGGTCGGTGTTCTGGCACAAGAAGGGCTGGACGCTGTATCGCGCCGTCGAGTCCTATATGCGCCGCCGCCTGGAAGCCAACAATTACGAGGAAGTGAAGACGCCGCAGCTGGTGGACTTCTCCTTGTGGGAGGCCTCGGGCCACGCCGACAAGTTCTCCGAGTCCATGTTCACCATCAAGACCCAGGACGAGCGCCACCTGGCGGTGAAGCCCATGAACTGTCCCTGCCACGTGCAGATCTTCCGCCAGGGCATCAAGAGCTATCGCGACTTGCCGCTGCGCATGGCCGAGTTCGGCTCGTGCCATCGCTACGAGCCGTCGGGCGCGCTGCACGGCATCATGCGGGTGCGCGCCTTCACCCAGGACGACGCCCACATCTTCTGCACCGAGGACCAGATCACCTCGGAGACCATCGCCTTCTGCCAGTTGCTGAAGGAGGTCTACACCGATTTCGGCTTCACCGATGTGCGGGTCAAGTTCTCGGACCGCCCGGCCAAGCGCGCCGGCTCGGACGAGACCTGGGACAAGGCGGAAAGCGCCCTGCTGGAGGCCTCCAAGGCCGCCGGGCTGGAGACCGTGCTCAATCCGGGCGAAGGCGCCTTCTACGGCCCCAAGCTGGAATTCGTGCTGCGCGACGCCATCGGCCGCGACTGGCAGTGCGGCACGCTGCAGGTGGACTTCGTGCTGCCAGAGCGCCTGGACGCCGCCTATGTGGCCGAAGACGGCGCCAAGAAGCGTCCCGTCATGCTGCACCGGGCCATCCTGGGCTCGTTCGAGCGCTTCCTCGGCATCCTGATCGAGAACTTCGCCGGGCGTTTCCCCCTGTGGCTGGCCCCCACCCAGGTGGTGGTCGCCACCATCGTGTCGGAGGCCGACGACTTCGCCCGCGAAGTCGAGGCTACATTGAAGGCCGCCGGTCTGCGGGTCGAGTTGGACTTGCGCAACGAAAAGATCAACTACAAGGTCCGTGAACATTCCGTCGCCAAGGTGCCGGTGATGCTGGTGGTCGGCAAGCGCGAGGCGGAGAGCCGTCAGGTCGCCATCCGCCGTCTGGGCAGCCAAAACCAAGAAATTGTTGCGCTGGACCAAGCAGTCGCTACACTTGCCGCAGAGGCGACCCCGCCCGCGTGACGGAGGGCGCCCCTTGGGACCGATGGCCTGGCCCGCGATAACCGCGCCCGGGCACTAGGTGTACTCGAAACGATGGAGATTGTTCTATAGCTAGGCCCCCGATGCAGACGCCGCCCAAGAACGACGGGCCGCGCGTCAACCGCGAGATCGATGTGCGTTCCATCCGCCTGGTGGGCGCCGACGGAGAAATGATCGGAGTCGTGACCCTGCGCGAGGGTCTGGTGATGGCCGAGGAAGCCGGGCTCGACCTGGTCGAGGTCTCGCCCAACGCCGATCCGCCGGTCTGCAAGATTCTGGACTTCGGAAAGTTCAAATACGAAGACCAGAAGAAGAAGAACGCCGCCCGCAAGAAGCAGAAGGTGATCGAGGTCAAGGAGGTCAAGCTCCGCCCGAACATCGACGACCATGACTATGACGTCAAGATGCGCAGCATGCGGAAATTCCTCGAGGAAGGCGACAAGGTGAAGGTCACCCTGCGCTTCCGTGGTCGCGAACTGGCTCACCAGGACCTGGGCATGAAGGTGCTGGAGCGGGTGCGCGACGATCTCGAAGATCTGGGCAAGGTCGAGCAGATTCCCAAGATGGAAGGCCGTCAGATGGTCATGGTGATCTCGGCGAAGTAGGATTCGCCGGGGTTCCCAACTTTATTTCCGCACCCGCGTAAAGCGGGTTGCGGAGCTGAAGGCTTTACGCTATTTTCCGCGCCTCCCCACCGACCCGGGGATCAGCGACCCTGTGGAGGGGTGGCAGAGTGGTCGAATGCGCCGGTCTCGAAAACCGGTATGGGTGCAAGCTCATCGTGGGTTCGAATCCCACCCCCTCCGCCATTACTTCCAAAGAATAGATTCTCTGACACATAGAGCCTTGGGCGAAAGCCCAAGGCTCTGCGCCGTTTTTGGCCAGTAGCTGTTGACCTTCTGGTCTTGTGACGGCGCATTTTTAACCAATTTTCTCTTCTCTCCCGCCCTGTTTCTCTGGAAGCTGTTGACTGCCGCCAAACGGTACGGGTTTTAAAGTTGCAAGTAATTCAAAGAGTTGCGATGCCAAAAGCTGTTGACCATTTCGCTATTTTTATTGGTGCGGGCTGGAGTCTGGGGTTGGATTCGGCGGTCAACAGCCATCTTGGAGCCCCGCAGTGTCGCACGGCCCCAAGGGGGCTTGCGCGCCAATCTCCCGTGCCGTGCCTGGATCGGCTCTGCTACTGTTCCCCTCATGGATACCACCATCGCCACCATTACCGTGCAGCGCATCACCCCGATCAAGAATGCCGGCAAGCTTCTCGCCCTGGCTGATGTGGAGACCGTCATAGATGGCGTGGCCCTCGTCATCCACGGGGTTCAGGTGAGAGCCGATGGCGACAAGACGGAAATTGCCTTGCCGCGCTACCGTGCGCCCAATGGCGAATGGCAGACGGCGATCACCCTTCCGGAGGAAGTGCGAGAGCCTATGGCCAATGTCGTGATCGCCGGCGCCATTGAAATAGGCCTGTTGAAACAGCGGTAGACGAGGCCATGAGGTGCGGTTGTTGGGCGCAGAGAATCAAGCGCCGTGCTCTTACCACTCTCATCACCGCCGGTCCCATTCTACCGGCAGATCATCGCCTTTACGCCGCGCGGGCGAGACGCTGCCTGACTTCCTTGACGAGGGTCCGCACATGATCGACGGAAAGGCGATCCCGCAGCAGAAAGGCATGCATGGTTGGATCGTCGAGGAGATCGTCCAGCGACGGCTCCCATATCCACCGATCAAGCCCGAAGTCTTGCGCCCGCATTTGCCCCTCCCAAGGTCTGCTATTCTCGACGACGCCTGATGTCTACACTGCATCCGCCCGCTCGTCCGTGAACAATTGCATACAACGACCACCCAGCCGGCAAAGGCAGGATGGCCAATCACAATTCAGTTTTCGGCCTTCGGCACGGACCCCAGACGCTGCAGAAACTCAGGCTCGTCATAATCGCCCATTTCAGGGTCGGCGGTCTGACGGACGACATCCACGCCGGCTACGCTGCCACCCTCCATCATGCGGCTGGCACGTTGCAGGGCCTGTGGCTCGGTCTTGTAGGAAATGGGCGGCTGAGGCTTCAGCCCGCCTCTTTTGCCGAGGATGTATGGCTGGCAGATGAACAAGGTTTCGAGGGCCATGGCGTGATTCCTGCGGCAAGGGCGATTGCCACAGAGTGTTTTCTTTTTGTTCTTTTGTCAATATGCATGGTCGCATCGGGGATTCGCGCCCTCGGTCACCGCGTCGCCATCCCGTACCTTTCCCGCTGCTGGTCCCATTCCACCGGCATGTCGTCCATCAGGTCGGCAAGATGGAGGGTGCGCGGCTGGCGACCGTCGAGGATGGTCTCGACAATGTCGGGGGCCAGCAAGGTCAGTCGGTAGATGCGGGTCAGATACGACGGATTGATCTTCTCGGCTTCGGACAACTCGTTCAGGGATGCCACCTGCCCGGATTCCAGCATGCGCTTCCAGCGATGGGCACGGGCCAGCGCCTTCAGCAGCGTGTCGTCGGGGGTGGGTTTGGCGCGTACCGGTACGCCCTCGCCCTCCGGCACGATCACCAGCTTGCGGCCACCATATCGCCGCAGGGTCAGCGGCACGCGGATGGTCAGGGTGTCGATCCGGATGTTCGCGGTCATGCCGCGCTCCTATCGCCGGTCTGGGCGGTGATGTCGGCGATGACGCTGGCCAGTCCCTCGGCCCGCAACCGGACCTCGGCGCCGTCTGGGGCGATGGCCACTTTCTCGACCAGAAGCTGGAGGATACGGGCCTGCTCGGCGGGGAACAGTTCGTCCCAGAGTGCCTCGAAGCGATCGAGGGCGGCGTGCAGATCGGCCGGCGACATGGTTGGCGCCATCCGTTCGGCCCGCGCCCGGATCTCGGGGGCGCGCAGCAATGCCCGGACCTGTCCGATGACGGCCGCCTCAATCTCACCGGCGGCGATGCTGCGCACCGGGCAGGACTCGTGGCCGGAATGGATGGCCTTCATGCAGGTATAGTAGCGGTACAGCCGTCCTTTCTTGCGGGTGTGTGAGGGCGTCATGGCCCGGCCGCAATGGGCGCAGTGAATCAGCCCCTTCAGCGGTGCCGGAGTCGAGGATCGCACCGCATTGGCCCGTTTCCTGGGGGCGTTGTCGGTCTTGACCGCCACCACCTTGTCCCAGGTGGCGCGGTCGATGATGGCGGGATGCTCTCCGGCATGGGCCTCGCCCTTGTGGACGGCCTCACCGAGATAGACCCGGTTATCGAGCAACTTGTAGAGGAAGTTCTTGGTGATGGGCGCGCCGTCGCGGATCTTGCCGTCCTGGGTGGTCCAGGACTTGGTATGGTGACCGGCGGCGTTCAGTTCCTTGACCAGCAAGGTGGCAGAGCCAACCTTGAGAAAGCGTTCGAAGATGTGGCGGACCAGATCGGCCTCGGGCTGGTTGACCACCAGCTTGCGGGCGACCACGTCGTAGCCCAAGGGTGGCACTCCGCCCATCCACATGCCCTTGCGCCGGGAGGCGGCGAATTTGTCGCGGATGCGCTCGCCGATCACTTCCCGCTCGAACTGGGCGAAGCTGAGCAGGATGTTGAGCGTCAACCGGCCCATGGAGGTGGTGGTGTTGAACGACTGGGTCACCGAGACGAAGGTGACGGCGTTGCGGTCGAACACCTCGACCAGTTTGGAGAAATCCATCAGCGAGCGCGACAGACGGTCGATCTTGTAGACCACCACCACATCGATCAGCCCGGACTCGATGTCGGCCAGCAGGCGCTTCAGAGCAGGACGTTCCAAGTTGCCGCCTGAGAAGCCGCCATCATCGTAGTGGTCCGGCACCGGCACCCAGCCCTCGGCCTTCTGGCTGGTGATGTAGGCTTCGCAGGATTCCCGCTGGGCGTCGAGGCTATTGAATTCCATCTCCAGCCCCTCTTCCGAAGACTTGCGAGTATAGATGGCGCAGCGGACCTTGCGGATCGGGGTCATCGGTTGCCCTCCAGCTTGCCGTGTTTCCGAAGGCCGAAAAAGAGAGGGCCATTCCACCGGGTGCCGGTGATTGCGCGGGCCACCGCCGACAGGCTCTGGTAGCGCCGCCCCTGCCACTCGAAGCCGTCGGCCAGGGCGGTCACCTCCTGCAGCACGCCTTGCCATTCCCGGATCAGCTTGGTGCCAACGATGGGGGCAGTCATGTCCTTGGGTTTCGGCTTCCTCTTGCCGTCCAGCTCATCGACCAGATCGTCGATGCGGCGTTCGGCCTGGACCGACAGGCCGCCGAAGGCCAGTTCCTGAATCCGGTAGGCGAGGCGCTTGACCAGGAAGGTGCGGTTGTAGGGCGGCGGCTCGGTGCCGGTCAGTTCCCGCCACATGACCTTCAGCCTGGGCGTCGGCAGGGTGGGCAATTCGGCCACCTGGGTAAGAATTGAGGTTGTCATTTACGGGGTCTCCTGCAATTGCGGTCAGACCCATGGACGCTCTGGTGGCCAGTGAAGTCGACGGAACAGTCTCCGGCGTCAGCAGATAAACGAGTGGACTTTCGCGCCATCAGGCGCATGGCCCCGACCGCCAGAATCTCGGCGATTTCGTCGAGGCGTTCGGCGGCGGTCATGTGGTCGGGGTGGAGGGCAAGGGACATGGGAGGAAACCTGATTGTGGTGCCTATGACTCCCTGTACCGGAGCAACCTCCATTCCGTCCCAAGAGGGGGCTATGCCGCTCCCCGACCGACCAGCCCCAACGCCTTCCACAACTTGGAAACCTTCTTTTTGACCGTACTCTCGTCAGGCACGGCGGCGCACTTGTCATCAAACCAGCCGAGCAGATCACGGACCATCGCCGCCTGGGTAGGCGGAATGCCATCATCATGGATACGTCGGCAGGCTTCGACCCAGAAGCCATCCCAATCATATTTGGGCGGGGCACCGGGGCCGCCACGCACGACAGGCGGGTTGGAGGCAGAGATATCCGGAGGTGCGGGTGTGCTATTGGCCTCGAATCGCTCGACCTCGTCACGCCGGATCAGGATGTCGTCTGCGGCAGCGGAGAAGTCCGATTGGCGAGCCTCTGGTTCGAGGTCGATGTAGCCATCATTCTCGCCAGCAAGATCGGTGATGATCCCGGTGTGATTTTTGATAAGCCCCCATGCATCACGGGGATAGAGATCAAAAATCCCCATGACACGCCGCCGATCCGCAGGGATGCGTTGCCAGTTTTCATCACCGAAGTCTTCGTAATGCCCGATTTCGGCGAAAACCCCCGGCACTGGAATGGATAACCTGAGCTTGCCTTCGAGGGCGACGGCAGCGATCTGGGTGGGCTTCACATGCCAGCGCTCACACAGGTCGGCCAGCGTCAGATAGGTGACTGGAGAAGGGGCCATGATCATCAGCCTCCCTCGACGGCGCGCAGGCGGCGGTAGGCGCGCACCACCTTGGCGACATCGCGCTGCATGTCGGGCGGGAATCGCTCGGCGGCGACAAACAGGTCATCGAGACGAACCCCCAGCACGGCAGCGGCCTTCTCGATCAAATCGTCGCGGGGCGGCTTTTCGCATTCCCGTTCAATGCGCGACCAATAGGCGGGGGAAACCCCGAGGCGGCTGGCGAAATCATTGAGCCCAATGCCCAATTCATTGCGGCGGACGCGGATATAGGATCCGAACGGCATCATGCCCTCCCCTGGCCGGTGACGAGACGGTACTTGCGCAGGCGGACCCAGATGAAGGATGGGGACACCCCAAAGATTCCAGCGAGATCGTCGAGCAGCACATCCTGCTCGCCCATGCCCCACCGCCGTCCATCAATCACCGGGTAGCCGGGTTTGCCGGCATGGTCGGAGCCGTTGACCAGGGTGACGCCGAATTCACCGGCGCGCCTCACCATGGTGCGATGAAGCAAGTCTGGCGGCGCCAGCAATCCACCCATGAACTCGTTGGCCCGGTACTCCGACCAATATTCCTCGTTCTTCGGGTCGGCGGCATCGAAATGCGCCTCGTCGGGGGTGACGTGGCGGAATTTGCTCCGGCAGGCAATGACCGAGGCCGGGCCATCGAATATGGCGTGTCCCAATTCATGAGCGGCGGTGCTGGCGGCGAGATCGGACCGATCCCCGATCACGGCGGGATTGAGGCTGAGATAGATGTTTTGGGGGCTGTCGGAATCGTATTCGCAGGCCCCGGCCACAGGCCGCCCCAGTTCATCGTGAACCTCGTTCCCGCAGTCCCAGACCGGCTCGAAGCGAATACCGTTGATCACCAGCAATTCCACCCGGCGGATCAGGGTGTCGGCCGGAAGCGGCTTGGGCCACAGGCCGCCGCAGATCTGGCGGCGCACATCGCGCGCGATCGACCAGATGGCGCTGGCGGCCAGGGGGCGCGCCTCGCCGGTGGGCGAGACGCTGGGGAAGGTTGCGGTCACGACGGCCATCGCTGGCTCCTTGGCTGCAAACCGTGACCTAATCAGTCAACGGCATGGTTCGCATATTGTTCCTTAAGGCTGGCTTTGTCGAGTCATTCCGGTGGGGCGGAATTGTTGGCGAGCGTCCGCCGCCGTGGCTATCAAAGTAGGCATGAAATGCCTTATTTTATGCGGCATTAATGAGGGGCGGAAAGGGGGTTTATTCCCCTTTATTCCCCTTTCCGCCTCTCCACCCCTTCGATTGTCGTGCTTCTGTGGCGTCCGAAATCAACGCCATCCAGAACGAGATCAATCATGGGAATGCAACAGCAAATCAGCGACAAGGACATCACCGGCATTGGCTTGGCCACCGCGGATCGGTGTGCCCGCCGGATCGGCCGCACCCTGCGCCTGCCGACATCAGATATTGGCGATGTCCGCCAGGACCTGCTGCTGGAACTGGTGCGTCGCGCCCCCCGATTCGACGGTCAGGCCGGCTGGCCGACCTTCACTAGGCTGGTCATCCGCCACGCCGGGCAGGACGTGGCCGACCGCCTCATCCGTGATCGCCGCCGACATGGTGGATCAATCGACGATACCGAGCAGACCAGCGAAGACGACGGCCTTGCCGCCTGGTGGGCAGGCGGCGTCACCGGAGCGGGCGCCATCCACCTGCGTCTCGACCTGCAACGGTTCTTGGACGGCCTGCCCCAGCAGTTGCGGCACCTCTGTCGCCTGCTGACCGAAGAGGATCGCGCCACGGCCCAGGTCGTATCCGGTTTCTCGCGCAGCGAGTTCTTTCGCCAGATCCATGAGCTTCGCATGCGCCTTCGCGCCCATGGCCTCACCCCCTTGGGACGATCCGGCCAATGCGTCGGTACATAGCCAATAACCCGAAAAACAGGACGACGACGATGACCGCAATTTCCCCCCACCCTGATTTCCCTGCCCGTTCCCTGCCGGTGGACGAGAACGGTATCTGCGACTGGCTGGCCGACGCCACTCCAGGGGCCACCCTGATCTATTACCGCGGCCATCTCGGCCATGACCGGATGCCCAGCACCAAGGTGCTGCCGGAAGTGCTGCGCCGCCAGGTTGTCGATGTTGCCACCCGCATTCAGCAGGCGGCCGAGGCCGAGCGCGTCTTCCTGCTCCAGCGCCGCCTTGGCGTTGATGACTTCAGCTATCTGGCCATCAAGGCGGCGGGCCGCCCGCGCTCCTCGATCACCAGAGGTGACCGGCGGTGAGTTTGTTCTTTCAACTATCCAAGGAGATCCAATAATGGCGATATCCCTCGCATCGCTGAAGCGCAGTTCCGCGCTGTCATCCCCCCGCATCCTGGTCCATGGCGTGGCCGGGGTGGGCAAGAGCACTTTCGCTTCGGCGGCGCCCAATCCGGTGTTCATCCTCACCGAGGATGGCCTGGGCACCCTCGACATCCCCCATTTCCCGCTGGCCCGCAGCTTCGACGACGTGATGGAGGCGCTGGCCGCCCTCTATTCCGAGGACAACGACTTCCGCACCGTGGTGATCGACAGCGTCGACTGGCTGGAGCCGCTGATCTGGGCGCGGGCCTGCAAGGACAATGGCTGGAAATCCATCGAGGACCCCGGCTACGGCAAGGGCTACGTCGCGGCGCTGGACCTGTGGCGTCAGTATATCGACGGTCTCAACGCGCTCCGCGATGAGAAGGGCCTGACGATCATCCAGATCGCCCATACCGAGATCAAGCGCTTCGACAGCCCCGAGCACGATCCCTACGACCGCTACATCATCAAGCTGCATGCCCGCGCCGCGGCTCTGCTACAGGAGCATTCCGACGCGGTGCTGTTCGCCAATTACCGGATCAGCACGGTCAAGAGCGATGTCGGCTTCAACAAGAAGGTGACCCGCGCTCTCGGCTCCGGCGAGCGGGTGCTCTACTCCGCCGAACGTCCCGCCTTCCTCGCCAAGAACCGCTACGGCCTGCCCGATGTGCTGCCGCTGTCGTGGGACGCCTTCGCGTCCGCGATGCCCCAATTCCAAGCTCAATCCTAACCGATAAGGAACCATCATGGCCAATCTCGGAAATTTCGACGCCACCACCGTCGATCCCGCCAAATCCGCCGACGTGCTGCCTCCCGGCAAATACGTGGTGCAGATCGTCGCCAGCGAAATGCGCGTCACCAAGGACGGCATGGGCCAGTACCTGTGGCTGGAACTCGACGTGCTGGAAGGCGATTCCCTGGGGCGCAAGCTGTTTGACCGCCTCAATCTGGTCAACAACAACCCCAGCACGGTGGAAATGGCCCAGCGCACCCTGTCGGCCATCTGCCATGCCACGGGTCGGATGCAGGTCCAGGACAGCGAGGAACTCCACCTGATCCCCATGCTGGCCGATGTGCGGGTGCAGCCGCCGAAGAACGGCTACGGCGAATCCAACACCATTCGCTATCAGCCGCTCGACCAAGCCGCCGCCGCTCCGGCCACCCGCCTCGCTGCGGCCACCCCGCCGGCCAAACCTGCGACGCAATCCCCTCAACCCCGCCCGGCCACCGCGCCGTGGCGCCGGAGCGCGTGAGCATCAACAGGAACGATGCCGCCGTCGTCCGGTCGTCAAACATGAGCGGCGGCGGCATCTCCACCCAGGACATTGGAGAACATCCATGGATGACAGGATCATAGAGGCGGAGGCACCTCCGAGCAATCCGCCCACCACCAGGGAAGAGTGCCGGCAGCGTCTGGCCCAACTTCAGAACGACATCACCGCGATTCGCACTGAGATTGCCGCCGCAGATATGGACCGCCAGGCCGGTCGTCGGCCAATGGACGCCCGCTGGTACCACCGCGCCCGCACCGCTTTGCGCCACCGCCAGCATGAGGCGGCGGAAATCGCCGTCTTGATGGTCCGCCTGCCGGGCCGCAAGGATGCCTTGAAGGACCTGCTGATCGAGGTGGTGCGGGCCGATTACGACGAAACCGGCTGGCAAAGGGTGATGGACGAGGCCCACCGGCGTCTCGATACGCGGGGAGCAGCAATATGACCGCTCTGCCGCCCCCTCCTAGCCCCACCATCGAAGCGATCTACGCCGCCTATGAGGCCTGTGCCGAGGACGGCTTCCGCCTTCATCTCGGCGCATCGCTGATCGGCAAGGAGTGCCTCCGCGCCCTGTGGTGCGACTTCCGCTGGACCACGCGGGCCGGCTTTCCCGGCCGGGTGCTGCGGCTGTTCGAGACCGGGCAGTTGGAGGAGGCCCGCATCGTGCGCGACCTGCGCCGCACCGGCGCCACCGTGCTGGAGGTCGATCCCGAATCCGGGCGTCAATGGCGGGTCGAGGCCCATGGCGGGCATTTCGGCGGCTCGCTCGACGGCGTGGCCCTGGGCCTACTGGAGGCGCCCAAGACCTGGCATGTGCTCGAATTCAAGACCCACTCGGCCAAGTCCTTCGCCGATCTGAAGCGCCAAGGCGTGCGGGAGTCCAAGCCGCGGCACTTCGCCCAGATGCAGGTCTATCTCCACCTCACCGGCATGACGCGGGCCATGTATGTGGCGGTGTGCAAGGATACCGACGAGATTTACGTCGAGCGCATCCTGGCCGACAGGGCCGTGGGCGAAACCCTGGTGGCCATTGCCGGTCGCGTCATCAATGCCGCCCGTCCGCCGGAACGGCTATCGGCCGATCCGGCATGGTGGCAATGCCGGTGGTGCGAACACCATTCCCTCTGCCATGACGGCGGCGCCGCCGAGCGCAATTGCCGCACCTGCCTGCATTCGACTCCGGTGGAGGGTGGTTGGCACTGCGCCCGCCACGACCGTGGCCTCTCCTCCGCCGACCAGCGGCGCGGCTGCGAGCTTCATCTCTACATTCCCGATCTGGTGCCGGGCGAGCCCATGGACGCCGGCGACGATCACGTCGTCTACCGCCTGAAGACTGGCACCACCTGGATCGACGGGAGGGTGCCATGCTGACGCTCCGCCCTTATCAGCAGGCGGCCCTCACCGCCATTTACGACTATTTCGGCCGGAAATCCGGGCACCCGCTGATCGTCATTCCGACAGCCGGCGGCAAGGCTCTGGTGCTGTCTGCCTTCATCAAGGAGGTTCTGGAGAACTGGCCCGATCAGCGCATCCTGGTGGTCACCCATGTCCGCGAACTGATCGCCCAGAACTATGCCGAGTTGATCGGCCTGTGGCCCGATGCTCCCGCCGGCATCTATTCCGCAGGGTTGGGCAAGCGCGACCTCGGCGCCCGCATCCTGTTCGCCGGCATCCAGTCGATCCACAAGCGGGCCTATGACATCCAACAATGCGATCTGGTCCTGATCGACGAGGCCCATCTGATCCCCTGCGCCTCCGACACCATGTACCGGCGCTTCCTCGACACTCTGGCCAGGATCAATCCCCATCTCAAGGTGATTGGCTTTACCGCCACGCCCTATCGCCTCGACAGCGGCATGCTGCACGAGGGCGGTGGCGCACTGTTCACCGACATCGCCTACGAGGTGTCGGTGCGTGACCTGATCGATGCGGGATTTCTCTGCCCGCTGGTCAGCAAATCCGCCGCGACGAAGTTGGACGTCACCGGTGTCGGCAGCCGTGGCGGCGAATTCATCCCCAGCCAGCTTCAGGCGGCGGTCGACAAGGACTCCATCACCCGTGCCGCCATCGACGAGGTGGTGGCCTACGGCCAGGACCGTCGCTCCTGGCTGGCGTTCTGCTCCGGGGTCGAGCATGCCGAGCATGTGGCCCAAGCCATTCGGGATCGCGGGTTTTCCTGCGCCACTATCTTCGGCGACACCCCCAAGGGGGAGCGCGACCGGATCATCGTCGCCTTCAAACGCGGTGAAATCCGGGCGCTGGCCTCCATGGGGGTGCTGACCACCGGCTTCAACGCCCCCGCCGTCGACCTGATCGCCATGCTGCGCCCGACCAAATCGGCGGGCCTCTATGTCCAGATGGCCGGACGCGGCACAAGGCTGTCACCCGGTAAATCCAACTGTCTGGTGCTGGACTTTGCCGGCAACGTCGCCCTGCACGGTCCCATCGATGCGGTAATGCCCTCGGCTCCCGGTAAGGGTGATGGCGAGCCGCCGACCAAGGTGTGTCCCGGCTGCGACAGTATCCTGGCGGCGGCCATGCGCAAATGCCCCGATTGCGGCCATGACTTCCCCCCGCCTGAACTCAAGATCGAGGCTACCGCCAGCACGCTGGAGGTGCTGTCCACCGGCCTGCCGCAATGGGTGTCGGTGTCCGACATCTCCTACCACCTGCACGAGAAGCCCGGCAAGCCCCCCAGTATGCTGGTCAGCTATCTCTGCGGCATGGTCCGCCACCGCGAATGGGTGTGCATCGAGCATGACGGCTATGCCCGCCAGAAGGCGGTGCAGTGGTGGCAGAAGCGGGCACCCGGCTTGCCAGTCCCCACCACCGTCGAGCAGGCGCTGATGCAAGCCGACAGCCTGAGGGTGCCGATCGAGATCGCGGTGCGCCCCAGCGGCCGGTTCACCGAGGTGGCCGGCGCGAGATTCACATGATCTGTGCCGTCTGCAACCGCGAGGGGCGCGGCTTCGGCTTTATCCCGCGTCTTGCCCGGCTGCGTGGCCCGCCCGAAGCCGCCTGCTCCATGACCTGTCTCGACACCATCGCCCGCTGGAGAAGAACCATGATCGATCCCACCCCCAACGAGATCACCGCCATGGAGCATGGCGGACAGATGGGCGGCGAGTATCTGGACAGCATCGCCAAGACCGATCTGGCGGCATTGTCGCCAGAGCAATGGCAGACCTTCGTCGAGGCGGTGATCACCGGCTATTGCGACCATCTGCGTGATCTCGCCGGCCGCGACCGGGGACGTCTCGACGGCATGGCCGGGGAGGTGCCATTCTGATGGAGGCCGCCCAAGACTTCATGGCCCGGTTCGGGGCACGGCTGGTGGATAACGGCTATCCGGCGATCCCCATCTGGCCGGGCACCAAGAAGCCTGGACGCTTCCAGGCCGGCGCTTGGTGCGATTACCCGGCCTGGACCCGCCATTGCGACCGCCCAACCACCCTGATCGAGGTCGAGACCTGGGCCACTTGGCCCGATGCCGCCATCGGGCTGGCCTGCGGCACCTTGGTCGGCATCGATATCGACGTGCTCGATCCCGACATCGCCCACCGGCTGGAGCGGCTTGCCCGCGACATGCTGGGCGACACGCCCTTGCTCAGGATCGGCAAGGCCCCCAAGCGGCTGCTGGTGTATCGGGCCGATGTGCCATTCTCCGGCCCCAAACGGGCGCCGCTGGAGATCCTGGCGCAGGGGCGGCAATTCGTCGCCTTCGCCATCCACCCGGATACCGGCCAGTCCTATGTGTGGCCGGAAGATTCGCCGCTCACCGTGGCGCTCGACGATCTGCCGGTAGTCACCGAGGAATCCGTCCGCCAATGGCTCGATGCCGCCATCGCCCTGCTGCCCGATGATCTGCGCCCGGCCACCCTGGTGTCGCCGTCCGTCTCAATGCCGTCCACCAGCCCCCAGCGCGGCACCCTGGCAGCGGTGCGATCCGCGCTCGCCCACATTCCCAACGCCGATCTCGAATACGATTCCTGGGTGCGCATCGGCATGGCGATGAAGGGAGCCATCGGCGAAGACGGGGCATCACTGTTTGCGGCCTGGTCGGCAATGTCGGCCAAGGATGTCCCCGCCGCCACCGCCAAGGCCTGGGCCAGCTTCCGCCCCACCACCATCGGTGCCGGCACCCTCTACCATCATGCCATGGAGCGCGGCTGGCAGCCGAATCTCACCTTGGTGCTGGATGGCAGCACGTCCCAGGACGAGGTCCATCCCGCCGCCGGTCTGCTGGCCAAACTCGCGGCCATTCCCGCCGAACCGACAGCGCCGGTGCAGCCGTTCGATCTCACCATTCCCGACGGCGTGCTGGGCGACATGGTCACCTACATGCTGGCCACCGCTCGGCGCCCCCAGCCGGAATTGTCGCTCGGTGCCAGCCTGTGCGCCATTGGCGCGCTGATGGGCCGCAAATACCGGACCGAAAGCAACCTGCGCTCCAACCTCTACGTCATCGCCCTGGCCGACAGCGGCTCGGGCAAGAACCACAGTCGCGAAATCATCAACGAGACGTTTTTCCAAGCCAATCTCGCCCAGTATCTCGGCGGCAACAAAATCGCCTCCGGCGCCGGCCTGCTGACCGCCCTGCATCGCCAGCCCGCCATGCTGCTGCAGATCGACGAGTTCGGGATGTTCCTGGAGGGCATCGCCGACCGCAAGCGCAGCCCACGCCATCTCACCGAAATCCTCGACAACATGACGGAGTTGTATACATCGGCCGGCGGGGTGTTCCTGGGTGCAGAATACGCCAACCGCGACGGCAAGAACGAACGGCGCGACATCAATCAGCCATGCCTGTGCGTCTACGGCACCACCGCACCGACCCGATTCTGGAATGCCCTGCAATCGGCCAACGTGGTCGATGGCTCACTGGCTCGCTTCATCGTCATCGCCAGCGGCAACCAATACCCCGACGAGAACAACGACACCGGCATCCGTTCGGCGCCGCCCGCCCTGATCAAGAGTCTCAAGCTGATCGCCGCCGGTGCTGGACGAATGGCGGCGGGCAATCTCTCGGGACTGACGGCCGACCCCACCACCGCCGTCGATCCGATGACCGTGCCCATGGACCCGCAAGCCAAGGCCATCTTCCGGGATCTGTCCCGCGATATCACCGTCCGGCTGCGCGAGGCTCTGGGCACGCCGTTCACACCGATCCTCGCCCGCATTGCCGAGAACGCCACCAGGGTCGCCCTGATCCGTGCTGTCTCATTCGATCCAGTGAGGCCGGTGATCCGGGCCGACGATGCCGAATGGGCGATTCAGTTCGTCAGCACCTGCGCCGACCGCACCATGGTTGAGATTGGCCGCCGCGTCGCAGACAACGACATTGAGCGCAACCACAAGCGCCTCCTGGAGATCGTCCGGGGTGCTGGTGCGACCGGCCTCACCAAGAGCGAGTTGATCCGCCGCAGCCAATTCCTCGATCGGCGGCAACGCGACGAGGTGATCGCTGTTCTGGTGGAAGCCGGAATCATCGAGCCGATCATGACGGCGACGGTGACCAAGCCGACCATATCGTTCCGCACGACCGGACGGGAGGCATGGTGATGAGGGAATTCTTCAACGGTTGGAAAATTCATCAGGCCACACGGAACGGCCCAATCCCCTGTTCTAACTGGGGTTCTGAGGAATTCTTCAAATTCTTCAATTCTTCAACCAGAGACCCCGCACGCAGGTGCGTGGCGCGGGCGCCATCTCTCTATTCCCTCTTGTCTGAATTATTGAATTATTTGAAATTACATATACTGAATCAATGGGTTGACCCGTTATGGGCGCCCTTGAAAAATTCACTCTATCTTGAAGAATTCGCCCGCCATCCCGGCGGCCGATGGGATTCATCCGTTTTTGCGCCGTATTTCTCCCTGCCAATCTTGAGCGACAGCACCGCCATCGGCCCGGCGGTGCTGTCGCCCCTCCAAGCTCAAATCTGGAGGACCACATGACAGCTTTGACCAAACCCCAGCCATGCCATGACGCCGATGCTTCCGGCGCCGTACTGGCCCTCGACCTGGGCACCACCACCGGCTGGGCCATGCGCCTTGCCGACGGCGCCACTGTCTCCGGCACCATGGAGTTCCGCCCCGGTCGCTTCGAAGGCGGCGGCATGCGCTACCTGCGCTTCCGTTCCTGGCTCGACCACCTGCTGGGCGGCGCCAAGGGCATCAGCGCGGTATATTTCGAGGAAGTCCGCCGCCATGCCGGAACCGATGCAGCCCACATTTTCGGCGGCTTCCTGGCCCATCTCACCGCTTGGTGCGAACTCAACCACATCCCCTATCAGGGCGTGCCGGTCGGCACCATCAAACGCCACGCCACCGGCAAGGGCAATGCCGGCAAGGACGCGGTGATCGCCGCCATGAAAGCGCGCGGCTTCAATCCCGAGGACGATAACGAGGCCGACGCCCTGGCCATCCTGTCCTGGGCCATCGACACCCAGGGAGGTGTGCGATGAAGTGGCATCCCCCTGGCTTCGGCGGCAACCGCCGCGACCCCGAGCAGGTCAAGCAGGATGGCTGGAAGGAGCGCGGCGTCCTGGTCATCGCCGAGGACGACCAGCGTCTCACCTGGCCCGAACGTGAACTCATCCGACAGCTTGGGCAAAAGCTCTATGGCAAGCGTCCTGGACAGGAGGCGTCCCATGGCTGAACTCAAACTCTCCCCCAGCGAGGTGGAGGACCGCATCACCGAGGCCGCCGACGTGCTGGGGCGACTGCCCGACACCCGCGTGCAGGGCTATGTCTGCACCTGGCCGCCGATGGTGCGCGAGTACTGGGAATCCTATGGCGTGGCCGAGGTGAAGTTGCGGCGGCCACCGCCATCGGCCGCCGCCATCACTCGCATGGACCAGTCACTCGAATGGCTGCGGTGGCTCGACCCAATCGACGCCCAGATCGTCTGGCATCGAGCCAACAATGATCGCTGGAAGGCCATCTGCGGCAAGGTAGGGCTGTCCCGAGCCACCGTTCATAGGCACTGGATGTACGCGCTGTGCGTCATCGCCTGGAGGCTGAACGGGAACAAGGTGCCGGGGAAACGAGCGCGCGGGCACCTTGTCGAGCGTGTCAACGCCCTGCGGCAGAAAAATGAAAATGAGACATTTCTGGCCAGGACGGATTCACCGGCCGAGTGATAAATTCTGGGCACGATGACGGAAGTCGCGAGCGGGCGGCGGGGTGGCAGGAATGCCCCCCACCAGCCTCTCGGATGAAGAAACGAGAAAGTGAAAAGTGAGACATTTTTGGTCGGGACCGCGGCCATGGTGATGAGCTAGACTCCTTCCTGAGATTGAACGGGTCCTCCCTGGAGCACACGCTATGCGGGGGGCATCAGCGCCGGATTTCGCTAGCGACAGCCAAAAAATCTGGGTTTCCACTTAGGTTTCCAGTTTCCAGCCCAAAGGCGCGTTTGTCCAAGGACAGCGCGCCTTTCGCATATCCGGGGGCCTGGAAACCAGGGTGGAAAGCACCCCTGGAAACCTGACCGGGTTTCCACCTGCCGGTTTCCAGTTTCCATCAGCCCAGGTTTCCACCCCCATGCAGCTTGCTCTCTCCGAGCCGTTCCCGCCGGCCAACGGCGCGATGTCGTGCGCCTTGGCCGCCGAAGGGCTGGTCTATGGTTCGGTGTGCAGCGGGATCGAGGCCGCGACGGTCGCCTGGGAACCCCTGGGCTGGCGGCCAGCTTTCTTCGCCGAGATCGAACCATTCCCCTCCGCCGTGCTGGCCCACCATTACCCGGCAGTGCCCAACCTGGGCGACATGACCGCCATCGACGGTCGGGCATGGCGGGGCAAGATCGACGTCCTGGTGGGTGGAACGCCCTGCCAGGCGTTCTCGGTGGCGGGCCTGCGCAAGTCGCTCGACGACGCCCGTGGCAACCTTGCCCTCAAATTCGTGGACCTCGCCAATGCCATCGACCCAGCCTACACAATTTGGGAAAACGTGCCGGGTGCCTTGTCCACCCGCGATAACGCTTTCGGATGCCTTCTGGGCGGATTGGCCGGCGAAGATGGTCCGCTGCTCCCACCAGGGGGCAAATGGACGGACGCTGGTGTTGTGTCTGGACCCACGCGCACAGTCGCGTGGCGCGTCCTCGACGCCCAATATTTCGGCCTGGCCCAACGCCGCCGCCGTGTGTTCGTTGTGGCAGGTCCTCGAGACCGGGCCGATCCCGTCGCGGTACTTTCTGAGCGCAAAGGCGTGCGCCGGGATCATCCGCCGAGCCGAGAAGCGGGGCAAGGCATTGCCCCGACAATTAGCGCACGCACTCGCGGCGGTGGCGGGCTCGGCACCGATTTCGACATCGACGGGGGATTGATCGCCGAGGCCTTCGGCGGCAACAACACCTCCGGTCCCATCGAGGTGGCCACCGCGCTCAATGCCTGCGCGTCGGCCAGCGGGCGGATGGATTTCGAGAGCGAGACCTTTGTCGCCACCACCCTGCGGGCCCGTGATCTGGCTCGTGGCGTCGATAGTGACTGCACCGACACGCTGATTGCCCATTCCCTTCGCGGCGAAGGCTTCGACGCCTCGGAAGACGGCACCGGACGCGGCACGCCGCTGGTGCCGGTGACCTTCAATTTGCGCGGCCGGGACGGCGGGGCGCAGGCGGAAGTCGACGCCGACAACCTCGTCAGCCTCCGGGCTGCCAGCGGCGGATCGAGCCGCAGCTACGTGGCCTTCACCCAGAATCAGCGGGACGAGGTTCGCCCTCTGGACGTTGCCGGTGCCCTGGCCGCCGAGCCTGGGACCAAACAGCAGACCTATGTCGCCTTCGACTGCAAGGCTGGCACCGGGTTCCAGTCCGCTGAGGCCGATGGCGTCACGCCGACCCTGCGGGCCATGTCGGCCTTGGGCCGCGACAATGCCGGTGGCCAGTTGGCGGTCCAGCACGGCATGGCGGTGCGCCGATTGACGCCCCGCGAATGCGAGCGGCTACAGGGATTTCCCGACGATTACACCCGCATCCCTTGGCGCGGAAAGCCAGCGGACAGGTGCCCCGACGGCCCAAGGTATCGCGGGCTGGGGAATTCCATGGCCACCACCGTCATGGCTTGGCTGGGACGCCGCATCCAGGCCGCAGGAAAATGACAATGACCCATCCGCTTCCAGACTCTGTCGAGCATTGGCCCATCGACCGGTTGATCCCCTATGGCCGCAATGCGCGGACCCATTCGGACGGCCAGGTCGCTCAGATCGCCGCCAGCATGATCGAGTTCGGCTGGACCAATCCGGTGCTGGCCGACAGCCGGGGCAATGTCATCGCCGGTCATGGCCGACTGGCCGCCGCCAAATCCCTCGGCCTGGATACGGTGCCGGTGGTGATCCTCGACCATCTGACCGAGGCCCAGCGCCGCGCCTATATTTTGGCTGACAATAAGCTTGCACTCAATGCGGGCTGGGATGAAGAGACCCTGGCGGCCGAATTGCACGCGCTGAATGGCGATGGCTTCGATCTCGGCGTCATCGGCTTCTCCGACGAGGAGTTGGACGCCCTGATGGCCCCCCTTGATGACGAGGGCGACGGCCAGGGTGATGGAACCGGCGAGGATGAAGTGCCGGAACCGCCAGCCGATCCGGTGACGCGGCCGGGTGATCTGTGGATTTTGGGCCACCATCGCCTGCTCTGCGGCGATTCCACCGTGGTCACCGATGTGGATCGGCTGCTGGCCGGGGCCAAGCCACACCTGATGGTGACCGATCCGCCCTACGGCGTCGAATATGACCCGGAATGGCGCAATCAGGCGGGTGTGTCGTCCTCAGCCCGCACCGGCAAGGTCGCCAACGACGACCGCGCCGACTGGAGCGAAGCCTGGGCACTGTTCCCCGGAGAGGTCGCCTATGTCTGGCACGCGGCCATCTTCGCCAAGACGGTAGCCGACAGCCTGGAGGCGAATGATTTCAAGATCCGCGCCCAGATCATCTGGTCGAAAAATCGCTTCGTTTTGGGCCGCGGCGATTACCATTGGCAGCATGAGCCCTGCATTTATGCCGTGCGCAAGAACGCCACCGGCCATTGGCAGGGGGCGCGGGATCAGGCCACCATCTGGGCCATCGGCAATAACGGCGATGAGGACGAGGCCACCGTTCACGGCACCCAGAAGCCGGTGGAATGCATGCGCCGTCCGATCCTCAACAACAGCGCCGAGGGCGATTCGGTCTACGAGCCCTTCGCAGGCAGCGGCACCACGGTGATCGCCGCCGAGACCACCGGCCGGGTCTGCTTCGCCCTGGAACTGAACCCCGCCTATGCCGATGTGACCGTCGGCCGCTGGCAGAAGATGACCGGACAGAAGGCCATTCTGGATGGTGATGGCCGCTGCTTCGACGACATCGCCGCCGGGAAGGCGGTCAGCGCCGGGTGATCCGGCGTAAGGAATGCTGGTACTTGGCGTCGGTAGGTTTCCAATCAAGCGGCTTGCAGCCGAGCCGCAGATCACGGTTCCAGAATTCCAGGATCTGCTGGTTGGAATAGCCCCGGCCCCGGAAGTACTCGAAATCGGTCTGCGACCATTGAGGATGGGCCTTCAGGGCAGCGGCGGGGCGGACGGTCAACCGGGCCGCCATGGTCACTTCGCCTCCTGGCCAGCGGCAAATGCGGCTTCCAGGGCCTTCTTGATCTGCCAAACCGACAACTCGTGGAAGTCGAGGCGGTCGCTGTTGCGAGTGTCCAGGGTTTCGAGGTCGAGGATTTGGGTGGCAATCTCGGTCAGGACTTGGTCTCGGGCTTTCATGTTCTTGGCCTCCGTTGTGGTGGGGCCAGTACCGCTCTATGTCGCCGACAGATCAAGTCGATTAAGCGTGAGATTTCAATAAGGTGATCGATTGCGTCAATCACGCAGCATGTCCATGGTCGAGGCCGTTGCCAACGTGGTGATCGGCTACGCCATCGCGGTCGCCACCCAGGTGGTGGTATTCCCGATCTTTGGCATTCACATCACCCTGGCCGATGATCTCGCCATCGGCTTGGTGTTTTTGGTGGTCTCGCTGATCAGGAGTTACTTGCTGCGGCGGGTCTTTGAACGGCTGCTATGAGGATGATATTGCGGGCTTGGATTCGGCCGCCTCTGAATCTACTCTTCCGGCCTTGATTTCCGAGGGGAGAGCATCATGAGTAAATCCGCCATGTCCAAGGCCATCCGCCAAGCCGCTGGTTGCACTGTCGCCCAGGCTGATGCCGCTGTCGAAGCGGTGCTGGCCACCATCGTCGAAGGCGTCAAGACCGAGGGCCGCTTCAGCCTCATCGGCTTCGGCTCCTTCTCCAAGTCCGAGCGCCCGGCCCGCCAGGGTCGCAATCCGCGGACCGGCAAGACCATCGACATTGCCGCCTCGACCTCGATCAAGTTCAGCACCTCGGCGGCGCTGAAGAAGTCGCTGTAGCCGATGGCGGTTGACCCCGAGCATGTGGCCAAGGCCGCATCCGAGATGCTGGCGCGTTACGGCATCAATGCCGTCGCCAGGGCACAGGATCGGGTGAATGACGTATCGAGGGCGGGTGATCGCACTGCCCTCGATCTCGCAATGTTGCTGTTGACCGAGGTGGAGCGTCAGGCTGCGGCTTCCGCATTCTGAGCAATCCGGTACACCCGGCCCCTCGTTTCAATCTTCTCGCTGGTGACGTCAAGGCCCAGCTTCTTCTTCAAGGCACCGGCGATTGCTCCCCTTGCCGTATGTGGCAACCAGCCAAACTCGGCGGTAATCTCGGCAATGCTGGCGCCTTCGGGCCGCTTCAGCATGGCGATCAGGGCCTCCTGCTTGGTGCCTTCGCGGGGCTTACGGGCCGGTTTCGCGACGTGGGCGTCCGTGGGCGGGGATTCTGCCTCGTCGGCCATGTCAGCCGCCGGTTCTTCTTCCGGGCCTGAGTCCGCGCCCGTGTCGGCGACAATGCCCAACGCCATGTAGGCGGCGGCCGTGGCGACCAGCGTCAGCGGGCTTCCATCCTCGTCCTCGCGCCAGACCGGGGCACCGGCTTCAACCGGAATCGCCTCGATCAAGCCCTTCTTGATCATGCTGGTCAGCACCATGTCGACCGCTCCGCCCTTCAAGGATGCGGTGATCGGCAGGACCAGCCCGCCCTCGCGGGCGCAGGCGGCGGCGAGGATGACGGACTGGGTATCGGATAGCTGAATCTGGGTCATGGTTCGGTTCCTCTCGGGGTACGGCGCGGTCAATCCGCGCCCAGTACCACCCCGAGCCCAACCGGGCGGACCCGGTCGGGCGATGCGGGAACCAAGGGCGTCAGGCGGCCATGTTGGCCAGGAGACGCCGGGCCTCGTAAATGGCCGTCCACATGGCGCGGTCATCGGCAGGCCCATCCGTTGCTTCTATCTCGGTCGCGGCGCGGTCGATGGCCCGCAACGTTCCCACCATGGCGGCATTGTCGGCACGCAGGCGGTCGATCTCGGTGGAATCAGTCATCCGTATCTCCTTTCTTGACGGTGCTGCCGGCGAGGCCGGACCTCAGGCTGCCGCGTCAGCCATGACCTCGAAATGGGTGACGAAGCCGGTGAGGTAGGGCAGCCCGTGCGGGATTCCGGTTTCCCGCGCCGTGTGGCGGCTGATGGTCCAGACCATCCAGCGGGCCACCGCCGCATCGATCGCCGCCGCCAGCCCGAGACCGCGAAACAATCCGTTCGCGACGTCGTCGGCGAAGTGGCGGCCTTGGGTGCTGTCGAGGAAATCGCGTACCGCCGTGTCGGGGCAGCCGGTGGCGAGTTGGATCGCAGGCATCGCCAAATTCCAGGCTTCGGCCTGGTCGGCGTGATCGCCCAAGGTGCCGAAAAAGCCCCAATCAATATTGGCGGTGGGGAGGATGGTGTTGGGCATGGTGGTCTCCTCTGTTCGTGGGACCATCCATCGCTCTGTCGGCCCGGCACATCAACTGGAATAGCGGATCATTTCCTTTCGTTTTAAGGCTTCGATCATGGGGGTGTCCGTTCGAGAATATGCCCGCAGGCGTGGCGTCAGTCATACCGCCGTGCGCAAGGCGGTGCAAACGGGCCGGATTCCCCAGGAGCCCGACGGCACCATCGACCCGGTAAAGGCCGACGCCGCCTGGGATGCCCAGACCGACCCTGGCCGACGGGCTACTTCTGCCCCGAAGCCGGTCATTGAAGCGCCGGCTTCCCCGACACCTACGCCCCAGCGCGAAACTACCCCGGTTGTCCCGGTCGCCGCCGCCGCCGGCGCCACCTTCGCCCAGGCCCGCACCGCCCACGAAGTCGCCAAAGCCCAGAAAGCCCGCATCCAGGTGGATCGCCTCAAGGATGAGGTGGTCGACCGGGCACGGGCCACCGCCCTGGTGTTCAAGCTGGCCCGGCAGGAACGGGATTCCTGGATCACCTGGCCCGCCCGGGTGGCCGGGCAGATGGCGGCGGAGATCGGGATCGACCCGCATGTGATGCAGACCCTGCTGGAAGCCCATGTCCACGCCCATCTCGACGAACTCGCCGCCATCGAGCCGAACTTCCGATGACGCGTATGGGTTCCGTGGGGCCGATGCTGTGCTGCTGGCATGGCAGGACGGGATGCGTCCTGATCCCCGCCTGACCGTGTCCCAATGGGCCGATCAGCACCGCATGCTGTCCAGCCGGGCCTCGGCGGAACCGGGCCGGTACCGCACGGCCCGTACCCCTTACATGCGCGACATCATGGACGCGCTGTCGCCTACCAATCCGGTACAGCGGGTGGTGTTCATGAAGGCGGCCCAGGTGGGGGCGACCGAAGCCGGGTGTTGCTTCATCGGCTTCGTCATCCACCATGCGCCGGGGCCGATGCTGTGCGTCCAGCCGACGGTGGAGATGGCGAAGCGGGCGTCGCGCCAGCGCATCGACCCTCTGATCGAGGAAAGCCCGGCCATCCGGGAACGGGTCAAACCGGCCCGCTCGCGCGACGCCGGCAATACCATGCTGTCAAAGGATTTCCCTGGCGGCACATTGGTGCTGACCGGCGCCAACAGCGCGGTGGGCCTGCGTTCCATGCCGGCCCGTTACCTGTTCCTCGACGAGGTCGACGCCTATCCGGCTTCCGCCGACGACGAAGGCGATCCGGTGGGGTTGGCCGAGGCGCGGTCTCTGACCTTCGCCCATCGCCGAAAGGTGTTCCTGGCCTCGACGCCGACCATCCGGGGCATGTCGCGCATCGAGCGGGAATACGAGGCCAGCGATCAGCGGCGGTTCTTCGTGCCGTGCCCTCATTGCGGGACCATGCAGTGGCTGAAATTCGAGCGGCTGCGCTGGGACAAGGGCCGCCCCGAGACGGTGCGCTATCACTGCGAAGCCTGCGAGCAGGAGATCGCCGAGCACCACAAAGGCGCGATGCTGGCGGCAGGCGTTTGGCAGGCGACGGCCACGGGCACTGATCCCGGTACCATCGGCTTTCACATCTCGGCGCTGTATTCACCGCCGGGCTGGCAATCGTGGCGGGACATCGTCCGCCTGTGGGAAGCGGCACAAGGAAATGACGATGCGCTGCGGGTGTTCAAGAACACCGTGCTGGGCGAAACCTGGACCGAATCCGGCGAGGCCCCCGACTGGCAGCGGCTCTACGACCGCCGCGAAAACTGGGCCAATGGCAGTGTGCCGGAAGGCGCCCTGTTCCTCACCGCCGGGGCCGATGTCCAGAAGGACCGCGTCGAGATTGATGTCTGGGCCTGGGGCCGCAACCTGGAAAGCTGGCTGATCGACCACATCGTCATCGACGGTGGGCCGGAACATGCCGAAACCTGGACTGCGTTGGAGCAGGTGCTGGCGAAGACCTGGCAACATGCCAACGGCGCCGCCCTGAAGATCGCCCGCCTCGCCATCGACAGCGGCTACGAGGCTTCGGCGGTCTACACCTGGGCTCGCCGGATGGGCGTAGGCCAAGTCTCGCCGATCAAGGGCGTCGAGGGCTTCAACCGCTCCAGCCCGGTGTCGGGCCCCACCTATGTGGACGCCACCGAGGGCGGCAAGAAGGTGCGCCGTGGTGCCCGCCTCTGGACGGTGGCGGTGTCCACCTTCAAGTCGGAGACCTACCGGTACTTGCGCCTGGAGCGGCCCACCGACGAGGAACTGGCCTCGGGCATCCGTTTCCCGGCCGGAACGGTGCATCTGCCATCGTGGGCGGACTCGGAGTGGTGCAAGCAGTTCGTCGCCGAGCAGTTGGTGACGGTCAAGAACCGACGCGGCTTCACCAAGCTGGAATGGCAGAAGCTGCGCGAACGCAACGAGGCGCTGGATTGCCGGGTCTATGCCCGCGCCGCCGTCTGGATCGTCGGTGCCGACCGCTGGTCGGAGGCCAAGTGGCGGGATCTGGAAGCCCAGATTGGCCCGTCCGAGACGGTTCAACCCGAAGAAGCCCAGGCGGGTCAGATCCGCCGCACCGTCCGTCGCCCCCGGCGGATCATCAAGTTCAGCGGGATGCACTGATCATGACTCTCGACGAAATGAAGGCCGAGCGGGAAAAGGTGCTGGCGAGGCGCAACTCCCTGGTGGCCCGCGTCACGGTGGGCGACCGCACCGTCCAATACGACCTGACCCAGGCCAACCATGTGCTGGCCGATCTCGACCGCCGTATCGCCATGCTGGAGGGCAAGAAGCCCCGTCGGCGCATCCTCGCCGTCGCCACCAAGGGGCTGTGACCATGCTGGGGAGTTTCCGCCGTCGCCTCGGTGCCCTGATCGGCGGCTTCGAGGCCGCCCAGGGCAGCCGCCGGCTCAAGGGCTTCCAGCCCAGCCGCGCCCATGTCAACACCCTGATCGCGGCTGCCGGTTCCGACATCACGGCGCGAGCCCGTTATCTGGTGCGCAATAACGGCTATGCCCTCAATGCCGCCGAAAGCTGGACCGGCAATGCCGTCGGCACCGGCATCAAGCCGTCATCCCTGATCGCCGACAAGGATCTGAAGGCCCTGGTGCAGCAGCTCTGGCTGGCCTGGACCGACGAGTCCGACGCCGAGGAGCTGACCGATTTCTACGGCCAGCAGCGCCGAGCCGCCCGCGAGGTGTTCATCGCCGGGGAAGTGTTCTTCCGCCTGCGCCCGCGTCGCCCGGAAGACGGCCTGACGGTGCCGTTGCAGCTTCAGATGCTGCCGTCCGAGATGCTGCCGCTGACCCGAACCGAGGTTCTTCCCAACGGCAACACCATCCGTCAGGGCATCGAGTTCGACCGCATCGGTCGGCGGGCGGCGTATTGGTTTCTGCGGCGTCATCCCGGTGATCTCACCGATCCCGGCATGGTCGGCGAAATGGTGCGGGTGCCGGCCGCCGAGATCATCCACGTCATCGACCCGGTGGAATCCGGCCAGCTTCGCGGCGTCTCCAGGCTGGCCCCGGCCATCGTCAAGCTGTTCCTGCTCGATCAGTACGACGACGCCGAACTGGAGCGCAAGAAGATCGCGGCCATGTACGCCATGTTCGTGATCTCTCCGGCCCCGGCCGACGTGATCGACATGGTGCCCGCCGACGATGGTTCCGGCGACCGCATCGTCGAGGTCCAGCCCGGCCAAGTAGTGCCCTTGGAGCCGGGCGAGCAGATCCAGACCTCGGCCCCCGCCGATGTCGGCGGATCGTATGAGCCGTTCGAGTACCGGACGCTGCTGCAGATCTCCGCCGCCACCGGCATCCCCTACGCCTACCTCAGCAACGACATGCTGAAGGCCAATTACTCCAACTCGCGCATGGCGCTGCTGGAGTTCCGCCGCCGGGTCGAGGCATGGCAGCACTCGGTGATGGTCCACCAGATGTGCAGGAAAGTGTGGCAGCGCTGGTTAGATGTGGCGGTGCTGTCCGGGGCGCTCGACATTCCCGGCTACGAGCGCAACCGCGCCAGCTTCATCGCCTGTTCCTGGCTGCCGCCGAAATGGGACTGGGTCGATCCGCTGAAGGACGCCAAGGCCGAGATCGAGCAGATCGGGGCGGGTCTGAAAAGCAGGACGCAGGCACTGGCCGAGCGTGGCTACGACGCCGAACAGGTCGATGCCGAGATTGCCACCGACCGGGAACGCGAACAGCGGCTGGGGCTGACCTTCGGTTCCGATCCGTCACCGCTCTTGCTGCCCCCACCGACATCGTAAGGACCACCATGCACGATCTGCCCCATCTCGCGGCCCGTCTCTACGGGGCGCCGCTACTGGTCGCCCGCAGCAAGCTGGACGTGATCCTGGCCGCGCTCGGTCCCCGGCTGGCCGGGCAGGCGGCGCCTTTCGACGGGGATGCCATTCCTTCCGACGATGTGGAGGTCACGCCCGACGGTATCGCCATCATCCCGGTGGTCGGCACCCTGGTGGCGCGGTCGGGCTACCTGGGTGCCGCAAGTGGGCTCACTGCCTATTCGGACATCGCCGAAACCATCGAGGCGGCGGCCACTGATCCCGGCATCCGCGCCATCCTGCTGGATGTGGACTCTTCCGGTGGCGAGGTCGGTGGCCTGTTCGATCTGGTCGACCACATCCAGGCCATCCGCAGCCAGTGCGGCAAGCCCATCTGGGCGGTGGCGGACGAGGCGGCCCTATCGGCGGCCTATGCCATCGCCTGCACCGCCGACCGCCTCTACGTCACCCAGACCGGCGAGGTCGGCTCCATCGGCGTGGTCGCCGTCCACCGCGACGAATCGGGGGCCGATGCCCAGGCTGGGCTGGCCTGGACTTTCGTTCATGCCGGTGCCGCCAAGGTCGATGGCAATCCCCACCAGCCGCTGTCCGACTCTGCCCGCGCGGCCCTCCAGGCCGACGTCGATGCCCTCTATGGGAAGTTCGCCACCCTGGTGGCCGAGCGCCGCCGCCTGTCTCCCGACGCAGTGCGGGCCACCGAGGCTGTGGTCTATCGCGGCGACCAGGCGGTTGCCGCCGGGCTGGCCGACAAGGTCGGTACCCTGCGGCAAGCGCTGGCCGATCTCGGCGCATCCCTGACCCGTCCCTCCGTCCGTACCCCCGTCCTGTCCAGACCCAAGGAGACCACCATGTCCGAGCAAACGGGGGACATCCCTATCAACGAAACCGAACGCTCCACTCCGGGAGCCATTGTTCCGGTGCCCGGCGCAATAACCGCCCAGGTAGAACAGCGCCTGCGCGCCGAATATTCCGAGATCAGCGCCATCGCCGCTCAGGCCGCCCGCCTGGGCGTGACCATCGATCCCGCCGAGGCCATGGCCAAGGGCATCCGCCCCGAGGCGCTGCGTCGCACCGTGCTGGAGCAACTGGCCGAGCGCTCCGAGGCCACCGATGTGGTCGCCGCCGCTCCGGCGGGAGCCGCCCCCAAGTCCGAAACCGAAAGCCCCATCGTCCGGCGTGCCCGCGAAGCCGCCGCCCGGAAATAAGGACACCCCGCCATGCATGTGCTGACCGCTTCGCCCACCCTGGGCGATCTGCTGAAGTTTGAACTGAACGCCAGCTACTCCCGCGAGACCGTGACGCTGAAGGCCGGGACCAGTTATCCCCTGGGTTCCGTGCTGGGCCGCATCTCCGCCAGCGGTGAATACCGCCTGTCCCCCGCCGCCGAGGTGGTGGGGGACGAAGGGGCGGAGGTGGCCGTCGCCGTGCTGCTGGACGCGGTGGACGCCACCGACGGCGTGGCCACCGGCCTGATCGCCGCCCGCGGCCCTGTCATCCTGGCCGATACCGCCCTGGTGTTCGACGCCTCGGTCGACCAGCCCACCGAACGGGCCGCCAAGATTGTCCAGCTTGCCACCGTGGGGCTGGTTGCCCGCGCCACCGTCTGATCGGAGCCTTTCCCATGACCCAGATCATCAATCCCTTCGACGTGGGCGGCTACTCGCTCGCCGAAATGACCCAGGCCATCAACATCCTGCCCAACCTCTATACTCGGCTGGGCCAGATGGGGCTGTTTCGCTTCGAGGGCGTCACCCAGCGCAGCGTCATCATCGAGCAGGCCGAGGGTGTCCTCAACCTGCTGCCCACCGTTCCCCTGGGCGGCCCGGCCACCGTCGCCAATCGTGATGCCCGGTCCATGCGCTCCTTCACCGTGCCGTGGATTCCCCATGACGACTCCATCACGCCCCAGGATGTCCAGGGCGTGCGCGGCTTCGGCGTCGCCGATGCCGCCGATCCCCTGGCCACGGTGATGGAGCGCAAGTTGACCCGCATGCGGAGCAAGCACGCCCAGACCCGCGAGTTCATGGAGGTCAATGCGCTGAAGGGCGTGGTCCGCGACGGCGGCGGGTCCACCCTCTACGATTATTTCAGCGAATTCGGCCTTGCCCGCCAGCAGGTGGATTTCGCCCTGGGCACCGCCACCACCAATGTCCAGGCCAAGATCCGCGACGTGTTGCGCAAGGTGGAGACCGAGCTAAAGGGCGAGACCATGACCAGCGTGCTGGCCCTGGTCAGCCCGGAATTCTTCGACAAGCTGATCGGCCATGCCAAGGTCGAGCAGGCTTACCAGTATTATTCCTCGACCGGTGCTCAGCCGCTGCGGGAAGACGTCCGCCGCCGCTTCCCCTTCGCCGGCATGGTGTTCGAGGAATACAGCGCCACCGTCACCCTTTCCACCGGCCAGACCGAAACCCTGATCCCGCCGGGCGAAGGCATCGCCTTCCCGCTGGGCACCATGGACACCTTCGTCACTTATGGCGCCCCGGCCAATTTGATCGAGACCGTCAACACCCTGGGCGTTCCCATGTATGCCCGGCAATTGGCCCGGCAGGACGGCAGCGCCATCGACGTCAAGACCGAGGCGTCCATCCTGCCGGTCAACAAGCGGCCCCGCCTGGCGGTGCGTCTGTTCTCGGGGAATTGATGAGCGCCTTTGCGGATGCCATCGACGACCTGATCGCCGATCCGAACATGGCCGTCGCCGTGACCTACCAGGGCAGCCCCGTGCGTGCCCTGGTGCGACGGCCCGACCGCGACATCGAGTTCTCGGACATCACCGTCCACACGGGGACGGCGGTCTTCGAGATTCGGCGGGGGGAGGTTCCGGCACCCCAGGCGGGGGATGTGATCGTCCATGACGGCGACAGTTTCGTCGTCCAAGGCGAACCCCGCCTGGATGCCGAGCGGTTGGTCTGGACCTTGGATACGAGACCGGCATGAAACTGGCGGCGGCAATTTCCGGCGATCTGCGCAAGATCATGGCCGAGGAAATCAAGGCCGCCGAGGACGCCGTCACCGCCGCCATGCGCCAAGCCGCCGACGGATTGAAGGCCGATCTTCGCCGCCAGGTCACCGAGGCTGGCATGGGCCAGCGCCTCGCCAACACCTGGCGGGCCGAGCTTTATCCCAAGGGGCGCAACAGCATCAAGGCAGCGGGCTTCGTCTTCACCAGGGCTCCCACCATCATCCGCGCCTTCGACCAGGGTGCCGTGATCAAATCCAAGCACGGCTTCTGGTTGGCGATCCCCACGCCCGCAGCCGGCACCGGCGCCCGAGGCAAGCGCATGACGCCCGGCCTGTGGGAACAGATGCACGGCAGCCGGTTGCGATTTATCTACCGCCGGGGTGCCCCCTCGCTGCTGGTGGCCGAGAACATGCGGGTCCGCACCGGCAAGCGGGGAGGCTTCGCCAAGGGCAGCGCCTCGGCGCTCCGCTCCGGGCGCGGGATGACCAGTGTGGTGATGTTCATCCTGGTGCCGCAGGTGAGCTTGAGGAAGCGCTTAGATGTGGACGGCGTCGCCGAACGGTGGGCTTCGGCGCTGCCGGAGCTGATCGTCAGGAATTGGCGGAATTAGGGTCCGTAACCGGCGGCATCCCGGCCACGCTATAGCTGGTGCGTTTGCTGCCGCCCGGATTGCGGACCAGAATGCCCCGTTCCAGTAGGTCATTGATGTCACGTTGGGCGGTATCGACCGAGCATTTGCCGATGGCGGCCCACTTCTTGGCGGAAAGGTTGCCCTCGAATCCGTCCATGAAGCGATTGAGGACGGCCTTCTGCCGGGCCGACATCGGTTCGGAGGTGAAGCGCCGCCAGAACTCGGCTTTGCCCAGCACGCCCTGGGCCGCCACTTCGGCGGCATCGATCGCCCGGCCATAGCATTGGATGAACCAGGACAGCCACGCGGTGATATCGAGGCTGCCGCGCTGGGTCCGCTCCAGGATTTCGTAGTAATGGCTGCGTTCCCGCTGGATCTGCGCCGACATGCTGTAGAAGCGCTGGCCAGTGCCCTCCATCTGGGCCAGGGCGAGATCGGCGATGGTGCGGGCAATGCGGCCATTGCCGTCGTCGAACGGGTGGATCGTCACGAACCACAGATGGGCGACGGCGCTGCGCAGAAGGCCGTCCATGGCCGGGGGCTGGTTGAACCATTCCAGAAATTGCTCGATTTCGCTCCCGACCTGCTCGGCTGGTGGGGCTTCATAATGGACCTTGGGGCGTTCAATCGGGCCGGACACCACCTGCATGGGGCCGGCACTATCGGTGCGCCAGTCGCCAATGGTGATCTTGTGCAGCCCGGACCACCCGGTCGGGAAGAGCGCGGCATGCCACCCGAAGAAGCGTTGCTGAGCCAGGGGGATTGCGTGATTGCGCAGGGCATCGAGCATCATCTCGACGATGCCGTCGATTTTGCGATCTGGGGGCAGCACGCTGCCGTCCGGCAGCCCTAAACGCCGGGCTACCGAAGAGCGGACGCTGGCCATATCCAGCCGTTCTCCCTCGATCTCCGAGGTCTTGATCACGTCTTCGGTGGTAGCCCGGAGTTCCGCCTCGCACTTAAGATCGAAGCCAAGACGCTGCATTTGGCCGAGCAGATGCCCCTGCTTGTGGCGGGCTTCCGCCAGGGGCATCAGCAACGCTTGGGCATCCCAGCGGAATTGGGGCCAGTTGTCTTCTCTCCAGATGTACACGGCATATTCTCCGCAGAAGTTACGGAGAATATGCCGTCATTCGCTGCAGGCAGCAACGTAATTCACCGCACATGTTGCGGAGAATTTTGAGTTATTCGCCGCATGAGCAGTTATTCGAGATCGGGAAAGCATGGCCAGTGTCCGCGAACAGATCCTCGCCGCCCTGCTGGCGCGGCTGGAAACGGTGCCTGGCGCCACGGTCAAACGGGAAGCGCCGCTGCCCGAAACGGTCTCCGCCGGGGGATTGATCATCCTGCGCGACGGCGATCCCGGCGACCCGGAGGTGATCCTGTCGCCCGTCACCTATCTCTGGGAACACCAGGCCGAGATCGAGGTGATCCTCCAGCGCGGCCAGGATGACGACAGCGTCGCTCTGGACGTCCTGCTGATGGCGGTGGGGCAGGCCCTTGCCGCCGACCGTTCCCTCGGCGGTCTGGCCGAATGGCTGGACTGGGGGGCTCCCAAGACCTCCGGCCTCGCCATCGACGGGGCAGCGTCCCTGCTGGGCGCCACGGTACCGGTCACCATCCATTACGGCTCCAGCGACCCGCTGGGCTGAGCCTCACCTTATATATGGGAGTTTCCCATGGCGAAAACTCGGGCCTATGGCGCCGATTGCGCGCTGCTGGCTGCCTTCGAGGCGAGCTACGGGGTGCTTCCGGCCGACGGCTATACAAGGCTGTCGTTCAAGGAATCCAGCCTGGGGGCCGAGCGCCCGCTGGGCTACGACCCGCTGCTGGGTCAGGGCCGCGATGCCCAGGATCCGTTCTATGAGGCGATCAAGGACGAGGGCGATGTCGGTGTGCCGCTGGATGTGCGGGCGCTCGGCTTCTGGCTCAAGGGCTTGTTCGGCGCGCCCGCCACCGCCGATAATGGCGACACTACCTTCAACCATGTCTTCACCTCGGGCGGCACACTGCCCAGCCTCGCCATCGAGATCGGCCATGCCCAACTGGCGGCGCCGAAGTTCTTCCGTCACGGCGGCGCCAAGCTGGACAAGCTGTCCTTCGACATGGCCCGCTCCGGCGCCGCCAATGCCAGCATCGGTGTGATCGCCCAGGGCGAGACCGAAGCGGCCACCACCATCGACGCCACCCCGGCGACCTTTGCCCTGAAGCGCTTTTCCCAGGGCAGCGGCACCATCCGGGTCGGTGGCGGCCAACTGGCCAACGTGGTCGGCGGCAAGCTGTCCTTTTCCAACAATCTGGAGCGGGTGGAGACCATCCGCGCTGACGGGCTGATCGACGGCGTGGACGAGACCGAGGCTACCGCCGAGGGTTCGGTGGACATCCGCTTCGGCACCGACACCACGCTGACCACCGCCATCGCCGCCGAGAGCCCGGTGGCGATGGAATATGGTTTCACCATTCCCGGCTCGGCCTTTGCCCTGACCTTCCATCTGCCCCGCGTCTTCCTGCCGAAAAAGAAGCAGGAGATCAAAGGCCCCGGCGGCATCCAGGCCAGCTACGACTGGCGGGCGGCCCGCGATCCGGTGGCGGGATATCTGCTCCGCGTCACCCTGGTCAACGACGTGGCGGGGTACTGATTATGATCCGCCTGACCATCCCCAAGGAACCCTACTGGATCGATCTGCCCCACGGTGTCCGGGTGTTCGTCCGTCCCCTGACCACGGCGGTGTACGAGGCCGCCCGGTCACGCGGCTGGCGCATGGCCCGTGCCATCGCCGCCGAGCATGCCGATCTCAAGGCGGCGGGGGCCGATATCACCGGTCTGCCCGATCTGTCCGACGAGGACGCCCTGGCCGGGCTGTCACAGATGTTGTTTGCCCAAGGTCTGGCCCGTTCCGCCATCACCAAATGGGAGGGCGTGCTGGACGTGGCCGATCAACCGGCGGAGGTCACCGACACCGCCATCGCCGAGCTGATGCAGCTTCCCCGCATGGCCGAGTCCTTCGTCGTCCAATACACCGAAACCCATGAAACGGTCATCGCCGAGGGAAACGTCTCCAGGCCCGCGCCGAATGGCACTTCGGCGGCGGGCCTGACTACTGCCGAGGCTGCGGTGGAAACTGCGACTGCCCCTATGACCGCAACACCCCCCTGAGTGAATCCGGCTGGCAAGCCTGGGAATTGCTGACCGGGGCCATCGGCGCCATCCGCATCGGCCCGCGTGGCGGCATCACCGGGCTCGACCTTCCCGCCTTGCTGATCCAGGCCGAGGCACTGGGTTACGACCGGCCTTTGCTGGTTCGGCTGCTGCCTTTCGTCGAGCGGGGAATGGTGGCCGGTTCCGCCAAGGTTCAAACCGAGACCTGATCCATGGCAACCAAATCCGTCTCCATCCGTCTGTCCCTGCAGGACGGCGAAACCGTTCGGCGGAGCCTGATCCAACTGGGTAACGACGGCCAGAAGGCGCTGGCCAGGATTGAAGGGGCGGCGCAACCGGCGTCGAAGTCGCTGCTGGCGATGAATGCCGCCAGCCAGGATATCCAGGGCGGCATGGCGGGGTTTGCTTCCCGGCTTGGCCCCATCGGCTCGGTGATGATGGCGTTGGGTCCGGCCGGGCTGGCGGCGGGCGCGGCTATCGGCTTCTTCGGCAAGGCCATGGTGGAGTCCACCATCAAGGTGGAAAGCCTGGAGGCCCGGCTGAAGGGGCTGGTCGGCGCCGCCGCCCTGACCGAAACCACCAGCTATCTCTATGCCCAGGCGCAGAAGACCGGCACGGCGCTGGAAACGGTGGTCGGGGCCTATTCCCGGCTGGCGGCGTTGCAGAAGGCCGGGATCATCACCACCGGCGAAAGCCGCGCCTTGCTGGAAGGGTTTCAGTCCACCGCCATCGCGCTGGGTGCCTCGTCCGAGCAGTTGGAGCAATCGCTGTTCGGTCTGGCCCAGGGGCTGTCGTCGGGCACGCTCCGCGCCGAGGAACTCAACCAGATCGTCGAACCCATGCCGGGCCTGCTGCAGGCACTGGACCGAGCCGCCGCTCTGCCCTCGGGCGGGTTCCGCCAGATGGTCACCCAGGGCAAGGTCACGGCGGATTTTTTCCGCGACACCCTGATCAAGGCGTTGCGGGGCTTCGACGAGGCCGCCAAGGAAAGCGCCGATACCGCCGAGCGGTCCTTCACCCGCATGGCCAATGCCTGGCAGGGATTTACCAACGCTCCCTGGCTGCGCAAGGTTCTGTCGGGCGGAGCCAATGCCGGGGCGGCGACGCTGGAATCGCTGACGCCGGGGGAATCGACGGTCAAGTCGCGGCTGGCCGATCTGGACCGCCGCATCGCCGCCCTGGGGGGCGAGCAGGCACTCGATAAGCCGTTGCCGGCGGGCACCCATTCCGTGGTGGTGCAGGCGGTCAGGGAGGAAAACGAGGAACTGCGCCGCCTGCTGGCCGAGCGCCAGGATGTCGCCGCCGATCTCGACGAGATCACCCGCAAGCGGGCGGGCATGGAAGCCCATGCCAAGATGGAGCGCGACCGGGTAAGGGCCGAGCAGCGCGAGCCGACCTATATCGAGAAGCTGTCGGATCTCAAATTCGAGGTGGAATGGCAGGAGAAGCTGAATGCGGCCCGCGCCGCCGGCAACGCCGAATTCTCCCGCACCAAGGCCCAATACGAGGCGGCCAAGGGCTTTCGCCAGATCGAGAAGGAGCTGTTCCAGCAAGGTGGCGTCTATCGCACCCAGCCCAAGGAAAAGGAGATCAAGGATCTGCTGGCCCGCGAGGCCGAGGCCAAGGGGGCGGGAGAGATGTCCGCCCAGGCCCAGGCCGAGGTGCTGGGATTGAACCTCCAGGCCCGTGGACAGGAGCGTCTGGCCGAAGCCGCCCGCACCGGGGGACAGGCCCAGATCGACGCGGCACGATCCGCCAAGGTGCTGGAGTTCGCCTTCAAGAATAACGGCGCGGCGGTGGCCGAATACGATCGGGCGCTGCGCCGCATCGATGCCGCCGAACTGTTGGAGCAGAAGAACGGCCTGATCCGCACCATGGGGCAGGAAGTCGCCGCCAATGATCGCCTCGCCGATTCCGCCAAAGGCTCGGTGGCCGACACCATCCTGGCGGAACGGACCAACTGGCTGGCCGAACAGGCCTCCAAGGGGCTGAGTGATGCCAATGGCGACTTGGCTGCCTCCTACGCCCAGGTGCAGAAGTCCCGCGCCAACAGCGAAGCCGCCCGTGCCGTTGCCGATCTGGAGCGCGAGATCGACGCCCAGATACGGCTGGCGGAGGCGGTGCGCAGCAGTGATCGCACCAAAGTCCGTAACGTCACCATCGACAACGACGTCGCCAAATTCGCCCGCAGCCACAAGCTGGCCGAGGATGATCCCAAGGTCGATGAGTACCGGGCGGCCCGGTCCCGCCAATACGCCGAAGCGGTCAAGGACGAGGCCCGACAAACCACTCTGGCCTATGACGCCACCCTGCGGTTCAAGGATGAACTGGCCAAGCTCAACGAGCAGCGGGCCAGCGGCGCCTTGTCGGAGGAGGCTTACACCCGCCGCTATCGGGAATTGGAGCAGGACAAGCTGGCCGCCAGCCGCGACTGGCAGGACGGAGCCATCCGGGCGGTGCGGGCCTATGCCGACGAAGCCAGCAATGCCGCAGCCAGTGCCGAACGTGCCATGTCCGGAGCCTTGCGGGCCAGCGAGGACGCCTTCGTCAAATGGGCCATGACCGGCAAGCTGGCCGGGCAGGATCTGTTCAACAGCCTAGCCGAGGAGGCCCTGCGCGCCGCCTGGCGCATGTCGGTGGTGGCGCCGCTGTTCGGCGGGGCCGGTGGCGGTATCTTCGGCGGCATGATCGCCAGCATCGGCAGTTTCTTTTCTGGGACCGCTTCGGGCGGCGCCAGTTCCGGCGGTGCGGCGCCGGTGCCCGATACCGGCAACTTCGCCATCGCCCATACCGGCGGCTTGATCGGTCTCGACCGGCTCGATACTCGTTCATACAGCGCGTCGGTGTTTTCCAATGCGCCGAAATTCCACGGCGGCGGTCTGGTGGCTGGCGAACGCCCCATCGTCGCTCGCGTCGGCGAGGGGGTCTTCACGCCCCGGCAGATGGATAATGCCGACCGCATCCTGAACGCCGCCCTGTCGCAGCCAGCGTCAGTGGGCGTGGTGGTCACGGTCAACAATCATGCGTCGGGCACCCAGGCCCGCGCCGAGCAATCTCAGGGGGCGGATGGCCGCATCCATCTCGACATCATCGTTGAGGAGATTGAAGGCCGCATGAGCCGCCGCATCGGTTGCGGCGAGGGCATGGCCCCGATGCTGGAGCATCGCTATGGGCTGAACCCGGCGGCAGGGACCTATCGATGACCACGCTCGTCTCCTGGCCCACCCGGTTGCCGCTGCCGACCTATGACGGTTATGCCCTGGAACCGGAATCGGCCGTCACCCGCACCGACATGGAATCCGGCCCAGCCCGGCAGCGGCGGCGGTTCACCCAAACGCCTACCCGCATCCCTGTGCGCTGGCGCATGTCGGCGGTGGATTTCGCCACCTTCGAGGCATGGTTTCGCCTGAAGCTGGACGATGGCGCCGACTGGTTCGCCATCTCCCTGCTGGTTGGAAGCGGCATTGTCGCCCACGAGGCCCGTTTCGTTGGCCAGGGCAACACCCCCTACAAGGCGGTGCCCAGTCGAGGCGGGGCTTGGATCATCACCTCGGTGTTGGAAGTCCGCGAGCGCCCCATGCTCGACGAGGGGGCGCTGGAGATCCTGCTGGCCGAGGATGTGGTCGTTCTCTTTGCCAACATCCAGACCCTTCATACCACCCTGCATGTCGGCTTGCCCGTCAGCATTCGCTGGTGATCATCCATGACTCTGCAAACCGATCTCGCTGCTGCCGTCGCCAAGGTGACCGCGGACAGCACCCTGCTGCACAAGGTGGTGCATGGCCCCGCCAGCGGGACCGAGTGTCAGGTCGTCACCGAGGGTGGGACCGTCAAGACGGTGGCGAAGGCTATCGCCGATATCGATACCCAGCTTCAGTCCGGTCTGAACACCTTGGACCAGAAGGTTGCTGCAGCGGCCGCCAGCGCGGCGCTTGCCGTCAACAGCGCCGATGCGGTGGAAACGAGCGAGGCAGCCATTACGGCAAACGCCCAGGCCGCCCGTCAGTCGGAAACGCATGCCGCCGCCAGTGCTTCATCCGCATCTGGCAATGCTGCTGCGGCCAATGCCAGCGCGGTCGCGGCACAGGCATCCCGGCAAGCCTCGGAAAACGCTGCCGCCCAGGCGGAACAGGCCCGGACAGCCACGGTGGCGGCGAAAGCCGTCGCCACGCAGTCGGTAATCGATGCAGGAGCTTCGGCATCGGCAGCCAACGCCTCCGCCATCGCGGCGAATACCAGCGAAGCCGCCGCCCAGGCGAGCGCGGAAGCGGCGGCCCTGTCGGAACAGCAGACGGCGGCCTCCTCGGCCTTGGCCGTGGCCGCCGAGGCCAGGGCCACCGCGTCGGCGGCCCAGGCCCGCGCCTCGGAAACCGCCGCCGCAGACTCGGCAATTGTTGCGGCTCAGGCCGAAACCGACGGCGCCTTCTGGGCCGGACAGGCCGAGAGCTTCGCTGTCGCGGCTGAAGCGGCGGCCACCATCGTTGCCGATGCCACCGGACTTGATCTGCAAACTCTGATCGTTTCCGCCCGCAGGGGCTCGGACTACCGGACGCTCGGCATCGAGTTGTTCTGAGGGGACGCCCATGACCACCCTTGCCCATTACCTGACGGTCAAGGCCGCCCAGGACAACGGCTTCGCCACCATCTCGACCAAGCTCGACGATCCCAGTCTCCGGATGGACGATTTCGCGCTGATGGTGAAGGCCATCGAGTTGATCGAAACCGTCCAGGACACCGATGCCTACGACGCCCTGCTGAGCAAGGTGGCGACCAAGGCCGCCGAACTCTACGCCACGGACTTAAGCGGCGAGGCCATCCTCATGCTCACCCGGGCCTCCCGGCTGGGCGACATCCCCCATGGCGGGGAGGAGCGGTGGATGCTGCTTAACCGCGACGAAAGGAACATGGATGTCACCGGCGCCGTGATGGTCGGTGAACGCAGCCTGGAATCGTTCGGCGATTGCGTCCTCGAAACCTTCTACGCGGAGACTTGATCCCATGCCCCTGACCATCACCCCGATCCCCAATGCGGCTCCCTTCACGGCGTTCTCCGACAATGTCGGCATCTTCAGCAATTCCAAGGCCCGCGAAATCCCGGCCCGGCTCAATGCCATCGCCCAGGGCCTGAAGGATCACATCAACACGCTCTGGCTGGCCACGGCCACCAGCTTCATCAACGGCACGGTGATCGCCGGTCTCAACGCCGCCCTTGCCAAGATCGAGACCTTCTCCAACGGGATCGAAACCCGCATCAACAATCAGATGGCCGAGTTTCAGGTCAATCTCGCCAATTACCTCGGAACCAATGCCGGGTATTCGGTCAGTGCCGCCAATGCTGCCCTGTTCACGGGGGGCATCGTCGCGGGTGACGTCGTCTACGACGTTGCGGGAAGGGCGGCTTCTATCCGGCAGGGCCCGCGTCTGATCAACGGCATCACCTACAACGACGACGGAACCATGGCGGGCTACGCCGAGAAACTGACCTTGGGCGGCATCACCTACACCCGCGCCTACAGCTTCACCTATACGCCCGACGGGCAGATTGCCGCCATTACGGAGGTTTGACGATGGACATCCTGACGTTCAACGCGATGAAACAGTACCAGCGCCGTATTGACAGCGATCTGCTCGACCCCTGGAAGCGCCCGGCCTTCGCCGTGGTCACCATGAGCAGCTCGGCGCCCTGGGGTACCGTGGTCTACAACCACTATCTCCAGGAGCTTTGCCGCCAGCATTACAATGACAGCGGCTATATGCAGGGCAGCACCAGCAGCTTGGGAACCGAGTTCTTCAACAACTGGTATTCCTACGGCCAGACCAACTCGAACATCTCGTCGACCGACACCTCCTACGGTGACGGCACGGCGCGGTGCGGGCATCTCGGCCATATCGCTCTCGGCGTCGGTCCCGACGGTTCGATGATCGGCCGCCCCAGCCCCTATGCCGGCACGGCGCTGAGGAATGTCGGCGTCTGGGTCAACAACAAGACCAACAAGAACCTCGCCCTGTTCATGGAGAACCAGTACGCAGGCGTGGCGCCGCGTGCCATCGCGCCTGGCCGCCTGACCGGCACCGAGGGCTGGCACCTGGCCTGGACCAACACCAAGTTCTACGCCCAGAACAATTTCGGCACGTACAACAAGTACGGGATGATCGGCTACAACGAGAAAACCGGCACGTTGGTCATCAACGAGAACAGGAATGGTGGCACCTCCATGAGGCTGCACGTCTATTCCAATGTCCCACCGTTCGACATTTCCGCCAGCAACCGCCGCGCCTGGTTCAACAATCTCGATGAGACCAAGCACATCTTCTACGACTGGACGGCCAATTCGGCCGGGTATGCCGAGAGCCTCTATCGCGGCATCGTCATTCCCTGCGACGACGGCAAGATCATCATCGTGCGGATGGAGCCCAGCAATTACTGCATGCTGGACCGGTTCACGCCGAACGGCGCCGGTGGCTACACCAAGGAAGCCACCCACACCCTGAGCACGACCACCACCTACGGCATGGAATCCGCCGACCGCAACGGCATCCGCTTCCAGATCTCCAACGACGGCAAATACGTCATCTGCTACCAGCCCTATTACTACTATGGGGCCGGGGCTGAGGTGTTCCTGATCCGGGTGTCGGACGGGAAGTACGCCTTCCTGCAATACCAGGATTCCAGCTATGGCCGGTCGTTCGCGCCCATCCGCGACAGCGACTTCATGATCTCCTACAGCCCGAACTCGGACAGCGGCTACGGCATCTACATGTCGCACATCGACACCCGGACGGTGTTTCAGGCCATCGCCGACAAGGGCGACATGAGCTCCAAGGTGCCGGGCTTCAACGTCTACATCTTCGACAGCGCCTATCACTCGACCAACTACCCCTACATCGTCCCGATCATCGGAGGCATCTGATCATGGCCGGCAAAATCAGCTTCCCCCACGGCAATGACTGGGGCGTCATCGGTCCCGAGGGCGACCACGATCTGCCGGTGGACTCGACCCTGGGTCACCGGTTCCATCTCGTCGATGGCGAGGTCATCGACCGCTACGACGGCGCCACCGACGACGAGGTCCGCGAGATTGATGCCGCGCGCGTCGTCGAGCGGCAGGCCGAGGAACTCCAGGCGGCCAGAACCGCCCTGGTTCGCCGGGTCAAAGCCGAAGCGGCGGGGCGCATCGCCACTCTCGACTGGAAGGTCGAACGCGCCCGAGAGCGGGATGCCCTGAACGGGACCAAGACCCTCCAGGATGTCTATGCCGAGCGTGAGGTTATTCGGCGGGCGAGCAACGAGGCCGAAGCCGCTATCGCCAAGCTCACCTCCCAGGAAGAGATACTGGCCTTCTCCTGGTAGCCCCTTCCACCGACCCGGAATTCAATGCCATGACCGAACAATCCCCGGAAATCTGGGCGGGCGTCGCCACCCAGTATGTGGGCGCGTGGGGGCAAGCAGCCCCCATGGTCCAAATCGCCGCCATCACCGCCACGGTGATCATAATTGCCATCATCGCCTGGGCATGGTCGCGGAAGCAGGGGGCGCCGGATGCGTCCGGTGTCCCCGTCGAGGCCTTCGCCCATGTGGTCGAGGAACAGGCCCGCCAGACCGAGGCGCTCCGCTCCGCGGTCGAGGGCCTATCCGAGATCGTCCACGAGATGCGCAAGCTGCTGGCGGCCAGGACCTTCTGCCCGTTCCCGTCGCCCATGTGCGTGCCCGGCAAGGACAACCATGCCTGATCCGGCATTGTCGCAGGCGCTGAAGGAGGCGTTTGCGTCCGCCCCGGCCGGAACGGTGGTTCTCGATACGTTGGAGATCTGGCATCCAACCTTTGACGAGCCGATCCGGGTGGTCCGTGACCACGCCGATCTCACCGCCCGGCTGGAGGCCGGCGCCCCCCGCGATGGCGGCAAACGGGTGACCTTCGCCGCGCTGGCTTTTGAGTTCTCGCCGCCACCGGTGGATACCGCTCCGGTGCCGGAAATCACCGTCACCCTCGACAATGTCGGCAGCGACATCACCGATGCCCTTGAGGGCGCTGCCATCAGCCAGCAGGTGATCGAGATCACCTGGCGGCCCTATCTCTCCACCGATCTCAACGGCCCCCATATGGACCCGCCCATCACCATGACCCTGACCGAGGTCGAAGCCGACACGATGAGAGTCACGGGGCGCGCCCGCATGCTGGATGCGGGGAACAAGTCGTTCCCCTCCATCACCTATACCGCCCGGCGCTTTCCCGGTCTGGCGCGCTGATCTTCGCAGGGCGCTGCCCTGTCCTTAGACCCGGGGGGCATACATGCCCCAGGGCACCTGCCAGGGACTCGTCCCTGGACCCCATTCCTTCGAGGGCATCATGCATTGGGCTGCCGCTTATATCGGCCTGCCGTGGTCCGTCCACGGCAGCGGGCCGGACCTGTTCAATTGCTGGGAATTCGTCCGCATGGTGCAGGCCCGACATTTCGGTCGTCTGCTGCCCGAGATCGGCAATCCAGAAGACATGCTGGTCATGGGGCGGACCTTTCGCGACCACCCCGAGCGTCGCCGCTGGGCCAAGGTTGACCCGCCAGCGGAGGGCGATTGCGTGCTGTTGCGCCGGTCTCGCCATCCCATCCATGTGGGCGTCTGGCTCGATGTGGATGGCGGCGGCGTCCTGCATTGCGCCGAGGGCGCCGGGGTGGTGTTCCAGCGTTCGGACGCGCTCGCGCTCAACGGCTGGGCCATCGAAGGTTTCTACCGGTTTTCGCCATGACCGCCTCCATAGTTATCGTCACCAATCCCTTCGAGCCGGTGACCAGCCGCTCGGTGCATGCGGTGGAATCCGGGATCACGCTGGGCGGCCTGTTGCAGGGTTGCAGCATTGCCGAGGATTGCTGGTCCGATGGCCCGGAAATCCTGATCGGCGGCATGGCGGTGCCGGTCGGCATCTATGCCGTCCGGGCCATCGCGGACGGAGAGGTCGTCACCGTCATTCGCTGGCCCCAGGGCGGTGGGGGCGGTGGTGGGGGCGGCAAGAACCCCATGCGGATCGTGTTGACCATCGCGGTGATGGTGGCCGCCATCTATCTGGGCCCCATGGCGGCGGTGGCCATGGGCTATACCGCCGCTGGCAGTGCCGCCGCCATGGCTACCGCCGGCATCGCCATGGTCGGTTCGGTGCTGATCAATACGGTGATCCCGGCCCCCAAGCCCTCCATGCCCTCGCTCAACTGGGGCGGCAGCGGCAGCGCCCCGGCCCCCAGCCCGACCTATTCGATCCAGGCTCAGGGCAACCAGGGCCGATTGGGGCAGCCGATCCCGGTAATCTATGGCCGCCACCTGATCTATCCCGACCTCGCCTCCGAGCCCTACCAGGATTACGTCGGCGGCGAGCAGTACCTGTATCAGCTTCACGTCATCGGCCAGGGGGAGTATGCGGTCGAGCAGATCCGCATCGAGGACACCCCGATTTCCTCCTTCGAGGAGGTCCAGACCGAAACCGTTCCGCCCGGCAGCCGGGTCACCCTGTTCGAGCCGGATGTGGTCACCGCCGCCGAGGTGGCGGGGCAGGAACTGGTGGCTCCCAATCTGGCGCAACCGGGCGACGACGGATATATTGGCCCGTTTACCGCCAACCCGGTCGATACCACGGTCGGGGCGCTGGGCATCGACGTGGTGATGCCGCGTGGCCTCTATTACGCCAATGACGGCGGCAGCCTTGATAGCCGCACCGTCCAATGGCAGGTCGAGGCCCGCGCCATCAATGCCGAGGGGGGAGCTATTGGCGGCTGGGCGGTTCTGGCGCAGCCGTCGCATAGTGCCGCCACCAACAGCACGCTCCGTCTGTCCTTCCGCTATTCGGTCAGTCCGGGCCGTTACGAGGTCCGCCTCAAGCGTCTCGACACCAAGGATACCGCCGAACGCGCCGGCCACGAAATCCGCTGGGGTGCTCTGCGCGCCTATTTGACCGGCCAGCCCGATTTCGGCGCCGTCACCCTGCTGGCGGTCAAGATGCGGGCCACCGACAATCTCAGCCAGCGCTCCAGCCGCATGATCAACGTCATCGCCACCCGCAAACTGCCGGTATGGTCGGCGGCGGGTGGTTGGTCGGCCCCGCAGCCGACCCGTTCCATCGCCTGGGCCTTCGCCGATGCCTGCAAGGCGGACTATGGCGCCAAGCTGGCCGACAGCCGCATCGACCTCAAGACGCTGGCCGCCCTGGATGCCGTGTGGGCTGCCCGTGGCGATTCCTTCGACGCTGTATTCGACACCAGCATGACGGTGTGGGAGGCGCTGACCCGCATCGCCCGCTGCGGCCGCGCCGTGCCCATCCAGCAGGGCGGCATCGTCCGGATCATCCGTGATGCGCCCCAGACCATGCCGGTGGCCATGTTCGGGCCACGCAACATCGTCAAGGGCTCGTTCAAGATCAAATACGTCATGCCCGGCGACGACACCGCCGACGCGGTGACCGTCGAGTATTTCTCGTCGCGCACCTGGAAGCCCGACGAGACCACGGTCAAGCTGGCCGACAGCCAGGGCGACAACCCGGCCAAGGTCAACCTGTTCGGCTGTACCGCCAAGGATCATGCCCAACGGGAAGGTCTCTACATCGCCGCCAACAACCGCTATCGCCGCCGCATGGTCACCTTCCGCACCGAGCTGGAGGGCATGATCCCGACCTATGGCGATCTCGTCGCCATCACCCACGACATGCCCCGCTGGGGTCAGGGCGGCGAGGTGATCGATTGGCGGGCCGAATCCGCGAAGCCGCCCTGGACTGGGGCGGTTCTGATGCTGTCCGAACCGCTGACCTGGACCGAGGGCGCCAGCCATTACCTGGCGCTGCGCCGCCGCGACGGAAGTCTGGCGGGGCCGTTCCGGGTCGAGCCAATGGCCGATGCGCCCACCATGGTGCGTCTCGCCGAGCCGCTGACCGTCACGCCTTATACCGGCGGCTCGGAGGAGCGGACCTACTTCTCCTTCGGCCCCGGCCAGGCATGGGCCCAATCCGCCCGCATCCTCGCCATCCGTCCCCGCGCCGAGCAGGTGGAGATCACCGCCGTCGCCGAGGATGCTCGAGTGCATGTGAATTAGCCGTCTTTCATTTCCCGTCCCCACAGCCGCCTCCGGGCGGCTTTTTTCGTTGGAGAATGACCATGACCCAGTCCTGCACCATTCCTCGCGGCATTCGCCTCAACAATCCCGGCAATATCAAGGAATCCCCCGGCGACAAGACCCAATGGCAGGGCGAGCGCGCCACCGATGACGATCCGGTGTTCGAGGAGTTTGTCAGCCCTGAAGCGGGCATTCGGGCGCTGACCCGCATTCTGCTCAGCTATCAACGCCGCTACGGCCTGAACACCGTCGCCGGAATCATCAATCGCTGGGCGCCGGGCTGCGAGAACGACACCGGCTCCTATATCGCCCATGTCGCTTCTCGCCTGGGCGTGACGTCCGATCAGGCCATTGACCTGACCAAGGCCGACACCATGGCCGGACTGGTCGAAGCCATCATCCGCCATGAGAACGGCCAGCAGCCCTACGCCAGAGAGGTGATCCTGGCAGGGGTTGGCATGGGGCTGGGGAGCGCTTGATCATGAATCTGCTCGATCTCCTCGGCGATGCCGCCGCCATCGCCGCCAACCCCATCGCGGGGCTGGCCAAGGTGGCGCTGGACGTGGCGCCGGACATCGCCAGCCTGTTCGGCGACGATGCCGAGAAGGCCGTGGGCAAGCTGGCCGACAGTGTCCGCGCCATCACCGGCACCGACGATCCCGACAAGGCCCGTGAGGTGCTGGCCGATCCCAATCTGGTATTCCAGCTTCGTGCCCAGGCGCAAGGATTCGCCCATGCCGAACGTATGCAGCAGATGACCGGGGCCATCACCACGCTGACCGCTACCCTGGCCGACCGCCAGAACGCCCGAGCCAGGGACAGCGAGTTCATCAAGGCCGGGCGCAGCAACACTCGCGCCAACGTCCTGCTGGTGACCGCTGGACTCGGCATTGTCGGCGGGATCGGCTTCATGGTGTTCGGCCATGTGGACGGCAACACCGCCGTCGGCGGCTGCATCATCTCGGTGGTGACACTGCTTGCGGGCAAGTTCGCCACCGCGTTTGATTTTGAGTTCGGCGGCTCGGCGGATTCCGAGCAAACCCGCACTCTGCTGGCGCAAGCACCACCCATTAGGTAAGTCGAGCATGACGCAGTCGACCGAGGGAGCATCCCCCGGTCGACCGTATTTTTGCATTTGGGGCCTACGATAAGGCAGGCCAGTAGTGGGCTTATCCCCTCCACCGCCAAACAGAGGAAGCTAAAGCTGCCCCCAAAAGTGAGGTGGGATCTCTTGTGCCATGCTCAATGCACCTTTACATGCTTCCATAAGCGGCTCATTGGCAATGCTAACCCTTGCATCTCCATACGGCGCAAGCATAGATTTAACATATTCAGGTAGCCCGCGAATCTGCGCCCCAGCTCCAGTAATGACTATATTTTTCAGAACGAGGGCCTGATCCTCCGGGGGAACCACACACAACACAGCACCAATACGCTCAGCAATCTCAGCGAACGGCGATTCGCATGCGGCCCGAACCTGCTCAGTTACATCACAGCGAACAGCCTTTCCGGCAGATCGAAACTCGCAGGCTGCTACCAGTTGAGGCCGCCCGACAAATGCAAATTGTTCTTTAACCATGCGCGCAATGTTGGCATTTATCTGCAGAGCAGGATATCGCTCCAGAATGGAATTCTTTAAGCGTTCATCAATGTAACTTCCAGCTTTAGCTATAGAGCTCTGGTCTTCTGGGCGTGGAATTCGGCCTTTCATGGCGCATATATCTGTTGTCCAAGCCCCTATATCAATAATAATTGAGCCACTAGCTTTGCCGATGCTATTTCCAGCCAAAAAAGGGGCTGACATTAAAAGCACATTCTGGCAGTACTCTTGGGCCAGCTTGAGTAAGAGCTTTTTGTTCGCCGCTGTGAATCGAGGCGTCACACCGATAACAGCAAAAACTTTCTCACCAGCAGCAGGCTCTGCACACTTGATAATATGACTGATAAAGTGCCTAGTGACATCGATGTCTTGCTCACTGATAGGATTTAACAATCCATCCAGCAAGGGATTCCGCAGATGGAGGTAGGAGCGCATTTCGAAGGCTTCATCACCAACAAGATACGGGCGCCCAAGCCGGGCTAAGCCAACAAAATCCTTCGGGTACCCCACCAACGACTTCAATGATAATGACTTACCTCGACTCGTCATAATGACAGTCTTTGAGTAACCAAAATCGATACCGACATAGAGTATGTTTTGGTTATCGTTCACAATCATCATGCTGTCCCCGAATCTAGCTGGCGTTCAAGATCATATTTGACGGAAGACATCGTTGCAAACGCTGACCTGAACCGCCCCAGGATCGCCGGAGGCTTGTTGGTTAACCCTGGTCGGTGTTGAAAATCTCCGGCCTGCCGAAGCGGGCGAGAGCCTCCTGCAAGGCGTCGATGCAGAAATCGGCCTCCATGGTGTTGGGTCGTGTCCCGCCGAGTTCTCTAATCGCGGTTGTCACCCCCCTCACTTACGTCACCGCCGGACTCATGGCTCACCCAGCGCAACGGCTACTTTGCTGCGGCTCGCAACTCGTAGTGCAGCCCGGTCATGGGCGGAAAAGTCATCAAATCCCTCCTTAACTGCTCTCCTCACTTTTTGAAAATGGCATTCCTGCTTTTCATAATTCGTCTAAAGAAGGCAGCCCCTTGGGCTGACAAACTTCCAGCTGCCACTCCCACAAGATCTGCAATACCTGTAGTTAAACCCTGTACCGGCACGTCAGAGCGGACCGGCGTCGGGCTAACCAATTCCTTTTGTACATCCTCAATCCGAGCACTATCCCGATCCCGCGCGGAGCGCCCAGGTACGACAGGCCATGCTCCAGAAAGGTAATTAGGGCTGCTGTAAGATGATGATTCATTCCGATTGCCATTGGGATCAACGTCAACCCGCACTATACATTCATCGTGCTCAGTTCCTTTCGCAATTCTGCTAACAACCTCGATCCAATTCATCCATGAATTAATATTGTCATGGAATTGAAAGAACCCGATTACGGTAGAGTCTGGCCCATATGCCATGACATTAGCGTGTTCAATATGAAGAGTTACGCCATGCGCTTTGCATTGAACCTTCGTGATTGACTGAATATCTTTAGCGTTTACTCCGACGCTCAGCCCTTGCAAAGCGACATCAATGGCAGAGCCATGCCGTTCATATCCATCACGGCATTGCCAATAGACCTCGATTGAACCAAGCGGAGCAGCAACGAACAACAAAAATTGAAATTCACCATCGATCACGCCAGATGTGCGGGTAAGCAACTTTTGGCGCAGCAACTCTGCCTCGCTAATGATCTCCTGAACTTTCCCATCAATGAATTCAGCAACCATGTGGTCGGAGAGTGAGACTTCCGACTCATCCTCGGCCTCGATCTCCAACAGATCAACGGATCTCGGGAGATAAACCACTGCAGTTGGCTCTGAAGGCAGAACCTCCTCCGGCGCCTCCATAGCGGGCGCAAGAAGAGCTGTTCCTACCTCGGGCTGCTCAGGGATAGGGTCTGCAGACGGCAGTATGGTCGCATTAGGTACCGGTGGCAGAGTCTGCCCTAGAGATTCTGACGACTTCAAGGCTGGGATCATTGCTGCCGCCCGTGCACCGGGGACCGGAATAACCGGAGGTTTGGTACGGATGACTGGTGCTTCAACCTTCTGTTGGGGCGGATGTGAAGCGGCAGCGGTAACAACTGCAGACTGACGTGCCGCCTGAGCCGCCTTTTGTCCAGCCAGCTTACGACGCCTCTGGAAAAAGACATAAAATCCGACACCGCCGACAACTACCAAGGCAACCAGCACCATGATGGGGGCAGATGTCGGTCGATCCTGAGATTTTCTCGGATCGGGCAGTTGCTTTTCGATGCTGGGCTGCGGACTAATAAGCTGAACCTCATGCGGGGGGGGGGGGGCAGCTTCAACCGAAGCATTTGGTTGAAGCTGAACTTGAGGTGCCTGAGGTTGCTGGGAGCCAAGTAAGGTCTTCGCTTCACGAAGCGGTTCTGAATCGTGCGATGCAGATCCCTCCAAGGTTCCGTTAATTTCTGAAATGGAGCCCAAGGCTTCGACAGCACGATTTTTATGATCGGCAGGAAGGGGTTCCCGAACGATCTCACTAGATTTCTGTTGAAGTACCCCCATGGCCGTCAACAGCTGGACCGAAGGATTCTCACCAAGCGCAACACGAAGGGGGAGATATTTCGCTCCTGAAGCCGCTGCCCAATCTTGAAGATATTGAGAGTTACCGGAAATGTCCCAAATTATCAGCCGCGCCCCAATCGCACGGGCAACGCGTGGCATCAAATGATCAATAATGTCTACATTGCGTTCATTATATAACTGCCCAACAGAGTTATAGAGATCGACAATAGATTCATTGCCAATATCCGACCTCTCTTGCCCTTGCCCTTGCCCTTGCCCTTGCCAAATTTCATAAAAATCCCAGTTAAGGTCATCGTATCTTTTGTCTTTTTGAACCTTTTGGCTTAAATAGCCCCGATTGACATCCCAAACCTCCGGTTCACCGTCGGAAATGATGATGGCAAGCTTGGTTGCTGGCCTTGCATGCTTAACAAGATATTGAAACGGCAGTTCCAGGTCCGTCGCGAGCCCGTCAGCTTTCAGCTTCCCAAAAGAGGCATTGATGTCGGAGTGGTCAATACCTTCATCAGTGTCTAATGATAAGAGATTGTGTAACTCCTCATCAAAAGCGACTACATTAATCTTGTATGAATTTGAGAATGTTTTTAAAAACGTCTGAACCCAGGCTTTCGACGCCATCTTTGGGTCGTGCCTATTTACAGATCCTGACTTATCAAAAAGAACAATAATGTCGGCATCTTGGCGTGCATTCGCACTTCCTGCTACAAAAATCGCAGCAAGTGCGTAAAATACAACAGCAATCCCCCCCCCTCGAATTACCACTACGTTCCTCCGTGATCGACCTACTCGAGCTTAGAAAGGATTATTGCTCGCTTCTCTGCTAAGAATTGTGCGATTTCAGACTCCGCCATAATCTTTTTTTCAGCGGCAAAGGCGCTAAAATAATCTTTAATGTTATTAAGTTCAGCGTCAACTTTTTCAACTAGCCGCTTCTGTGCATCACTGGCGTCCGCCTTGTATGTTTCATTAAACTGGCGCTCTAGCCGTGCCCTCTCATCCTCAGACCAAGCCATTATATTTCGAATAGCATCTTCTTTTTGTGCTTCTATAAACTCATTGATATAAGACTGATTTTTCGATTGCCCATCCGTTGACTGGCTAGCTAGCATGGAAATATCTAATTCTAATTCTCTTTGACGAGCGATAAGGCTATCGATATTTTTCCTTAATGTGGCCTCCTCTTTGTGGAGCTCAGCAACTACTGATCTGCGTTCATCAATAAATTTATTGGTGCTAGAGTTAGGTCGGCCACTTGATTTAGGTGATGAATGTCTGGATGATTTTCCGAATAAAAAATTATCTGAAGCGAAGATGCTTTTGAACGATTTTTGCGTCGAAGCTATCGCGGCAGTCAGCTTCCAACCTGTAATCCAGTCAAAAATTGTCAGTGTTACATAAAATAACGCTGAAGTTATGACTATGAGTACGACCAGTTCAATCATCATCCCCTCCACTGCCATAGGCTTACTATTTTATGGCTACGGCATCATTCAGGTAGCACTTACATCAAGGGCATTCGCGGCCATCCATCAGTGAGCACCATATCAACATGTCCTGGTTAATGGATTTCCGGCACTTTCCTCACATCTAGATATCGCATTTTAGTGTTTTGAATGCGATCTGTTACCCCACCCGATAACACATGAATCAGATTTGAGCAATCGGCTCATCAGGTCGAGAGTGGTTCTAACAACTATTATCACAGTGCCGGGGTGTCTTTAAGCACCCCGAAATACCCCCGACCAAAATCAGTGCGACGCCCCCTCAGTTAACCGGACAGCAGTGATGCGCACGCCAGTATTTAGTGGTGACGCAGGAGTTCAACGAGAGAGATCGTCGCGATACTTTCTGATCATAGACAGCCTTAAAGAATCAAAATCAATGAAGCTTGTACTGTACGAATCGATGCCATACCCTTACAAAAACTGGGATTTAACCCATCATGGCCGCTATTGGGGATGCTCCATGAGTTCAAGTGATGCTATTAGCAAGCTGAAAAAGGCACAATCTGCTTTTAAAGACGGCGGTATCGGCACAGCTAAGAGGCCGTCCGGAAGGTTCTTGAATCAGGTGAATCGGTTATGATTCCATGGGTCTCCAGAGAAATGCTGGGGGCGCCATGTGGACCAAGGACAACCGACGGCTCTATGAGCGGAGCGGACTTCGCTATCCAAGTGATCTGACGGATGAGGAATGGTCGCTGGTGGCGCCGCTGATCCCACCGGCAAAGCGCGGCGGGCGCCAGCGAACGGTGGATCTTCGTGAAGTGGTGAATGGGATCTTCTACGTGTTGATGACCGGTTGCCAGTGGCGAGCATTGCCCACGGACCTGCCGCCCAAAAGCACGGTGCATGAATATCTTGGGCTGTGGGAATGGGATGGCACGCTGGCACGCCTCCATCACGCCCTGTTCATCGAGGTGCGGGAACTCTCCGGCAAAGAAGCCAGCCCGACGGCGGCGATCATAGACAGCCAGAGCGTCAAGGGCGCGGAAAAAGGGGGGCGCGGATTGATCCATCGGGCTACGACGCTGGGAAGAAGGTCAAAGGCAAGAAGCGGCACATCGTCGTCGATACGCTTGGCTTGATCCTCGCGGCTCATGTCCAACCGGCCGATGTCCAGGATCGTGATGGCGGATTGCCGGTCCTCAAGGAGGTCCGGCGCCTCTTCCCCTTCATCGTTCGGGTGTTCGCTGATGGCGGCTACCAGGGGGCCGCCACCGCGGCAGCCGTCCGCGCACTCGGGGCGTGGCACCTGGAAATCGTCAAACGCTCCGACACCGCCAAGGGGTTCGAAGTTCTGCCAAAGCGGTGGATCGTTGAGCGCACCTTCGGGTGGCTGGGGCGTTGTCGCCGTCTCGCCAAGGACTTCGAGAATCTCGCCAGGATGGCGCTGGCGTTTCTTCGCCTCGCCATGATCCGCCTCATGCTGCGAAGGATAGCAAGACACCGGAAATCATAGGAAACTTCACGGACGGACTCTAAGCTAAAATCAGCAGGTGCCGCGATCGGAAAGACCGGTTCTAAGGCCGCGACGCTAGGTGGTGGGGCAGCGAAGGGCGCGCCTGCCAGTCTTGCCGTTGGCAAGTTGAGTATTCCTTATATGCCCCTCACCGGGCTTGGCACTGGATCGATCAAAGTTACGTCAGTGGGTGTTGCCAACGGCTCTAAACTCGCTTCCATACTGATCTCGGGAAAAGGGTTGAGCCTCGGTTTGGGTTTGGGTCTTGGCGCTTTGGGGCCGGCATTAGTCGCGGGCACAATCTGCGCTGCAGGCTATTGTGCATTTCAGAGATACGGAGGAAGCCCGAAGGGGAAAGTTGCCAGTAATCTGGGCGGCATTCTTACTAAATTCTCTGCGTTAGCAGATTCGATTTATGACGCGGGGCAGGGCACATTCATAATGCAGCCTGGTCGCCCCAATGCAAAGGCGCACCAACGATTGACTGAATCAGGCGATCTGGGGGCGCTTTTCTCCAAGGTAGCCTCGATAGTGGACGCAGTTTATTCCTCCAGCGCCAACAAGATTAGAAAGCTGATTTCTGAGCCGGATGATGAGGCGGCCTTGGCGGCAGAGTTAGCCACCGAAATCGCCATGGCTGCGAAGCTGCTTGCTGAGGCGAATGAAGCTGAAAAGCGAGCTCTGGTTGCAGGGGCCAGCGCCAAGCAGGCTGCCATGCTAGCTGCAGCGGCCAAGCGAAGAGCCAAAGCCGCATTGGATTTACAGCATCAAACTGAAGACAAGCTTGCCGCCACTCGTGCGAGGAAAAAGAGAGCCGCAGCTGAGCAGGGATCGGAATAAACGCGAGGTTCGCATGTTTAAGATTCATTCCAGGATGCATCAGTGCAATCCGACGCCGCCCTGTGATAATAGTTCTCAGTATTACGTTCTACGGCGGGCGGAAAGATTCATCTGGACAGAATCATCCTATCTGTAAGAAAATGCAATCTTGCAATGATGTCTCTTTTATAGCTTGACGTATAATGATGATGTCTGCAGAAAAATCACCCGCAACCGCTTCAGCCGGTTTGCATCACAGTAAGGGGGCCGAAGCATGCTTGACCAAGTGATCATGGCCAAGGTTGAAGGGACCACTCAGGCAGCACTCCTGTCCTCAATGACCGGAAATTCCTACACAGTTGGGCAAGTGACTGCAGCCGGAAATGGCATGGGCCACTGGTTATTCCTTAACCCTGCCGACGCCGCCGCCGCTGGAAAGGGTGCCGTCGCGCTCAAGCTGGAAGGTGCCCGTCAGGTTGCTCAGCTCTCCAGCATGGTAGGCAATACCGTGACGATCGGAAATGCTCCCATGGTTGCGGGTGGAGCCAGTAAATGGCTCGTGATGCTCCCTAAAGCTGGCTTGGCTGCCAAGGGAGCTGCTGCCGCTGCAGTCGGTGCCGGAGGGGCGGCTGTTGCTGCGGCTCAAGGCGGTGGCAATGCGGGTATGGTCATGATGCAGCTTGAAGGTGCCAATCAGGCTTTCCAGTTGCCGATGATCACTGGCAAGACCTTTACGGTTGCCAAAACGACTGCTGTTGGAAATGAAGCAGCTAATTGGCTCTTTCTTCAGCCGGTTGGCGACACCGCCAATACCATCAAGGACTTGGTTGTGGTCAAGGTTCAGCATGGTGCTGGCCAGGTGCAGTGGCTGGTCGGCAAGACCTTCACCATCGGCGAATCCCCGATTATGGCCGGCACCACTAACAAGTTCCTCGTTCTGAACCCTGTGACCGGAGCCGCCGCGAAGGGCGCTGCAGGCTCTGCTGTTGCAGCCAAGGGGGCCATGCAGACCGTGGCGTTCCAGGCCGCCGGTAAAACCGCTGTGGCTGGAACCGCCGCGAAGGGTGCGGCTGCTGGTGCGGCGGCTTCTGCCGCAGGCAAGACTGCGGCAGTCGGCACTCTGTGGACTGGCACGGGCATGAGCCTTGGCCTCGGTCTTGGTCTCGGCGCTGCTGGGCCGGTTATTCTCGGTGGGCTGATCGCGGCGGCTGGCTACGGCATCTACCGCTACCGCAAGAACCAGGCTGCCTCTATGGCCACTGAAGTTGACGAAGCCATTTCGGACGCAGTAACGGCTTAGTCTGAAATCAGTTCCGGTTTGATGACTGAATCTCGGCGGTGGCTAACTAAGGATTTAGCCGCCGCCGGAATCGGCGGCATACAGTGCGAAGTCGTTAACGAAAATGTTGAGCTGAAGGAGGTATCAACAGGATGCCCCCCCCTCCTACACTGCAAGCTTTGCCGGAAGCTGGTTAAAGTGTGCCAAGGTAATTTAGCGCGTAACGCGGGTAATTTGGCCTGTGCCTTTGCCATTATTTCTCTGATAGATCCAATCATTGATGGCCCCACCGGGGACCGCGATGGGAAATGTTTCATTCTCTCACATCATTGTGAATGGGATGGGAGGCCGTGGCCGCCCCATATGCAGTCCCCCTCTACCAATGTAGAACATACGGAGGACGCCCGATGATCACCTCCACCATAACTGGATCCAAAATTGCTGCCGCTGCCGCTCCCGGTGTTGGAAAGGCTACAGTCTTTATCCTCAGTGCAACGATGGGAATTGGTGTGCTGGTTGGCCTGTCCTTGGTCACTGCTGCCGGAGGTTTCTACGTCTGCCGTAAGCTTTGCGGCGTGGCCGCACCAATTACATAAGCCCCCTCTGGGATGCTGAGGTGTTCCATGGATGAGGAGGAGTTGGAGAGGATTGCTTTAAAAATTGTTACCGCGTGGACACGGTGCAATGCTGAAAACGGCGCAGACACGCCGTCTTTGATTGTATCAATTACAAATCAAATGAGGGTGATATTGGAGCCGATTGAAGAAAATATAGGTCTTGTTAGATATGTTGGAAAACTCTCGGACAGCAGATATAATGCGGGTAGAATTCGCATCAGATACTGTCAGTCTTGTGGCCATATATTCAAAGAAAAAGCTCATTACGTAAGCATATGAATTTTTGCACAGATACTCTTGCAGTCTATTGCGATTAACCCCGCCCCAATTCCAGTCGATTATGCGCCCCGTCCAGCGAAGCTGTTTGGCGAGCATGGCCTGTGACCCACCGATTAGGCCGACGACGCCTTTATGACCCGGCTGTTGAAGAAAAATCGGTAGGCGGCCTTGGTGTTCGCCCAGTCCTGACAAGCTCGGGGAATAGCTTGTCCAATGGCGCCGCCCAGCTGATCGAAGTATCCGTCCGGCGACGACCACCTTGCCGTCAGGGCTATGATGCTGCCAGCTTTGGCACCGGTGCAAGCACCATTGTTTGCACCGGTGCCAGGAGATGTTGGGTGGCGCAGGTTCATGTTCTGACCGGTCCGGAGCGACGGCGGCGCTGGAGTGCTGAGCAGAAGCGGGCAATCGTGGCGGCGGCGTTCGCCCCCGGCGCGATCGTCGCGGAGGTGGCCCGACGGGCGGATGTGTGCGCCGGTCAGATCTACCGCTGGCGCCAGGATCTGCGTGGGCATGCCCAGGAATTCGCCGAGGTAATGATGGTGCCGGTCGGGGATCAGTCGGCCGTGCGCTCGGGCTCGGATGCGGTAATCGAGGTGCGCTTGGCGAGCGGCGCGGGCGTCCGCATTCCCGCGACGGCGACGCCGGGTTTGGCATCGGCGATCATCAAGGCGCTGGCCGGGCGATGATCCCGATCCCCAGTGGGGTCCGGGTCTGGCTGGCGACCGGGCACACCGACATGCACCGGGGCTTCGACGGCCTGGCGCTGTTGGTGCAGGAGCGGTTGTCGCGCGACCCGCATTCCGGCCACCTGTTCGTGTTTCGTGGTCGGCGCGGTGATCTGATCAAGGTGCTGTGGTGGGATGGACAGGGCCTGTGCCTGTTCGCCAAGCGGCTGGAGCGGGGCCGCTTCCTGTGGCCGTCGCCGGCCGATGGGGCAGTGACCATCACCCCGGCCCAACTCGGCTACCTGCTGGAAGGGATTGATTGGCGGATGCCGCAGAAAACCTGGCATCCGAGCGCCGCCGGCTGAGGAAATCGCTGTTCAAGAGCGCTGGATTTTGATTCACTTTCGGGGTGACCAATACCGCCGAAGCCCTTCCCCGTGACCTTGCCGCCGCCCATGCGATGATCCTCGCCGAGCGGGCGGCGCGGCTGGCCGCCGAGTCGGATCGGCGGGTGTTGGACATCGAGATCGAGCGGCTCAAGTTGGAGATCGCCCGGCTCCGGCGCGAGCGCTTCGGCCAGTCGGCCGAGCGCAGCACCCGCATCGAGCAGCTTGAACTGTCCTTGGAGGATCTGGAGGAGACCGCCGCCGCGGTCGAAGCCGCCGCCGAGACGGCTGAGGTGCAGGCCCATCCCCGCTCTAAGCCGGCGCGGCGCCTGTTGCCCGAGCATCTGCCCCGTGTCCGGGTGGTCGAGCCGTCACCGTCGGCGTGTCCCTGCTGCGGTGGCAAGCTGCACAAACTGGGCGAGGACATCACCGAGACGCTGGAGCGCATCCCGGCCAAGTGGCGGGTGATCCAGCATGTGCGGGAGAAATTCACCTGCCGGAGCTGCGAGGCGATCACCCAGCCGCCGGCGCCGTTCCATCCCATCGCGCGCGGCCGGGCCGGCGCCAATCTGCTGGCCGAGGTGGTGTTCGCGAAATTCGGCCTGCACCTGCCGCTACACCGCCAGAGCGCGAGCTTCGCCCGCGAGGGCGTCGAGATCGACGTCTCCACCCTGGCCGACTGGGTCGGCGCGGTGAGCGTGGCGCTGAAACCGCTGGTCGAGGCCATCGCTGACCATGCCCAGGCGGGCCCGCGCGTTCATGTGGACGACACGCCGGTGCCGGTGCTGGCGCCGCGCGCGCAGGCGCGCTCGGATCAAACAATGGCGGCGAAGCCGGATGGCAAGACGAAGACCGGCCGATTATGGACCATGGTCCGTGATGACCGCCCGTTCGGCGGCAATGATCCGCCGGCCGCAGCCTATTTCTACTCGCCCGACCGCAGTGGCGAGCATGCCGAAGGATTCCTTACCGGCTTCAGCGGCATCATGCAGGCCGACGCCTTCTCCGGCTTCGGGCGGCTGTACCAGCAGGGCGCCATCGTCGAGGCGGCGTGCTGGGCGCACGGACGACGGAAGTTCTTCGATCTGGCCCAGTTGAAGAAGGCCCCCATCGCCATCGAGGCGGTGAAGCGCATCGACGCCCTGTTCGCCATCGAGCGCGACATCGCCGGCCTATCGCCCGAGGCGCGGCTGACTGCGCGGGCCGGGCTATCCCGACCGCTGGTGGACGATCTGGCGGTATGGCTGCACCAGAAGCGGGCCGGCCGGGCAAGTCGGATACCGCCAAGGCCATGGATTATCTGCTGAAGCGCTGGCCGGCCTTCACCCTGTTCCTCGAAGACGGCCGCGTCGATCTCTCCAACAATGCGGCGGAACGGGCCTTGCGCGGCATCGCCGTCGGCCGGCGCAACTGGACCTTCGCCGGCTCCGACGCCGGTGGCCGTCGCGCCGCCGCCATGTACACCCTGATCGAGACCGCCAAGCTCAACGGCGTCGATCCGCGCGCCTGGCTGGCCGATGTGCTGGCGCGTCTGCCCGGCCATTCCGCCCGGCGGATCGGCGACCTGCTGCCCTGGAACTGGAAAGGCGAAAGCCATGCCGAAGCTGCATGACCTGGAGGCGGATATGGAGGCGCTCGACGAATTCCTGATGTCGGATCAGTCCCCGCCAGACTGTATGATGTTGTGCGATCTTGACGGCTTTCTGACCGGCATCGCCATCGGGCCGGACCTGATCATGCCCAGTGAATGGCTGCCGGTCATCTGGGGCGGCGAGGAACCGGTGTTCGACGATGCCGCCCAGGCTCAGGCCATCATCGGCATCATCATGACGCGATACAATGAGATCATCGGCCAGATCGCCGATGGAGCCGTCGCTCCCATCATCATGGAAACACCGGGTGCCCTCGCAGGCTCGGCAGGAATAGGCGGGCCGGATGTGGCGGATCACCTGAAAGCGGCCGGGGACGTAATCGAGGATCTCGGTGACGTCTTCGCCGACCTTGCGCATCGCTCCGCCGCAGGACGGGCAGGTACAGGCGCTGTCGTGGACCACCTCGGTGCGCGGCAGGTGTGACGGCAGCGGCCGCCGGGCACGATTGCGCTTCGGCGCGGGGCCGTCGCTCGCACCTTCCTCGGCTTGCGCCAAGACGTCGGCGGCACTCGATTCGACATCCTCCAGCATCAGCTCCAACTGATCGGCGGCGCGGCTGATTTTCTCCGACGAGCGGCCGAACTGCATCCGGCGCAAACGGGCCAGCTCGATCCGCAGCTTCTCCACCTCCAGCGTCTTGCTCATCAGGCCGGCCTGGGCGGCGGCCAACGCATCCGCCTGGGTGGCGATGATGGCCTGTAGCGCGACGATATCGGTGGGCAGGGCGTCTGGAACCATGCCGTCGATTCTACCGTCAGAAGCAGATTCCGACCAGCGCCAGCCCCTCATTTTGTGAGGATTCCCGCCGGGTGTGGCGGGAATGACTCACCCCGCCGATTGCGGCTTCCAGGTGCGGATCGGCATCCTCCAGTCGATCCCCTCCAGCAGCATGCCGAGTTGCGCCGGAGTCAGCCCGACGATGCCGTCCGCCGGCGACGGCCAGACGAAGCCGCCCTTCTCCAGGCGCTTGGAAAATAGGCAAAGACCTTGGCCGTCCCACCACAGCACCTTGATCAGATCGCCCCGCCGCCCCCGGAACACGAAGACCTGGCCGCCGAAGGGATCGCGAGACAGCTTCGCCTGCACCAGCATAGCCAGCCCGTCAAAACCTTTGCGCATGTCAGTGTGCCCGGCAGCCAACCACACCCGCGTCGATGTCGGCGGCACGATCATCCCAGCGCCGCCAGTACCCGGCGTAACGGCTCGGTCGCCACCTCCGGCCCCACCCGGATCATCACGCCAGTGGGCAGCACGATTTCGATCCGCCCGCTATCGTCCGGCACCACAGCCGGGGGCTCCGAAACCGCGATCGCCAGAAAACCACCATCAGCGATCCCAGTAGCGGCCGCCAGCAACTCCCGCCGCCAAGTGAACAACTGCTGTGGCGCGATCCCATGGCGCCGGGCCACGCTGGACACTGTCCGGTCCGGCATCGCCGACTCCGCCACCATCTGCTGCTTGTCCGCCGCACTCCAACGCCGACGGCGCTGAACCGACGTGATCACCTCGACCTGGGTCATCGTGCCACGCATTAAAGTCACCATAATGCTTGGCACTTGGCCTCAACTCGCCCCGCCGCACAAGGCAGCCGTCAGAGGACGGTTACGTCGCGGACGACCACTGAAAGACCGAAGCGCCGATCCAAACCGGCTGGACGCGTCCATGATCTCGGAGATGAAGGGCCTTGAGGACGAGAACCGGAGGACGACGACAAGGCAGCCGTCTGAGGACGCTTACGCAAACCGTGCAATCGCTCTTTCTCATCTTTCACTCATTCCATTTGCTCCGCGCCCGATGAGGCGAAGCTCAACGCTTGATGACCATGCTTTTTCCAGGTGCCTTGAGCTTTCGCTGCCTGAAGACATTCATCAGAACCGAAACGATGCCGGTGGCAAAACCGAGAAAAAACGTAATGCCAAGGATTACGAAATGTGGCGCAATCATCGCCAATGGGCTCAAACGGGTTTCTACCATGTGCGCGTTGGACGAGGCTAACAGCACGATCAACCCGCCAATTACTAGAAATCCAACTAGGGCTTGTTGAGATTCAGGATTCACAAGATGGACGAAACGTGATTCAAGCTCCTTGAAGGAGTTTGTCATGGTTCGATTGTGTTTGACGGATACTCAATGGGCAAAGATGGAACCGCATTGTCTGGGTAAGCCGACCGATCCGGGTCGCACCGGGGCAGATGGACGGCTGTTTCTTGAGGCGGTACTTTGGATTGCGCGGACGAGCAGCCCCTGGCGAGATTTGCCCCCTGTTTTCGGCAAGTGGAACACGGTATTCAAGCGCTATCGGGACTGGGTAAAGGCCGATATCTTCAAGAAGATTTTTGATGCGGTGTCGGATGACCCCGACATGGAATACGCCATGGTCGATGCCACGATTGTAAAAGTCCACCGTCACGGTCAGGGCGCAAAAGGGGGACTCAGAATCAGGCCATCGGCAAGTCCAAAGGTGGCATGACAACCAAGATTCTGGCCCTGACCGACGCCTTGGGCAATCTGGTTCGCTTCGTTTTGCTCCCAGGCCAGCGTTATACCAAGTCCCGGTAGTCAGCGCCTATGGGCCCATTCGCGGAGCCCGATGGACATGATGGTCCAGGGCTGATCGATCAGCTTGTTCCAGGCATGGCAGCAATGGTCGACGATATCTTCGTAGGATTGGAAGATCCGGTTCGACAGCCAGTTATCGCGCATGAACTGCCAGATGTTTTCGACCGGGTTCAACTCTGGGCATTTTGGCGGCAAGGGCAGCAAGCAGGGTGATGTTGTCGGGGACCGTCAGCTCGGCGGAGAGATGCCATCCTGCCTGATCCACCAGGAGCACGGCATGGGCGCCCGGTGCGACGGCGCGCGAGACTTCCTCCAGATGCAGGACCATAGCGGCTGTGTTGCAAAGCGGCAGGACCAGACCGGCCCCCTTTCCCAAAGCCGGGCAGATTGCGCCGAACAGATAGACCGACTTGGTTCTCTGATCCTTGGGAGCCGACCTGCCGATCAAGTACGCCCTCGGCCGCATCGCCAATCAACGCAATGCCGTCAGGGCCCGCCTCGCCAAGAAGAAGGAAGGGCAATCCGGCTGACCAAAATCAGCCCGCGCCCGCGGTCTTCACCGGACGGATACACGAAAGGCGCCTCTCGACATTGATCTCGAAATGTACAAGTGGCGGCATCTCATCGAGAATTTCTTCTGCAAACTCAAAGAGTTTAAGCGTATCGCCATGCGCGCGGACAAAACAGACCAGAGCTTCGCGGCCATGATCTATCTCGCCGCAGCCGTCATCAATTCCAGATGAATCTCAACAAGCCCTAGATTTAGCATGCCTATGTCCTAGAGAAGTGGCACCTCAACGGTCGTGAGATTTTGAACGAGTACAGAACGTTGCGATGAGCATGCAAATCATCAATAATCATCAATTGCGCTGCAACGACGACGCCGGAATCTGGACAAACTGGCAAGCTTTCCCTTGATGGAATGCATCACTAGGCGGCCTTTGTCCGAGATTATGCCGCTAAAATTTTCACGATTACTAACTAAGTCACCAGTTACATGCGCAGCCGATTTGGCTAAATTGAAAACACCGGCGTAAAAACTCTCGACGGGAACTTCTTTAATACTGACACATGGGGGGGCAGCCAGGGTCTCCTCACTTGTAATTTGGATTACTGAGGACTTATGCCCATAGTACAATGCTGACGGTGGCAAAGAGCTTTCTACAGCCTCAATTGCCATTTCGGTTCTCGAGTCAGCAACCAAGAGCTTATCCAAAAATTCCATTTCAGAGCCAGGCTTAACCCAATCGGGTATCTGAACCAGCCCGACGCTCCCTTCAATCTTGATTGCCTCAAGGCCATGAGGCGGTTCTGAATCAGAGGGGCTCGCAGGGTTGGTCTCGGCATCAATGGGGGCTATATCTACTTTCTGTGAGATCGCAACCTCTTCATTGAGCGGGTCTCTCTCATGCGTGGGCAGAGAAATTCCCATTAGCTCTGCTACGGCTGGTTCAGGTTGTGGCTTCCCCCCGCTATCGGCAACTAAATTGGCTAGCTTAGGCAGATCGCCTTCATCTAGGTCATCAACAGAGTGGATCTCTGCGGCAGCCATCATGCTGTTGGAGGAACCTAGTATTTCAGGGGGGGGCGCATCGTTCACCTCACTGGTAACAGCAGCCAGTAGAGATGAAAGTGGGCTAATTAGGGGCAAAGCAGACTCTGGTTGGGACGCTAAGCTGACGTCACTCTCATGGGGAGTCTTAACCTCAATGAATGTGCTTTCTTCGCGGATTGGCTGGGAGACGGCGGTCGGCTGGATAAGCGGTAACCAGGGCGTTCCCTCATTGGCAGCTAATGCGGTATCAGAAGACCATGGAGATGCTTCCAGCAACGCTTTCCATTTATCACTCTCTGGAGTTTGAGCGCCTTGCCCCACAGACTCTGGCACTTCATGCGTGGGCAATGTATCGCTCAAACTCTTGGGGTGCGGGACAGTCTTTCTTGACGTTTTTCGATTTTTGGCAGTCATTTCCAACATCGTCCTTACAGAACAACCCACACTTCTCGGCCGCTACGGTTGACCCTCAGCAAAACCTCCGGCCCTGCCGTCTTCGCGGCCTTGATGGCCGCATCAAGAAGGGCGGGGGTCGTCACAGGCATGTTGTTGACCTCGAGGATGAGGTCATTCGGCATTACTCCGGCAGCCTCGGCTCGAGACCCAGTTGCCATTTCAGCCACTTGGGCCCCTGTGGTTTTGATTGGGGGCTCATCGGGAGATCCTGACATCATCGGCTGCTCCATAAAGCCATCAATCTCCATGCCCATCCAAGTGAACTCTGTCGGAATTTTAGGTGGTTTGGCCGGCTTTGCAGGGGCGGCTGGTTGAACTACGTTATTATTTCCCGCGCCAGCATTCTGCTTCGGCGCAGGTGGAGCCGCAGCAGTCGGTCCGACAAGCAAAGTCAGGTTGCTGACACTGCCTTCTCGGAGTATGCCAAGTCGCACCGAACGCCCGTTTGGCATTTCAGAGATGATTGCAATTACTTCACGTGCCGAGTTTACCGGGCGGCCGTCGACCTTGAGCAGCATGTCTCCAGCCTGCAACCCGGCCGCAGCAGCTGGTGTATTGGGGCTAACACCGGTGATAAACACCCCCCGCCCAGCCGGCACGTTAATCTGCCCCCCCATCAGCTGAGACATTGGGGGCATAAATGCGCCAAGCAGATTATGATTTGGGTAGGTTTCCCGAGCAGCCTGACCTCCGCGGGGAACCTTGACATTCATTGCTAGGCTTCCGGGGGGCTGAGCAAACTGATACCCACCCAATCCAGGCTGTCCAATGGCGACTGAGCCGGATACAGCTCCAATAATTTGATGGCAGTTGACGCAGTTCATGCTTTGCCGGCCATCAGTGTGAGGATTGGCGGCATTGGCCTGGATTGGCGGCCCAGATTGCTGCTGCGCCACGATGGGCATCGACTGAACAAATGCGATGGGACCGGCCGAGGCTCCGACGATCTGATGGCAGCTGGCGCAGTTCATGCTTTGCCGGCCATCAGTGTGGGGATTGGCGGCATTGGCCTGGATCGACGGACCAGCTGGCTGCCCCGCAACTATGGGTATCATCGGCTGAGTAAAAGCGACCCGGCCAGCAGGTGCACCGATGATCTGATGACAGGTATTGCAGGCCATGTTCTGTCGACCGTCGGTATGAGGCGGAGTGGCGATTGCCCGGATCGGCGGCGGCAAACGGGGATTGGCTACGGGCATCAGCGATCCAGCTGCCGCCACACCTGGATTTGAGGGGAGTATCTCATGACAATTGGCGCAGTCGAGATTTTGGCGGCCGTCAGTGTGAGGTGACGACATTCTGGCCATAATGGGGGGACCCGCTGAACCAACTCCGATGCGGGACGGTCCTTGAAGGGCGACCAAGCCCATTGAAGGGCCTTCGGCTGTCGTGGTTGGTAGCCATCCCACAACTTCCTGAGCAAACTGCCGGGCTTGATTGCTCGGCACAGCAAAACCAATGCCGGAAAACGCGCCATTCGGAGTATAGATGGCAGTATTGATGCCAATCACAGTGCCATTGGCAATGACCAGCGGCCCGCCAGAATTGCCTTGGTTGATTGCTGCGTCAGTTTGCAGCAGCTTTGAGTGGGTTACCCCCTCAATCACCATGGATTTATTCTTGGCCGAGATGATCCCGCGGCTGACAGACATATCTAGGCCGAAGGGCGTTCCTATGGCGATCACCTCGTCCGCGACAAGCACAGCATCACTGTTCCCCAGGACCGCCACCGACAGCTGGGCCTTCGGGGTGATTTTTAGGAGGGCGAGGTCAAGGGCTTCGTCTAACTTGACGATCTCCGCCGAATATCGAGTTGAACCTGTGTCATCCGGCACGGTAACAAAAACGGATTGAGCACCACGGACAACATGGAAATTTGTTATGATAAAACCTTCATCCCTGACGATTACACCAGTACCGACGCTGTCAACAAAGCTGGCAGAAGGGTTCGCGAATCGCGGCGTCGTCGATTGATGATCCAGCGCAAAATTCCCAAGCGCTGGCTGTCTGCTGGGTGACGATGCTTTAACACTAACAATGCCGTTACGTAAAAGAGCGGCAACGTTGGAAAAACCGCCGCCACTGCTAGCTAGGGCTCGTGGCACCCCCCCCGTGTTGGGCTGCAGTCTGGCAACAGCACCAGGTTGAGTCGGCAGATTGACACTACTCCCATGTCCAAGTTGCTCAAGTATGCTTTCAAGTCGAAGCCCCCCAGAAGGCTGCCGATAGATGAAGGCGCCAAACAGGACAATTAGGGCGATCACACCCATCAGCATCAAGTAACGCTTGAGTTCCTTGCTGCGAGTGGCATTAGAGTGTCCCTCATCATCTGCGCTACGATTGAACATTGTTTCAATCACCAATATCAGAGTCAGATCTGGTCATATTAAGGGAAGAAGGCAACCTCTTAGTCAAAAGACCTGAGGCCAATGCAATCAGACCAAAAACGATTAATGCCACCGGCGTAGTTCTACTGTGTCATAAAACAAGCCATTGTGGTAGCAATGGAGATTCGGTCTGCTCAATAGGGGGGTGAGCATGGGTCTCCATGGAAAGGCTGGCGATAGTGAATCGCGATTTGAGGCGTATGTCGAGGGCCTTTGCCGTTCGGTTCGCCATGCCGACCGGGCGGCGCCGTTGCGGGCGTATTGCCTCGGGTTGATGCTGCCGGGCGACCGCAAGAGCGTCGAGCCGATGGCGGCGCGGGTCGAGCCGGGACGGGTGCAGGCGGCGCACCAGTCGATGCATCACTTCGTCGCCAAGGCCGAGTGGTCCGACGAGGCGATGCTTGCGGCGGTACGGGCGACGGTGCTGCCGGCGATCACCCGGCATGGCCGGCTCCGCGCCTGGATTATCGACGACACCGGCCTTCCCAAGAAGGGCGTTCATTCGGTGGGTGTAGCGCGGCAGTATTGCGGCCAACTCGGCAAGCAAGACAATTGCCAGGTGGCGGTGACGCTATCGATCGCCAATGATCACGCCAGCCTGCCGATCGCCTATCGCCTTTATCTGCCAGAAGACTGGGCCTCGGACCCGGCGCGGCGCCACAAGGCGGGGGTGCCGGACGAGGTCATGTTCCACACCAAGCCGCAGATCGCGCTGGAGCAGGTCCGCGCCGCCCTGGCCGAGGGCGTGGCGCCCGGAGTGCTGTTGGCCGATGCCGGATACGGCGTCGATACCGCCTTTCGCACCGGCTTGTCCCGGCTCGGCCTGACTTACGTCGTCGGCATTCAGTCCTCCACCAGCTTATGGAAGCCGGGCGAGGCGCCATTGCCGCCCAAGCCGTGGAGCGGCAGGGGACGACCACCCTCACTGGTCCGCCACGACCCCGAGCATAAGCCGGTTTCGGCCAAGGAGATGGCGACCGCCTTGCCGCCCACGGCGTGGCGCACGGTGACTTGGCGCGAGGGGACCAACACCCTGCTGAGTTCACGCTTTGCCGCCGTCCGGGTGCGCCCCGCCCACCGCGACACCTTGCGCTCCGAGCCCAGGCCCGAAGAATGGTTCTTGGTCGAGTGGCCCGAGGAAGACGCCGAACCGACCAAGTACTGGTTCTCCACCCTGCCCGCCGACATACCGCTGACCAATCTCGTCGAGATCACCAAATTGCGCTGGCGCATCGAGCGCGATTTTCAAAATCTCAAGCAGGAACTTGGCCTTGGCCACTATGAGGGCCGAGGGTGGCGAGGATTCCACCACCACGCAGCCCTCTGCGTCGCCGCCTACGGATTCCTCATCATCGAGAGGAGTCTGATTCCCCCCTCGGGACTTTGCTCCGCCCCGATCCGCCAAGCGCCTGCCCTACCCGACGGTTACCGACCCCGAGGATCCGCCCGTTCGGCCTGAGCGCCACGTGACAACGTCGATCACAACGATACGGCTGAGACTGACACGGGCGCTTACCCGACGATTACCACGGTGCCCCTGCTGCCAGCGGCCGACACCCCAGATCCTCATGCTTATGACACAGTAGAAGTAGCACCTCGGAGAAATTCCGTTACCGACCACCACCAAGCCGTTGCCCCGAACAAGCCAACGGTCAGCGCAATTAGGCCCAAAATTACGCTAGGCATAAAACATCTCCCACAGTGCCTTTGATCATAAATTCCAATATCCTTAGCACAAATTTCTCGGCGAATCAGTGGTTCTTCGGGGCCGCAGGTGACCCAGGTGGACGGACTGAGAGTCTGACCGGCACCAAGGCCGGCGTCATCATGTCGAGCTCACCTTGAGCCTGTAGGCTCGACCCGGCAATCTGCCGCCTGTTCGTCGTCGATGGTGCCAAGGCGCTGACCAAAGCGATCCGCAATACCTTCGGCCGCCATACCCCGATCCAGCGTTGCCAGGTCCACAAGGCCCGCAACATCACGGATTGTCTTGCCAAGCCCCTTCATGCCAGTGTCCGCAAGGCTCTGCGGCAGGCGTGGGAACTGGATGATGCCGACAAGGCCGAGCGACTGATCCGAAACCTCGCCCGTCGCCTGGAGCATGACGCGCCCGGCGTCTCTGCCAGCATTCTGGAGGGGGGCGACGAAATCCTTACCGTCAAGCACGTTGGCACAGAGGGTTTTGAGACAGCGTTCCGATCAGTTTAAGCAGCCAACGTCTCCGAGTTTTCAGGCGGGTTGATCCAGGCTCCCCGTTGTATGGGGCTGGAAAAGGAATTGCTCGTCACCTCGGCATCGCCGGGTTGACGGTTGCCGTTGGGCTTTATGGGTATTACAAAGGGCGCTGGCTCGGATCCGTTGATGCAGCGGCCGCTTGAAAAGGGGACATCATGACCACGCAGACTGTCAATCTCACACAGCCACCCGGTGCGGCGTACAAGCCCCTGGTAATGGCAGCTCTGAGCTATCTGGGCATCCTTTGCTTCGTCCCGCTTATGCGATACAGGGATGACCAGTATGTCCAGTTTCACGCCCGACAAGGGCTGGTGTTATGGATGTGGGCCGTCCTCTCCCTCTTTATCTTGGAGGTACCGGTTATCGGGAAGTGGGTCTTTGGATTTTCGTCCACACTGATCCTCGTTCTGTCGGTTGCGGGTTTGGCTTCGGTCGCATTCCGTCGTGCATGGAAGTTGCCTCTGGTCGCGTATATCGCCGACCGAATTTGACATTCGGGCTGGATATCCTGCGCTATCTCAACCCGGTGAGAGTCCCGGCGTCGCAGTTGACGCTTACCCTCCTAATATATTGGCGATCAACTCAATGTGCTCAACGATTACGCACTGGTTGAAGCAGTGTTCGGGGTGAAAGGCTTTGCCCGATTGCTTCATGCAAGGGTGCAGAGTTCCTGGCGAGTGCCGTGCTCATCGTGAGCGCCAAGCTCGCTATTTCCAGCATTGCGGATGATTCTGATTGGTCAGCGTCAGTTTCAATTAATCCCCCCCCCCAGCCATTCCTTGTTCATGGATACGGCTAGGGACTAATCCATATCCGCTGTAACTCCAGGCCCTAAATGAGTATTCAATTCAGATATATTTTTCGAGCAGCGGCCGCCATCTCGGTTCTGATGGTGTTTTCGTTTGGACTATTGCGCTACAATGAATTCTTATCAATGCGTGAGGACGCACAGTCAAAGCGGTCTAACTTCGAGGTTCAGATACAGAGGCGTAACAATTTATTCGGAAACCTTATTAACCTTACAATTAATCATGCCGCACTTGAGGGGTCTGTATTCGCACACTCCTCAGATAAGCGCACAGAATTGATTGATGGTGGCGTCAATAAAAATGATATATTGAAGCTTGATCATATTTTTTCTCGTGATGGCTTTAGTGTTGCCTTTGGCAAGCTTATTGCCTACCAGGAAAGGTATCCTGACATTAAGTCAGTAAAATCATATAAATTTATGATGTCGTCTCTTGTCGAAATGGAAGAAAGAATCGCGAATAATAGGGTTCTGTACAATGAAAGCGCCGCTAAATTCAATGCGGAAATCCGAAAGATGCCTTGGAATTATCTCGCTATGATTACTGGCTTCAAGGAGCGGGAGTATTTTCATCAAGGCCAAGAAAGCACGGCGATCATCAATGCTCCCATTGTCGCACCAGAGATGTACCAGCAGCTGATGCCTTTGGTTCCTACCCAAGAAATTGATAAGAAGTAAGGGTAAGTATCTTCTGCCCGACGAATTTCTCTCGGAGCTTGGGTTCGGTGCAGGTCCGCGCCACGCCTCTGTTCCAACGTGCTTGCGACAGATTGATATGTGCCGTTTAGTGACGGGGCATGAGAGTGATGATGAAGCCGATAACGGCACTTGCAGTTGATGGGGCGTTGTCTTTCGCTCGCATCACCGCATCAACATACTAAAAGCAATAATTATTATTACACAAAGAGAATAAATAGCGAAAATGAGACAATCCATTGATAATCTTCGAGCAAAAATCCATGCTCTGCGAGCAAAAACCATTGCAAACGGGTGTACAGAGGCAGAAGCTTTAGCTGCGGCCGAGAAGGTTGCGGATCTATTGGATAGAAATGAAATTTCTATTTATGATGTTGATGTCTTTAATTCGCAATGCGGGAAGCTTGTTATAGAGACCGGGAGAAAAACAAAGACGCCGATCTCGGCCTGCATCGGAGAGATCGCCCTCTATTGTAACTGCAAAGTTTGGGCAGAAAAACGCGAAGATGGGGTGCGGTATATAATATTCGGCCTTAATGACAGCATTGAAGCCGCCAACTACGTACACGATATAGTTTTAAAATATCTTGGCAAGATGTGGGGTGATTACAAAGATTCCAATAAACTAGTTGGTAATTTGCGCAGCCAAAAAAGTTCGTATCAATTTGGGATGGCCGTTTCGATTGCACATAAATTGAATAAACTTAAATCAATTCGCGATGAAAACAATCGCGGAACAGGTGGCTCTGACCTAGTACTAGCTCGTCACGCTATTGTGGAGGCCGAGTTTGCAAAGCTCCAGATAAATCTTCGGCGCGGAAAGGTTTTGGGAAAGAAGGTTTTCTTGGGAGTTTTTGGGGCCGGTCAAGTGGCGGGGCAATCTCTGACCTTGCATGAAGGTGTCCAGGATAAAGAATACGTTCCTTAGGATATCAACCAGTCTGATTGTATTTCCATTTGGCAGACAGATGGAGGTACCATGCACCGTCCTAAATAGCTACTTAAGGCCATCGAAAATCGTAGCGAGCCGACCCTCATGATATGGAGTATCGTAACATGGGGTTGACAGTCACCACGGTACCCGGCAGCTGATATCAAGTCCAGTTGACTCTTTTTCCAGTGCATGGCCCATGAAAATTATTACCTTTGCATCACAAAAGGGCGGTGTGTCCAAGACTACCACAGCGTTCTGCGTTGCAGCAGATCTCGCGCGACGCGGTGGGCGTGTCGCTGCCATAGATTCTGACTCTCAAGGGTCATTGGCACTGTGGGCAAAAGGACGCCCGGTAGATCGCCCACAAATTCCTGTTGCCGCTGTCAGCCCACAAAACCTCAAGGCTGCCATTGATGTGGCTCGCAAAGATCGATACGATTGGCTTGTGATTGATACACCGCCTACGGGGGCACCCCTAGAGGTCGAGACCGCCTACAAGCATTCAGATCTCATAGTGATTCCTGTAACGCCATCCGCAATCGACATTGCAGCAAGTGGCGTGACGGTTAAACTCGCCCGTCAGCTGCGGCGACCGTTTATCATTCTGATATCATTGGCAGACCCCAAGCTGTCTGGAATGTTTGAGCGCTCTTGGGTCGCGGAAGCGAGAAGGGAGCTAAATCAGTTCGGCACATTGTATCCTGGCTGCATCGTCAAACGCAGAGCGTATCAGCGGGCCTTTATGAATGGGCTCGGCGTTTCTGAAATGGGCGATGATGCAGCCGCACAACGTGAGATTTCCCAACTGACAGACTGGATTATTAGGCAGGTAAATAGCGAGGCAGTCGCCTAATTGTCCCTACCTCGAAATCGAGTGCACTGACGCAAACACAGGATTCACAAGCGACCTGCGCTGTGCGTGCGAATCTGTGGTCATGGCACAGACCGTCAGCATCATCGTCTCCCCCGAGGAACAAGTGCGTTTGGCCGAGGTCATTGGGGATCGCAACACTCCGCAAAAGCAGTATTCCCCCGGTGACGGCCGCTTTTTCAGGCTGACCGTGCTCTGAGATTCTGCCTGTCTGATTGGCGTTGGTGGACGGATGTGTCCACAAATTCGGTTATGCACAGACAGAAGTTCTGTAGTTCGGCGCCGCAACCGGTCGTGGCCAGAGGCGCTGAAAGGGGAGATCGTTGCGGCGACGTTGGAACCTGGGGTGGGGCTTCGGTCGCGGTAGTGGGTTTCCCTCCGCCGAGGGCCGCCTGTTCGGCCGAGCTGGTTTGAGGCATGCTGATGACGTGATCACTCGCAGCGACCAGGGCCGCGACTGCCGCGACGCCATCCTCGGCCTCGCCAAGACCTGCCGCAAGCTCGGCATCTCGTTCTGGGATTTCCTGGGGGACCGGCACCGCCTCGGCGCCGCTGTCGGAAACGCCGTGCTGGGACTCCCCTCGCTGATCGCGGCCGGCGCGCTACGCCGCCTGATCGCCCGGACTTTTGCCCCAGTTACCATCAGCATTAGCAACTGATTGATATTAAAGCAGAGAAGGTTCATCTGTAGCCTCCTCCTCCCCGCCATCTTCCCCTGATGTGGGTCTTCCTGCAAAACAAAGCCAGGCCTTGACCTGTTCCTGACCTTGTTGCCGTTCAGGGATGGAGCCCCTTTTGGGCCGGGGCTTTCCGCAGGCTTCTGGTGAGCCACAGGCCGGGATGCGGGGGTATCTTTCGATGCCCGGCGTCTGTCAATCTTCCCAAATTGATTTTGTGATTGCCGGGAATGAGGTAGTCTCGGCGCATGGGGATGATCCGCTTGCTCTTGGCGATATGCGTTGTGGCTGGGCACTCGAGAGGCTTTTTCGGGGCGCCGCTCATGGGGGGGGGCACGGCCGTCCAAATCTTCTACGTAATCTCGGGCTTCTACATCACCCTGGTCTTAAACGAGAAATACCGCGAGCGGGTGCGGCTTTTCTATTCGAACCGCCTGCTCAGGCTGGTTCCGTCGTACATGATCGTCCTGCTTCTTGCCGTCATCGCGCTGGCAGTCTTCGGGCGCTCGACTCACGCGAGCGTTGATGAGTGGCGAGCCATGTTCGGACAAGCCGATCTATTCGCCACGCTCTATTACATCTGGGTGAATATCGGGATGCTTGGAAGCGACCAAGCCCTATTCACCTATCTCACTCCGGATGGCTCGCTCGGTTGGACGGCAGACTTCCGCCCCCACGCCCTGGCGAGCTACCGCTTCCTTCTCGTCCCGCAGTCGTGGTCTATCGGGGTTGAGCTGCTCTTCTACGCGGTGGCGCCGTTTGTCGTGACGCGCAGCCCGCGCCTCATCATCGGCTTGATGGTGGTGTCCTATGCCGCCAGATGGTCGGCCTACGCCAATGGGTTTGCGTTCGACCCATGGACCTACCGCTTCTTTCCCTTTGAACTCGGAACTTTTTTCGCCGGAGCGCTGGCGGCGAGGTTTCGCCAAGGCCTTGAGCGGAACGGCGGGTGGCTTCTGCTTGCGGTTTGGGTCGCCACCATCGGGACTTATGCGGCGACGGCCACGGTGACGATGGTCGGTCCCGTTATGGACATCGTCATACGAGAGACGGCCTTGACCTGGGGGATGGCTTTCTCCCTTCCCGCCATCTATGCCCTGAGTAAGTCGAATGGCGTTGACCGGTTTGCGGGTGCCTTGTCCTACCCCCTGTATATCTGCCATCACTTCGTGATTCTGGCCGTGGCTGCGACCAGTGGTGCCGATGGGCTGGGAGGCGTGAAAAGTATGACGGTTCTCGCTATCGCTCTGGCGGTTTCCGTGGTCCTCGCCGTATTCGTCGAAATCCCTGTGGATCGGTGGAGGCAAAATCGTGCGTTGGGCAATCCGGAGATGAAGGCCTAATCAAGGCAATCCGCATTTCTGACGCTCGCCAGGACAAGCGATCTCCATGCCTCCACTCCCAATGGCGTCCAGCCCCTTCAAAACGTCACAGACTTCGGCCGGTGTGGTGAAGTCGATACGGGGATGGCGGAACGGAACCCACTGGAAGCGCTGATAGAAGGTTCGGCCGGGATGGGGCGGCATTGAATAGTCGTAGGCCGCCTGAGGGCGCAGTGCTTCGTGGTCGCAGCGGACATAGTCCAGGTTACCGCGCTCGCTGCCATAGGCGGCAAGCTGCTGCCGCTTGCGGCCTTGTTCCTCCTGCGTCAGCGTGACGATGGTGCCGGATTCAGAATCGATGAAGCGCTGGCTGTTGATCCGGCTTCCGGCGAAGTTGTAGAGCGGTGCTTCGAACACCGACACCTGATGGCGAAAGCCTGCGGCCAGGAAGCTGGCGACGTCGTGGTCCTGATGTCCACCCTCATAGGCGGGAACCCACATCGATGCCGGCCGAAGGCGGAGCAGGGCGTCGGCCACGGCTTGTCGGGCGATGGCAAAATCATCCTTCAGCCTGCGGGTGGGAATGGGAAGAGGGCCAATGGCTTCGGCGCCGAGAAGCTTCGCCGCCGCATGGGCTTCGGCGGTCCTGGTGGCGACCCTGAGGGTCCGCCGCCCCCGCTGCCACGGCCAGAGCAGTTCGGCCGCCGGAATGCCGTCGGTCAGCCACAAAATGGCGATGCGCGTCCCGGTCTCGCGGGCCCGCCCGATCAAGGCCGAGAAGCCCACGACCTCGTCATCCGGATGGGGGGCGAGGACCAGGACGGACTCGGTCATGACCGGCAGGCGGCTTCCAGGGTCCGTCCCATGGCGACCGCTTGGGATTCCTGCACGGCGGCGCGCCAGACCGGCAGCAGATCCTCCGCCAGTACCTGCTCCCAACTGGGCAGGGCCTGGTCGGTACTGGCGGTGACCGCCATGCGCATGGCGGCAAGCCGGCTGGGGTCGCTGGCCAGGGTCTCGAGGATTTCGGCCCAGGCGGTGGCCGAGCTGTCACGCACCACCTCGCCGGTCCGGCCCGGCTGGACGAACTCGCCCATGCCGCCGGCGGCGGAAACCACCACCGGCAGACCCGAGGCCAGTCCTTCCAGGACGACGTTGCTGATTTCCTCGATCTCCGACGGCATGACCAGCAGGTCGGCACAGGCATAAACCCGCGACAGGTCCTCCTCGGCCAACTGCCCTGGGCAACTGACCCAAGCGCCGAGCCGTCCGACGATGGCAGCCCGCTCGCGCCCATCGCCGGCGCAAAGCAGGTGAAGGCCGACGCCCCGCCCGTTGACCCGGCGAACGGCCTCGACCAGGGGCGTGAGGTTCTTGCTGGGGTCCAGCCGGCCGACGAACAGGGCGACGGGCATGGTCTCGGGCACGCCGAAGCGGGCGGCAAGCCACGCACGGTCGCGTTTGCCCGGGTTGAAGACCTGACGGTTGAGGCCGCGCCGCAGCATCCGGACACGCTCCGGGGACAGGATCTTGGCAGCCCGCTGGGCTTCGTCAGTCTTGGAGACCAGGGCATAGGCGCAGCGGGACTGATGCGCGGCGAGGCGATCCAGTTTGGATTGCTTGAACCGATTGGGCAGGTCCAGGCGCTCGGTCAGCAGGCGGCCCAGCCATCCGGTGCCGCAAATCTTGCGGATGCTTTGCTCGGTGAACAGCCGGGTCAGCTCCGGCGTGGCCGTATGCACGGAATTGGTCATGGGCAAGCCGGTGCGCGCCGATATCCGCTCGGCGGTCCGGGAAAAGGCGAAGAAGGCGTCGGTGGTGTGTATGGCGTCAAAGCGCCCCTCGCTCAGGCGGCGAGCCAGCAGGGGGTGCCAGGGGGAAAGGTCGGTATGGTCAGGCAGTGGCCCGGTCAGCGCCTGCAGCCGCTTGGTGCTGAAGACGGGCGGCAGGGTGACGTAGCGAACGTTGGGTCCCAGATCGGTGGTTCGCTCCGCCTCGCCTGACAGGAAGACCGTGAGGTCCAGGCTGTCGGGAAGGCCGAGGGCGGCTTGGGCCAGGCGCTCCCAGCACTTGACGTGGCCGCCGGCGCCTTGGCGCTGCTCCAAGTCGACCAGGGCCGCCACGGACAGGGGGAGCGTGGGGGTCAATGCGGCCGCTCCGTCGCCAGAAGGCTCCTGATTCCCCGGCGTTCAATGAATAGCCAGACCAGCAGCCCCGGAGCACAGACCACGATTTCGCGGGTGCGCTTGGCCAGGGCCAGGGCCAGGGCCGATTCGGCCGGCAGTCCGAGGAGAAGGCCTACCGCCACGATTCCCCCTTCCTGGGCGCCGATGGCGCCGGGGATCAGGAAGGCGATGCTGCGGACCGCCCAGGCCAGGCTTTCCAGCGCCAGGGCCGTCTCCAGGGTGGCGGGAAGTCCCAGGGCCGCCAGGAGAATCCAGGACTCGGCCACATGGGCCAGCCAGCCGGCCAGCCGCCAGCCGAAACCGGCCAGCATCCGCGGTCGCTGTCCCAGGAGCAAAGCCACTTCACGGTCGAGATCGGCGGCGCCCCGGGCCAGGCGGGAGGCGGTCTCCTCGCCCATCAATCTCTTCACGACGCCTGACAGGCCGGTGAAGAACCCCTTGCGCTGCAACCCGGCCAGCAACCCGGCCAGCAGTATCAGGATCGCGGTTCCGGCCAGAACCTGCAGGCTGGCGGCGATGCCGGGGGCGCTCAGCAGCAGGGCGGCCACGCCCATCAGGGCGAATGCCGCCTGAGATGCCATGCCCAGCAGGAAATCCACAGCCACCTGCGCCCCGGCCGCCTCGGTCCTGACGCCGCCCGAGGTCATCAGGCGAGCCCGGGCCACGTCGCCACCGACCTGTCCCACCGGCAACAGGGTGTTGATGGACTCGCCGATCCAGCGCATGACCAGCATGGCCCCAAAGCCGGGCCGGTCCGCGGCTGGCACGACGGCGCGCCATCCTAGAGTGTGGGCGGCAATAGGCAAGGCACGGTAGGCGCAAATGGCTACGATGGCCGGGCCGAGGGAGGAGAAAGCGTCTCCAAGGCGACCTGCATCCTGAGCCAGCGTCAAGGTCACCAGGCCGCCTACCCCGAGGATGGCAGCAATGAAAAGCTGTGCGCGCATGGTGACAGGTGCTGACCCAAATCCAGTTTGGGCGGGCTGGTCGCCCGCCATAGGAGGTAAGATAGAGTATCGTTTGGTCCCTGAGAAGTGCGGCGCCGTATCTCGCCTTCATGCCTCCAATGCGTCAGCGGCGGAAAACAAACCGGCGCTGACGTTGACGCTTGCGGCAGGCGACGGACAGGCTAAGCCCCATCAGGCCAACGACAATCCAGGCAGGCATGTCGAGAATGGCGGCGGTCAGGGAACTGGTCGCCGATCGGCCGGCATCGGTGATGTCGGGGGCGTGACCGGCGAGCAGGGTAACCACGTCGGCGGTCACGATGCTGGCATATTCCGCCGGCCCCAAGGCCAGCACGGCGTCGGCCGACGCCATGATCACGGCGAGGCCGACCAGCAGCCACCCCATCACACGCCCGAAGAACATCTATGCCCCCGACGATTAACGCCCTTATCTCACGGATAAATACAGATTTGCGCCGAAGCTGTATGAAATTCAACCGTTTTTCGGTGACGAACAACGATTCTCTTGGGGGGTTGCACCCATCCCGGAGCTCGTGTATCTTCCCGCCCTTCCCCGAACCCGGCGAGCCGGGTTCGTGTGTTGCGGAGGGGTGGCCGAGTGGTTGAAGGCGCACGCCTGGAAAGTGTGTATACGGTGTTGAGCCGTATCGAGGGTTCGAATCCCTCTCCCTCCGCCAACTTCTCAAGACCCTGAAAAATCCAATCATTTCAGCGACTTAGAGAAGGTGCGCTTGGCGTTTCCACCAACGCTTTCCACCAACGTTTCGGGCCTCGAAAACGACAGATGACCCCCGCCAGTTTCCCGGCAGGAGCCACCTTGGTTGCTCACCAGTTGGCGACAACCCGACTGTCTTCGGCATAGCTGTTGCGCTTGCCGCCAACGAACAGGTTGGTGGGCTTCTGGGTGCCCTCGGCATGGCCGATGACCACAGCCTCGCCCGATCCATCACGGATGGCATCGAACAGCTTGTAAGCCTCGGTCGTGTCCATGGTCACCCGGTTTCCCTTGGTGTCGGTGAAGGAGACGGTGCCAAAGGCGGAACGGTGCAGGACGGTCTTGCCCGCGATTACGGTTTCAGAATTGCTCATCAGGTTCTTCCTCGAAGGTGTTGGGGACTTCCTCGGCACGGCGGGCAATGGCCCGAAGGACCACCACTTGACCGGGGAAGGGCATGGAGAAATCACGGCGAGGGGTCACGCCGGGGGGAAGCCGGAAGGACAGTAGCTCTCGGTTCAAGAGCATTCCTTCGGGCATGGGTACAACGATGCGAGACACCACAGGCCCCCACTCTGCCGGGGGTTCCCAGGTGCTACGCAGGACACGGGGATAGAGGTAGTCGGGGTTGCGGAGCCGCCAACAGGCAAGCTCTGCCTTGGTCATCCTCGAGAACTTGCCGATCCACCGGCACCACCTCCAGCGAGATCAGATAGGACCAGTACCCACGAACCTCGGACAGGATGCGCTGAATGGTCTTGGCCTTCTTCTGCTCCTGGGATGCAAGGCGATTGACCCACCGCTGAACGTCCTTGCCCTTCACGTCCGAGACATAGGGGAACTCCTCGGCAAAGCGCAGGACGGTGGCCCTCTTCATGTCCTTGGTCTTGGCCTCGTTGGTGAGGGTGGCGACCCATTCATCAAGATGGGTGTCCAGTTTCACCAGCCTGCCGGTGGCAACAGCCTCGAAGCGGTATGCCTCCTGCACCTCGGGGAGGTCCATCGCGCCCTCTTCGCGGTAGTCGGTGAACCCAGCCCGATCCAACGCCCGCTCCACCCGCTCCCGCCGTTCCTCGGCAATGGCCTCCAAGGTCATGTCCCGATACTCTTCGGGGGTGGTGAGAAGGGTCTTGCGCCAGAACTCGGCATCCTTCTCCAGGTGTTCCCGTCCGCCCTTCCTGGCCTCTTCGATCAAAGCCAGCCAAGAGGACTTGAGGGGGGCCGCTCTCCGTTCTGCCGTCTTCCGGTCTTCGGTCTGAAGGGTCTGGGTGAAGCGGGCATGACCACCCAGAGCCTCTCGCACATCGGCAGGGATGTCATGGAAGGCATACCAAACGCGGCGACGTCGTTCCAGATACACAGCCAGCCCCTTTCCACCAACGTTTCCCACCAACGAATACCGCTGTGAGTGGCTGATATCAAGGGTTATGCCGAGTTGATAGGTGGCGCTCGGAGCGTCCCTCTCCCTCCGCCATTCTGATCAAAAAGGCCACCCTCGGGTGGCCTTTGGCATTTGAACAGGTGCGGGAGGCGGGGCGGCTATAGCGCCCGGGCGAGCCAATCCTTCTCGGCCGTATCGAAGGCATCGTTGATGAAGGCGTCGACCCGGCGCATGTCCGGTTTGTGCTCCTTGGCGGGGATAAGGTAGTTCCAGTAGGCGGGGTCGCAGGGATATTCGGTGATCACCAATCCGATCCCGAGCCGCACGCATTCGATCTTGATCTCTTCAAGGACGTCCTGCAGCCCATTGGCCGAGCGGCTGTCCACCGGGTCGTCATAAAAGAACAAGAGACCGTAATGGGAGGCGCGAGTCTGTGCCAAGGCCTCATAGACGGCAGAAACATCGAACTGCTTTGCCGCGTGCTTGGCCTCGACGGTGACCAGCTCCAACTGGCTGTTGGGGGCATGCAGGAACTTGTGCACGCACAGCATGGCAAAATCGGGATTGCTCCATTTTCCGGGGAGCCTTCCCTTATGGGTCGGCTTGGTCTTCTGCATGGTGACGCCATGGCGGCCATAAACGTTCTGCCGGACCCAGTCTTCGATATTGTTCTCGATATGCCCGTATGTTTGCTTCTCGTCGGTAATTCCACCCGTCAGGGTCAATCCGCCGCCACGGCCGGGGCGGATGGCATAGATGCCGTCGGCGTTGATGTCGGCAATGACCTTGTTCACCGTGGTCTCGGACCAGTCCAGGGCCTGGGCGACCGTGGCGGGGCTGGGGGCGCGGCTGCGGTTCGGCCGAGCCAGATAGCGGATCAAAGAGGTCTTTTGCATCTGGGGTTCCATTGCAATTTCGGTAAAACGCAGGTTTAGACAAACACCTCAGGTGGCTTTGGATTGTAAATCTATCGCAAAAAGGGCGGATGCATTTCAGGTTTGACGTGTCGTCCGCGCCTTTTGCATGTCGTCCCCGATTGAGGGACAATGCCTCCCATGACTCAGGTCTTCACCATTCCGCCCGGCGCGGCCTTCGTCGACACCTTGGCCGCCCAGTTGCTGGCCGAGGCGGGGGGCGATCCGCTGGCCCTGGCCGATATGGAGATCCTGCTGCCGACGCGGCGGGCCTGCCGGGCCATGAGCGACGCCTTCCTGCGCCTGTCGGGGGGGCGGCCGTTGCTGTTGCCCCGGCTGCGGCCGTTGGGCGACATGGACGAGGAGGAACTGGAGCTGTCGGGGGCCGATCCGCTGGACCTGCCGCCGGCGGTCAGCCCCACCGAGCGGGTTCTGATCCTGGCCCGCCTCATCCTGACCGCCGCCCAGGCCCAGAAGGGGCATGTGCCCAGCCCGGACCAGGCGGTGCGGCTGGCCTCGGAACTGGCCAAGCTGCTGGACGCGGTGCAGGTGGAGCGCCTGGACTTCGCCGGGCTGGCCAAGCTGGTCCCCGAGGATTATGCCGACCACTGGCAATTGACCTTGAAATTCCTGACCATCCTGACCGAGGCCTGGCCGCGCATCCTGGCCGAGCGTGGCACGCTTGATCCCGAGGACCGCCTGAACCGGGTGATGGCGGCGCAGATCGAGGCGTGGCGGGTCCGGCCGCCCCGCCACAAGGTGATTGCCGCCGGGTCCACCGGCTCGCGCCCCGCCACCGCCGATCTGCTGGCGGCGGTGGCCGCGCTGCCCGCCGGGCGGGTGGTGCTGGCCGGGCTGGACCGCGCCATGGACGAGGCATCCTGGGCGGCGCTCGATCCCGCTCATCCGCAATACGGCCTGAAGGCCCTGCTGGCCCGGCTGGGGGTGGAGCGGCATGGGGTGCGGCCGCTGACGTCGGATGTGGATCTGCGCCAGGACCGGGTGCGCCTGCTGGCCGAGGCGCTGCGCCCCGCCGCCACCTGCGAGGCCTGGCGCGACCTGCCCGCCCTCGACGCCAGAGTGCTGGACGGTGTCTGGCGCCTGGAGGCGCCCACGCCCCGCGAGGAGGCGGGAGCCATCGCCCTGATGATGCGGCGCGAATTGGACCGCCCCGGCCACACCGCCGCCCTGGTGACCCCCGATCGCGGGTTGGCCCGGCGGGTGGCGGGCGAGCTGGAGCGCTGGGGTATCCGCATCGACGATTCCGCCGGACGGCCGCTGGGGCTGAACGAGCCGGGCGCCTTCCTGCGTCTGGCCGTCGAGATGGTGGCCGACGAGTTCTCGCCCCACGCGCTGCTGGCCTGTCTCAAGCATCCCCTGGCGGCGGGGGGCATGGAGACCGGCGCGTTCCGCGCCCTGGTCCGCCGGCTGGAGCGCCTTAACCTGCGCGGCCCGCGCCCGGCTCCCGGCGTGGCGGGCTTGCGTCAGGCGGTGAAGGACCGGCGCCTGTCCTCGTGGCTGGCCGATCTGGAGACCATGGCGGCGCCTCTGGCCGACCGGCTGAAGGCAGACGAGGGAAGTCTGGCCGACCTGCTGCGCGCCCATATGGAATTCGCCGAATGGCTGGCCGGCGATGACCTGTTGCCCGGCCCGGCCCGGCTGTGGCGGGGAGAGGCGGGCGAAGCCGCCGCCCGGTTCGCCGCCGATCTGGCCGCCGCAGCGCCCGCCCTGGGCGACCTGGCCGGGCACTGCTACCCCGCCTTATTCGACGAGCTGATGGGGGCCGTGGCGGTGCGCTCGGCCTGGGACCACCATCCCCGCCTGTTCATCTGGGGGCCGCTGGAGGCCCGCCTGCAGCACGCCGACCTGCTGATTTTGGGGGGACTCAACGAGGGCACCTGGCCCGCCCCGCCCGAAGCCGATCCCTGGATGAGCCGCCCCATGCAGGCCGCTTTCGGCCTGGCGCCGCCCGAGCGCCGCATCGGCCTGTCGGCCCACGACTTCGCCCAGGGCTTTGCCGCGCCCCGCGTGGTGCTGAGCCGCTCGTCCCGGGTGGACGGCACCCCCACCGTGCCGTCGCGTTGGCTGATGCGCCTCGATGCGGTGATGAAGGGAAGCGGTCTGGCCTTTGACCAGGATGCGGGACAGTGGCTGGACTGGCACGCCCTGCTGGATCGCCCGGAACGCTGGACGCGGCCCGAGATTCCGGCCCCCGCGCCGCCGGTTTCCGCCCGGCCCCGGCGCCTGTCGGTGACCGAGATCGAGACCTGGATGCGCGACCCCTATGCCATCTACGCCAAGCATGTGCTGCGGCTGCGGGCGCTGGACCCCATCGACGCCGATCCGGGGGCGGCCGAGTACGGCAGCATGGTGCACGAGGCGCTGGAACTGTTCCTCGAGGCCTGGCCGCGCGATCTTCCCGGCGATCCCCAGGGGGAATTGCTGCGCATCGGGCGCGAGGTGTTCGAGGCCAAGGTCACCTCGCCCGCCCTGTGGGCCTTCTGGTGGCCGCGCTTCGACTCCGTGGCGCGCTGGGTGGCGGCCAAGGAGGTGGCGCGGCGTCCCGGCGTGGCCCGAGTCCATGCCGAGGCGGGGGGCGCCCTGGAGATCGAGGCGCCGGCCGGTCCCTTCACCCTGACCGCCAAGGCCGATCGCCTGGATGAGATGAAGGACGGCACTCTGGCGCTGATCGACTACAAGACCGGCACGCCGCCCCGGGCCCGGGAGGTGGCGGCCGGCTTCGCGCCGCAATTGCCGCTGGAGGCGGTGATCGCCCGTCATGGCGGCTTTGGCGGCGTCAGGGCGGCCGAGGTGTCGGAATTGCTGTACTGGCAGCTCAAGGGCGGCGCCCAGGGCGGCGAGGAACGCGCGGCTGGCGGTGATGCCGCCACCCTGGCCGCCGAGGCGCTGGAAGGCCTGCATGCCCTGGTCGCGGTGTTCGACGATCCGGCGACGCCCTATGCGGCGCGGCCCCATCCCGAGCATGCGCCGAAATATTCCGATTACCTGCATCTGGCCCGGGTGCGGGAATGGGCCAGCGGCGGCGACGGCGAGGAATAGCCGGTCTGCCACCCCCTTTCGAAGAGGGGGCATTGAGACTATCTTCAAGAACAAGCGAGGCGGCAAAGCCGTCCGAACCAGAAAAAACGGTACAGGAAGGCCACCCAAGCGCCGTCCAAGAGCGCCCCTGGCCGAAAACGCCATTGGGAGGAACCAGGGATGAAAATCAGCCGCCGTCAGGCGCTCGCGGGGCTCGCGGGTGCGCCTGCCCTTCTTTCGTTCGGCCGCACTGGGTTTGCCCAGCCGGCCGCCACCACGCTCAAGATCTCGCATCAGTTCCCCGGAGGCACCATCGAACAGGGCGACTTCCGCGACCGCCTGTGCCGCCTCTTCGCCCGCGAGGTGGAAAAGCGCACCAATGGGGCGCTGAAATTCGAGATCTACGCCAATTCCTCGCTGATGAAGACCAACGCCCAGTTCTCAGCCATGCGCAAGGGCGCGCTGGACATGTCGCTGTATCCCCTGCCCTATGCCGGCGGCGAGTTGCATGCCTGCAATCTGGGCCTGATGCCCTGCCTGGTCACCAGCTACGAGCAGGGTGCCCGCTGGAAGGGCGCTCCCATCGGCAAGGCGCTGTCCAAGATCCTTGAAGACAAGGGCATCAAGTTCATCGCCTGGGTCTGGCAGGCGGGGGGCATCGCCTCGCGCCGGAATCCGGTCCTGGGACCCGCCGACGTCAAGGGCCTGACCATCCGGGGCGGGTCGCGGGAAACGGACATGATGTTCGCCGCCGCCGGGGCCAGGGTCTCCACCATGCCCTCCAACGAGATCTATATCGGCATGCAGACCAGCGCGCTGGATGCCGCCGTCACCTCGTCCACCAGCCTGATCTCGTTCCGGCTGGAGGAATTGGCCAAATCGCTGACGGCGGCGCGCAAGGGCTCGTTCTGGTTCATGCTGGAGCCGCTGCTGATGTCCAAGGCGGTGTTCGATTCCCTGCCCGCCGCCCAGCAGCAGGTGCTGCTGGAGGTGGGGGCCGAGATGGAAGCCTGGGGCACCGCCGAGGCCCACAGGGACGACGACCAGGTGGCCGCCGTCTATGGCGCCAAGGGCTGCCAGGTGACGGATTTCTCCGCAGATCATCTGGCCCAGTGGCGCAAGATCGCCGAGGAAAGCGCCTGGGCGGACTATGCCGCCAAATCGGCCGAGGCGGCCGAACTGCTCAAGCTGGCCCGGGATGTAAGCTGAGATGTCGGGCGGGGCTCAGCACGACGCCATCCTCGCCACTGACACCCTGCCCGCCGTGACGGTTCGAAACCCGGTCATCGCCGTGTTCGAAGCCGTCATGGAGGGCGCCTTCAAGCTCTCGGCGCTGGCCCTGCTGGCCGCCGCCGGGGTGCTGACCTTCGGGGTGGTCATGGGGCATCTCACCGGGCGCGGCCTGCTGTGGCAGGACGAGGTCACCGTCTTCCTGATCTCGGGGGCCGTCTTCCTGTCGGCGGCCAGCGTCCAGGCGCGGCGCGGCCATGTGGCCATCGACTTTCTCGACCACGCCTTTCCCTACGCCAAGGACCTGCGCCACGCGGTGGTGGAGGCGGGGATTCTGGCCTTCTGTCTGATCTTTGCCTGGAAGTCGGGAATGCTGCTGGCCGAGGCGGTGCACGAGGGCCAGACGTCGCAATCGGCCTGGGGGCCGCCCCTGTGGATTCCCTATTCGGTGCTGACCCTGGGCATGGCGTTGCTGGCGCTGCAGGTGATGCTGCAGGTGGGGCGGCGATCGCTCTGGCTGCTGGCCGTGGTGGTGGCGGGCGTGGCCGCCTTCCTGCTGGCCACGCCGCCGGTCAAGCCGCTGGTGTCCGGCCTGCCCCACTGGCTGACCGGCATCGCCTATGCCACCGTCACCCTGCTGGTGATGTTCTCGGGCATGCCCATCGCCTTCGCCCTTGGTGTGGTGGCGCTGATCTTCATGCTGCTGTTCATGCCGGCGGCGTCGGTGGACACCATCGCCCAGAACTTCTACGAGGAACTGGCCAACGTCATCATCCTGGCCATTCCGCTGTTCATCCTGAAGGGCGCCACCATCGGCCGGTCCAATGCGGGCAAGGATCTTTATTCCGCCCTGCATGCCTGGCTGCACCGCATTCCCGGCGGGCTGGGGGTGGCCAATACCATCGCCTGCGGGTTGTTCGCCGCCATGGCCGGCTCGTCGCCCGCCACCTGCTCGGCCATCGGCTCGGCGGGAATCCCCGAGATGCGGGCCAGGGGCTATTCGCCGGGCTTCGCCGCCGGCATCATCGCCGCCGGCGGCACGCTGGGCATCCTGCTGCCGCCCTCGGTGACCATGCTGCTCTATGCCGTGGCCGCCGAGGTGTCGCTGGGGCGGCTGTTCCTGGCCGGGATCGGCCCCGGCCTGCTGTTGATCACCCTGTTCGCCGGCTATTCCGTCCTGCGCTATCGCCACGAATACCGGCGGGCGGAGCGGGCGGCGGCCAGTCACGGCACCCATTCCGCCTTGCTGGCCGACGAGCATTACACCACGAGACAGAAGATCCGCATGGTGGTCTGGGTGGCGCCCTTCGTCACCATCCTGGCTGGCGTGATGGTGGTGCTGTATGCCGGCTGGGCCACGCCTTCGGAGACCGCGGGCGTGGGCGCCGTGCTGGCTCTGCTGGTCATCGGCCTGATGTACGGCATCTGGCGGCCCCGGCTGCTGATGCCCATCCTGACTGGCACCTTGCGCGAGTCCACCATGCTGCTGATGATCATCGGCATGTCGCTGCTCTACGCCTATGTGATGAGCCATCTCCGCATCTCGCAGGCGGCGGCGGACTGGATCATTGGCCTGGCGCTGTCCAAATGGTTCCTGCTGGCGGCCATCCTGCTGTTTACCGTGGTGCTGGGATTCTTTTTGCCGCCGGTGTCCATCATCCTGATGACCGCGCCCATCATCCTGCCGCCGCTGAAAGCCGCCGGCTTCGATCTCATCTGGTTCGGGGTGGTGATGACCGTGGTGATGGAGATGGGGCTGATTCACCCGCCGGTGGGGCTGAACATCTTCGTCATCAAGAACATCGCCCCCGACATTCCGCTGCGGGACATCATCTGGGGGACGCTGCCCTTCGTGCTGATCATGATGGTGGCGGTGGTGGCGTGCTGCCTGATTCCGGGCATCGCCACCTGGCTGCCGGGAGCGGTGATGGGGTGAGGGCGCCGCGGTGATCGGTTCCGATCACCGCGGCGCGGCCCTACGCCACGCTCATGGCGTAGATGGTCATGGCGGCGTAGATGACGATGGCGGCGATCATGGCCCCGATGCTGAGCCGCGTGTTCCAGACCTTGGCCACGTCCTTCTTGCCGGCCGATTGCAGGGTCTGGATGAAGATGATGTTGAAGATCATCGAGACCACGAAGGCATAGGCCACCAGGAAATAGTAATCGGCGCTCATGGTGTAGCCGACCTTGGGAAACGAGTTCTTCTGCGACATGTGATAGACCAGCACACCGATCAGGCCGGAGATGGTGGCGTTGATGCGCGGGGCGAACTGGTCCAGCGGCACCCACAAGATGATGAGGATGATGCCCAGGATGATGAGCAGCGGCAGGAAGAAGGTGAAGAGGTAAGGCTTCAGGATTCTCTTGATGCCGATCTCCAGGTTGACGGTGGAGAAGTAGATCGGGCTCTTGTAGCCGGTCCCCATGCGGTAATCGGGATCGCCGAAGGTGGAATCATAGCGGTACAGGTCCGAAAAGACGCTGCGCCCGGTATAGGTCCATTCCTGCGGCTTGATGTCCTTGACCGGCACCGTCTCCATGTGGCGGGTGTCGGGCACCAACATGATGTGGGTGGAGTTCTTGTTGGTGTGGGCGACCTCCAGCGGCAGGGTCTGGGAATCGAACGGGAAGTTCGACAGGTCGTAGGGCGCGGTCAGGGTCAGGCGCTTGCGGTAGGCGCGGTACTTGGTGCCGTGGGACAGGTCTTCCTTGAAGATGGCCGACTGTTCCTTGACCGCGTTGATGGCGGTGATCTTCTCGATGTCCTTGACGTCGAGACGGCCGCCGGCCCACTTGAACCACATGAAGAGGTCCACGTCCCACTGCATGTCCTTGATGCTGACATCGTTGATGCGGATCACGTCGATGCCGACCGAGATCACGTCGACGATGTGGTAGGGGGTGCCGTCCACCAGGGTCACCTGGCCCTTGCCGATGCGCTCGCCCATCTCCTTCAGCACGTATTCCTCGTGCGGGATCAGGAGCTGGACCGGGGCGGTCTTGAAGCGGCCGTCCTTCATCACCGAGACATAGACGTCGCGGTACGAGGCCTGGACGATGGCGCCCTGGTCCGGCCGCGGCGGCGCGGTCTCGCCCTTGGCCTGCAGGTACTTGCCCACGTATTCGGCGGTCATGTCCCGGCCGTTCTTGAAGAACAGGTTGCCGGTCACGCCTTCGACGAAGCCGTGCCATTCGATGCCGGCCACGTAGTCGCGGACCGAGGCGCGGGTCGCCCCGCCCTTGGCCCCGTCGCCCTCGGCCGCCAGAATGGCCTTGCTGATCAATTCCAGAGAATCGAAGGACATGGCTGCGGCCACCGTGGGACGGCCGCCAAAGCGCTTGCCGTAGGCATTGGCGAAGGTCGAGGCCTTCTGGTTGGCGATTTCCCACAGGAAGGCCGAGGCGAGGTAGACGTTGGCCGTGTACTTCTCGTCAATCTCGGTGAGGAATTTCGGGTTCGACCAGGTGTTGGGCGCCATGACCGGAGCCTTGATCCCGGCCTCGCGCAGCTGGGGCAGGAAGGACAGGCCGGACTCGGAATGGGTCAGGGTGGCGACGATGCCGAAGGACTGGTTCTCGGCGGCATCGGCGAGATTGGTGGCGGCCCAATCCTTGGCGACGGGGCCCACGGCCACGGGCAGGGTCTTTTGCACCTTGAGGCCCAGGCGCTGGGCTTTGGCGAGGAAGGCGTCGCGCAGGGCGGTGCCGAAGGGGTCGGTGTTGTGGACCACCAGGATATTGTCCTTCTTCAGGACCTCCTTGATGTAGACCGCCAGGAACTCGCCCTGGACGGTGTCCGGCAGGTTCAGGGTGAACATCCACTTGTTGCCGGCAAAGGCCGCCGGGCTGCTGACATTGGGGGACAGGAAGGGGATCTTGGCATCGGCGAAGATCTTGCCGGTGGCCAGGGCCACGCCGGGATAGTAATGCCCGACCACGGCGATCAGGCCTTCGTCCTTCACCATCTCGGCGGCGGCGGCCTGCGCCTTTTCCGGATCGTCGAAATCGTCGCGCACCACCAGTTCCAGGCGGTTGCCGTTGGCTTCGGCGCTCTTGTTGAACTGGTCGACGAACAGTTCGGCAGCATTCTTGAGGGGAATGCCCTTTTCCGTCGCCGGCCCGGTCAAGGGAACCAGCACGCCGATCTTGTAGGTCTTCGCATCGGCCGCATGGGGCAGCAGGGCGAAGACAAGGGCGAAGAGAAGGCTCGAGATAAAACGCATTCTGTAGATCTCCCTGGCCTTACGCGGCTTTGGTCTTCAAGGCCGAGCCGACCAGATCCTCGCCGAAAATATCGGGAGCCTTTCCGGTGGCGGTGAACATATAGACCCCGGCCAGGAAGATGATCCCCAGGACCGAGGACACCAGCATGACGAGGCCGAGATAGACGGCGCCGATGCCGACCAGGATTCCCAGATAGGCCTGGGCCGCATCCTGGGCGAGATAGACCAGGCCACCGACCAGGGCTCCGGGGATCAGGATGGCCAGCAGGGTCAGCAGGCCGAGCATGGACTGCCCGCCCAGCACGTCGCCCCAGTGAGTCTTGATCAGATGGGTGGAGCGCCGCACGGCGTCGATGGGGCCAACGCCCTCGACCACCAGGACGGGAAGGGCGAAATAACTGGCGGCCAGCCACAATCCGTAAAGACCGGCGGTCAGCAGCTTGACCACGAAGGCGACGATGGCCCCGAACTCCTTGCGGGCCAGCCGGGTCAGCGTCTCGCCGATGATCCGCAGGATCAGGCCGATGGTCCCGGCGATCAGCGCCCACAAAAAGATGGGCAGGGCGCGGCGGCCGGCGGCGGCCAGCCCTTCGCCGATCGTGGTGCTGCCGGTCTCGAAATAGCGGATCGAGCAGAAGATCAGGGCGGCATTGAAGAACAGCATGGCGAAATAGCAGGCGATATAGCCACCGAAGGCCGTCACGAGGACGAGAATGTCGGTGGTGTTCTCATCCGCATTGCCGGCGCTGAACACCGCCAGAAGCGGCAGGGTCAGGGCGATGATGCCCAGCATGGCCGCCGCCGAGCAGATGGGCAGGATCATCAGCTTCGGCTGGGCGCGCAGAACGCCCAGACTGGCCTTGGCGATATGCCACCCACGGAAAAAACTGTTCATGCCTCGTCCCCCCCCAAAAAAAATCGCGATGTCTCCACCGGCCCCCCGGCGCGAGGATGCGTTATTCGGCCGCCGGCTGGTGCTGGGCGTGCGCCGGGGCATGGCCGTGACCATGGCCATGGCTGCCGTGCGGCGACGTTTCCATCAGCTTGTTCAGGTAGCCCAGCATCACCGCCGACACGATGAACAGGGTGTGGATGATGCACTGCCACATGACGACGGTTTCCTGCATGTGGTGTTCGGCGTTGACGAAGGTCTTCAGCAGGTGGATCGAGGAGATGCCGATCAGCGCCATGGCCAGTTTGGTCTTCATGGTGTTGGCATTCACGTGGCTCAGCCATTCAGGGCAGTCCGGGTGCCCCTCCACGCGCAAGCGCGAGACGAAGGTCTCGTAGCCGCCGATGATCACCATGATCAGCAGGTTCGAGATCATCACCACGTCGATCAGACCCAGGACCAGCAGCACGGCGGCGCTTTCGTCCATGGCGGGATGGTGGAAGATCTCGGCGATTTCCAGGAAGAACCGGTAGACGTAATAGGTCTGGGCGACGATCAACCCCATGTAGAGGGGGGCCTGAAGCCAGCGGCTCAGGAAGACCAGGCGGGCGATGCCGCGCGTGAACGAATCCTGGCCGGCATGGCCGTACATCTGGTGGCTCATCGTAACTCCTGTCTTTCCGCGCCATCCGGGCTAACCGGATGGCCATTCCCGCCAATTCGGACGAAGAGTACCGCTATCAAAGGGGATCGGAAAGTACGAATGACCGAGGGCTATGTCATTGGGGAGAGGACGCAGGTCGCCTGATTACAGGTATATTACATGCTTTATTTTTCGACGCCGGGATGCAGGGCCAGGGACTGGCCCGCCGTCTGGCCGGCCTGGAAGGCCGAGGCTTCGACTTTCTTGCCCGATGCCCGGCCTCGGCGAAGATTGAGGTTCAGCTTTTCATATTCGGCGTCGACGACGGCGTGACGGACCACCACCAGGTCCCGGCCGGAGCTTCGCCGGTTGGCCTCGTCCCGCTCGTCCTTCATGGCGATCAGCTTCTCGGCGATGGACACGGCCATGCCGAACTGGAACGAGCTTTTTTCATCCCGGCGATGATGAATGAAGCGCTGGCTGCGGACATAGTGGTCCCAGCCGCCCCGCATGGCGGCCATGACCACGTCGTAGACGTAATGGGCCATCTCGATGCCGGGGCGCAGCCCGAAGAAGACATAGCGGATGCCGGCCTCGTCCTTTTCCAGCCAGACCTTGCAGTCGCAATAGGCGGCGATGGCGGGAACGCAGGCGGAGATGGGCTGGCGCTGCTTGCGCCTGGTGTCGATGACCGCCCTCTCGCACTGCTCCTCGCGGATGTCCAGATCGCTGACCGACAGGTCATGCTGGTCGAGAAGCTCGGCGACCTTGGCGGCGGCCGCCAGGGCTTCCTCCTCGGTGCAGCCGTTGGCGGTGGTCTTGGCCCGCAGGGCCTGCAGCCGCGCCTTCAGCTTGTCCAGGTCGGTGGCCACGGGGGGCTCAGCCCGCCGCCAGACGTGCCAGAGCCACCGCTCCCTCGCGGGACCGCGCGCCGCAGACGAACCGGGCGGGATGGCAGAAGGTGGCGTCGGCGATGCCGGTCAGGGCGGCGAAGGCCTCGTCGCGCAGGCCGCCCCAGCTCTCGGGCAGGGGGTGGCGCTGGGCGAAGGACCCGCGTTCCGGCGGCACGGCGCTGCAGGTCCAGGCCGCTCCCGCCGGGCGCACCACGTAAAGGGCCCGGTCCAGTCCCAGGTCATGGATGGCGTCCTCCCACGGGACCCTGGTGTCGAGGACGATGATCCTGGCATCGCCAGCGCCGGCGGCGGCCTGGGCCACGGTGGTTTCCGCCTGAACCGAGGCCGAAGCCCGGGCACAGGCCCGCTCCAGCACCAGGGCGGCAATGTCGGCGGCCTGCAGGAAGGCGGCGTTCTCGTCGCGCCCATCCTCGACGAAGGTGGCGTTGAAGGCCTCGATGACGGTGGAGAAGTGACCGGGCGTGGGCGTCATGGCGCCGTTGTCCATCAGGTCCACGTCGCGGACCAGACCGGTATCCACCTTGGCGACCACCCGGGCGACGGCGTCCGCCGCCAGCCCCGGCAGCAGCGTGCCGATCGCGGCCGCTCCGAAGTCCCGCCAGACCAAGCCCGCCGAGCTGTAGGGCTCGCCATTGGGGCGCAACGGTTTGTCGCGCATGTGATGGTCATAGCGACGGGTGCCGGGATCGTAGAGTCCGCCCACGTCGAACACCACCGCCGCCGCGTCCCAGTCCTGCTGATCGCGCGACCGGGCCAGTTCGATCCGGCCACCGCAGGAGGCGCGCAGAATGGCGAAGGCAAAGACGTCGTCGGCGTGAAACGTGCCGTTATGGGTGGCGACCTTCAGCATTGCGGGCTCTCGGTTGATGGTTCGGGGCGGAAAACGAAAAAGGCGGCTGATGCCGCCCCCTGACCCACGGAAATGAAATGGTGCCCCAGGCCGGACTCGAACCAGCACGCCGTTGCCGGCAACAGATTTTGAGTCTGCCGCGTCTACCATTCCGCCACTGGGGCACCGCAAGAATGGTGGCGGGATCATAGCGAGTGCGGAGGGGCGGTCAACGGATTTCCGTTGGCCGCCCCTCTGGCTGTTCCTACACGCTGAAATATTTGGCCTGGGGATGCACGGTGACGATGGCCGAGGTGGATTGCTCGGGCTCGAGCTGGAATTCCTCGGACAGCGTCACGCCGATGCGCTCGGCGCCCAGCAGGGACAGCAACTGGGTCTGGTCCTCGATGCGCGGGCAGGCGGGATAGCCGAACGAGAAGCGCGAGCCGCGATAGTTCTGCTTCAGCAGCCTGTCCATGTCGGCGGCGTCCTCGGCGGCGAAGCCCAGTTCCGAGCGGATGCGCTTGTGGACGTATTCGGCCATGGCCTCGGCCATCTCCACCGACAGGCCGTGCAGGTAGAGGTAATCCTGGTACTTGTCGGCCTTGAACCAGTCCTGGGCCACCTCGGTGGCGCGCTTGCCCATGGTCACCACCTGCAGGCCGATGACATCCCTGACCGGGTCGGATACGGGCCGGAAGAAGTCGGCGATGCACAGACCGCCGTCCTTGGCCTGACGCGGGAAGGGGAAACGGGCCACCTCCGTGGTGCCGTCCTCGGCGAACAGCACCACGGAATCATTGTCGCTGGCCGCCTTCCAGTAGCCGTAGACCGCCTGGGGCCGCAGGATTTCCTCCTTGGCGCAGCGCTTGAGCATGTCCATGGCGACGGGACGGATCTCCTTATGCGCCCAGGCCTTGAACTCCTCGATGCTCTTGCCCTGCTTCCGATAGCCCCAGTGGAACTGGTAGAGCATGGTCTCGTTGAGGAAGGGGATCAGGTTCTGCAGCGGCGCCGACTCGATCACCCGGGCGCCCCAGAACGGCGGCACGGGGGCGGGAACATCCTTGTGCAGCTCGGCGCGGCGCAGGTTGATCTCGTCCCAATCCACCGGACGGGTGGCGGGCTGGGCCGCCTCGCCCAGGGTACGGGACGGCGAACCGGGGCGGTGTGGGCTGGCCGCCTTGGCCGCCACATGGGCGTCGAAAGAGCCATCGGCCACCTTGGCCATCAGGTCCAGGCCGTCGAAGGCGTCGCGGGCATAGGCCACCCGGCCCGAGCCATAGGCCTTGGAGCAATCCTCCTCCACGTATTTGCGGGTCAGCGCCGCACCGCCCAGCAGGACGGGCACGTCCAGGCCGGCATTGGTCATCTCCTCCAGGTTCTCGCGCATGATCACCGTGGACTTGACCAGCAGGCCGGACATGCCGACGGCGTCGGCCTTGTGTTCCTTGGCCGCCTTGATGATCTCGGCCACCGGCTGCTTGATGCCGATATTGATCACCTTGTAGCCGTTGTTGGTCAGGATGATGTCCACCAGGTTCTTGCCGATGTCGTGGACGTCGCCCTTCACCGTGGCCAGCACCATGGTGGCTTTCTGCTGCCCGTCGGCCTTTTCCATGTGGGGTTCGAGGAAGGCCACCGAGGCCTTCATGGTCTCGGCCGATTGCAGCACGAAGGGCAGCTGCATCTTGCCCGAGCCGAACAGCTCGCCCACCACCTTCATGCCGTCGAGCAGCAGGGTGTTGATGATGTCCAGCGGCTTCCAGCCCTCTTCCATCACCTGGGCGAGGTCGTCCTCCAGCCCGGTGCGGTCGCCGTCGATGATGCGCTGCTTCAGGCGGTCCTCGGCCTTGGCCGGGCGCTCCTTCTTGATCTCGGCGGCCTTGCGGTCGCCGAACAGGGCGATGTAGCGCGACAGCGCCTGCGGGTCGCGGTCATAGATCAGGTCCTCGGCGGCCTTGACCTCTTCCTCGGGCAGGGTGTGCAGCGGCACGATCTTGGAGACGTGGACGATGGCGCCCGTCATGCCGCGCTTGATGGCGTGGTCGATGAACACCGAGTTCAGCACCTGGCGCGCCGCCGGCTTCAGGCCGAACGAGACGTTGGACAGGCCCAGCACGATGCCGCATTCGGGCATCTCGCGGGTGATCATCTCGATGGCGTCCAGGGTCTCTACCGCCAGCTTGCGGTCGTCCTCGTTGCCGGTGCAGATGGTGAAGGTCAGGGGATCGAACAGCAGGTCACTGGCGGGCAGGCCGTGCTTGGTCACCGCGAAGTCGTACAGGCGCTTGGCGATGCGCAGCTTGGCGGCCGCGTCCTTGGCCATGCCGTCTTCATCGATGGTCAGTGCCACCACGGCGGCGCCGAACTTGCGGGCCAGGACCAGCCGGTCGGCGGCGTCCTTCTCGCCATTCTCGAAATTGATGGAGTTGAGGATGGCCTTGCCGCCATAGAGCTTGAGACCGGCTTCCAGCACCGGCAACTCGGTGGAATCGATCACCAGCGGCGTGGTGACGGCACCGCGCAGACGGCTCACCACCTCGGTCATGTCGGCGACCTCGTTGCGGCCGACGAAGGCGGTGCAGACGTCCAGAGTATGGCTGCCTTCCTTGACCTGCTCGCGGGCGATGGCGGTGATGCCGTCCCAGTCCTCGGCGTCCTGCAGGTCACGGAACTTCTTCGAGCCGTTGGCGTTGCAGCGCTCGCCGATGGACAGGAAGGCGTTCTCCTGGCGCAGCGGCACCTGGGTGTAGAGCGAGGCCACCGAGGGCACCCAGTGGACGGAGCGCTTCACCGGATTGGGGCGGTACCCGTTGCCGATGCGCTTCAGCATCTCGTTGGTGGCGCTGATATGCGGCGGGGTGGTGCCGCAGCAGCCGCCCAGCAGATTGGCACCGGCGGACACGAAGCGCTCGTGCCACACCGCCAGTTCGGCGGGCAGCAGGGGATAGCGGGTCTGGCCGTCCACCAGTTCCGGCAGTCCGGCATTGGGCTGGATCGAGACGAAGCCGGTCCAGTTGTCGATCAGCCACTTGAAGTGCTCGCCCATCTCCTGCGGCCCGGCGGCGCAGTTGAGGCCCATCAGCGGCACGCCGAGGCTTTGCACCACCGTGGCGGCGGCGGCGATGTCGGCGCCCACCAGCAGGGTGCCGGTGGTTTCCACCGTCACCTGGACGAAGACGGGAACGTCGGTGCCGGCCGCGGCATTGGCGATCTTGCAGCCGTTGACGGCGGCCTTGATCTGCAGCGGGTCCTGGCAGGTCTCCACCAGGAAGGCGGAAACACCGCCGGCGATCTGGCCCGCCGCCTGGATGACATAGGCTGCCTCCAGCTCGTCATAGCCGATATGGCCCAGGCTGGGCAGCTTGGTGCCCGGCCCGATGGCGCCGAGGACGAAGCGGGTGCGGCCGTCGCCCTTGAACTGTTCGGCGGCTTCCCAGGCCAGCTCGATGGCCGCCTGGTTCAGTTCGTGGGCGCGCTCGGCGATGCCGAATTCGGCCAGGGTGATGGGCGAGGCGCCGAAGGTGTCGGCCTCCACCATGTCGGCGCCCGCCTCGAAGTACCGGGCGTGGATGCCCCGGATCACGTCGGGCCGCGACTTGACCAGGATCTCGGTGCAGTTCTCCAGCCCTTGGAAATCCTTCTCCACGGACAGGTTCATGGCCTGCACCAGGGCGCCGGTGCCGCCGTCGCACAGCAGGACATGTCGGGAGAGATGGTCGAGAATATTGGTCATCGGTCGTTCCTTTGATGCCGTCATGCCCAGACTTGATCCGGGCATCCATGGATCGCCGGGTCAAGCCCGGCGATGACGAGAAAAACTAGCCGGCCGCCTTCGGCCGCACGCCCAGGATGTGGCTGATGGCATAGGCCAGGTCGGCGCGGTTCAGGGTGTAGAAGTGGAACTGCTCCACCCCTTCGGCGGCCAGGATGCGGCACTGCTCGGCGGCCATGGTGGCGGCCACCAGTCGCCGGGTCTCCGGGTCGTCGTCCAGGCCCTCGAACAGGTCGGCCATCCAGCCGGGAATGCTGGCGCCGCAGGCCGCCGAGAACTTCTGCACCTGGGCGAAATTGGTCACCGGCAGGATGCCGGGCAGGATCGGCACGGTGATGCCCGCCTGGGCGGCGCGCTCGCGGAAGGCCAGGAACACCGCCGGGTCGAAGAAGTACTGACTGATGGCCCGATTGGCGCCGGCGTCGATCTTGCGCTTCAGATTGTCGAGATCGAACTCGGCCGAAGGGGCATCGGGATGCTTCTCCGGGTAGGCGGCTACGGAAATTTCGAAGTCGGCGATGCGCTTCAGGCCCGTGACCAGATCGGCGGCATAGGCATAGCCCTGGGGATGGGCAACGTAGGGCTGGCCATCGGGCATGTCGCCGCGCAGGGCGACGATGTGGCGGATGCCCTCGTCCCAGTAGCGCCGGGCGATGTCGTCCACCTCGCCCTTGGCGTGGCCGACGCAGGTCAGGTGGGCGGCGGGCTTGAGCGCCGTCTCGCGGGCGATGCGCACCACGGTCTCGTGGGTGCGTTCCCGCGTGGTGCCGCCGGCGCCATAGGTCACCGAGACGAATTGCGGCGCCAGGGGAGCCAGCCGCTGGATGCACTCCCACAGCGAAACCTGCATCTTTTCGGTCTTGGGAGGGAAGAACTCGAAGGAGACGCTGACCGGCTTGCGGCAGGCGGTGGCGATGGGCAATTCGGGGCGGGGGAGACTCAACGCGTCGCTCCTGTGGACTTGGAATCCGGAAAGGGTTTTTGGGCGGTCCAGACCACCACGGTCAAGGGTTCGCCGGGAAGGCGGGTGACAGGGCCGGGCTCCAGCCCGGCGGCGCGCAGCCAGCCTTCCACCTCGGCATCCTCGAACCCCAGGCGGCGGTGGGCGTGCTGGTCGCGCAAGCTCTCCTCGCCATGGGGGGCGAAGTCGACGACGGCCAGCCGGCCGCCGGGCTCCAGCACGCGGGCGGCCTCGGCCACCAGGGCGGCGGGGTCGGTGGCGTAGTGTAGCACCTGATGAATGGTCACCGCGTCGGCGGTGGCGGCGGGCAGGGGCATCTGGGCGATGTCGCCCTGGCGCACCATGCAGTTGCTGAGGGAAAGGCGTTCGAGATTGGTGCGGGCGACGGAGAGCATCTCACGCGACAGGTCGATGCCGATGGCGCGTTCCACATGGGGGCCCAGCACCTCCAGCACCCGGCCGGTGCCGGTACCCATGTCCACCAGATCATGAATGCGGCGCCCGGCGAACACGGCCAGCAGGGCCTTTTCCACCTCGGCCCCGTCCACCTGCAGCGAGCGGATCTCATTCCAGCGCGACGCGTTGTCGCGGAAATAGGCCTGGGCCTTGTCGGCGCGTCCGGCGCGGATGGACGCCAGCCGCTGGCCATCCAGGGTCAGGGTTTGATCGTCGCCGGGCAGCAGGTCCAGCAGGCGGCGGGCCACGGCGCCGCCCCGGCCCTTGGCGGCCAGGCGATAGAACACCCAGGCCCCCTCGGGAAAGCGGTCGAGCAATCCGGCCTCGCACATCAGCTTCAGATGGCGCGAGACGCGCGGCTGGCTCTGGCCCAGGATTTGAGTGATCTCGGTGACGGTCAGCTCGCCCTGGGCGAGCAGGTGCAGCAGCCGAAGCCTGGTCGGCTCGGCGGCGGCCCGCAATCCCGTCAGCAAGGTTTCCATTCCAGGGGGCTCCCGTTCACACTCGAAAAACATATAAACATATCTTTATGCGGATATGAAGCATTGATTGCTTGCCAGGCGAATCTCGGGTCTTTGCCCTATGGTGCGGATTTGCCACATGATTCGCCGTGTGGAGGCTGGATTTTCCTTTCCCCTCTAGCCATTAGATCGGGACTGTGATACCTCGGAATATTGGGGGGGCAAGTGGCTCCTGACCTCGGGTGACGCCTCGGCGTGCCCGTTTTCTTATTCGTAAGGTACAGAAGGTACGCAGCCCATGAATGCCTCGCGCCGGACCATCGCCCGCCTCGTCGCTCCTGTTCTTGCCCTGGCGCTGGTCGCCGGTTGCGCAACGCCGCCGCCTGCGGACGACAAGGAGGCCGTTGCCGAGTGGGAGCAGGTCAATGATCCGCTGGAGCCCATGAACCGGGCTGTCTTCGAATTCAACCTGGCCGCCGACAAATACGCCATCAAGCCGGCGGCCGAGGGGTATCGTGCCGTCATGCCGAAGTTCGGGCGCGAGCGGGTGCACAATATCCTGTCCAACCTGAACAGCCCGCTGGTTTTCGCCAATGACCTGCTTCAGGGCGAGGCCGACCGCGCCGTCCAGACTTTCTTCCGCGCCATGCTGAACAGCACCTTCGGCCTGGCCGGCTTTATCGACGTCGCCACCCCGGCGGGGATCCCCCCGCATGAGGAGGACATCGGCCAGACCCTGGCGGTGTGGGGCGTGGGCGAGGGGCCGTTCCTGATGCTGCCCATCTTCGGACCGTCCAATCCCCGTGATACGGTGGGCTTGGTGGCCGAGATGTTCGCCGATCCCTTCGATCTGGCCATGGCCAATATCGGCAGGGAATACATCAGCTACGCCCGCATGGGCATGACCGGCCTGGACAAGCGCGAGGATCTGCTCGACACCCTGGACGAGATTCAGCGGACGTCGCTGGACTATTACGCCTCGCTGCGTTCGCTGTATCGCCAGCATCGCGCGTCCGAGATCAAGAACGGCCGCGGCGGCGGGGAAAAGATCCCGGCTCCGGGGCTTTCGCGCACAAAGAGTGGTGAAGAGCTCTCCCAATCGGCGCAGTGACAGAGCATAGGCCGGAAAAAGCAATGATTTCGCGTCGTTCCCTTATCGTCGTCCTGGCCGGGGCCTTCCTTGGCCTCGGGTCCGATTGCGCCATTTCGGCCGAGGCCGATCCCAAGGCTTTTGTCACCCAACTGGCGGCCAAGGCCATGGAGACCATGACGGTCAAGGGATTGTCCGATGCCGAGCGCAACCAGCGCTTCCGGACCCAGTTCACCACCGAGGTCGATCTGTCGGAGATCGGCAAGTTCGTTCTGGGCCGTCATTGGCGCACCGCCACTCCGGAGCAGCAGCAGGAGTTCCTCAAGGCCTTCGAGGATATCGTGGTCTTGACCTGGGCGACCCGGTTCAAGGATTACGGCGGCGACCTGCGTCATGTGGTGACCAACGTCGCCGCCGATGGCGACCGTATCATCGTCGTCGATTCCAAGGTCGAGCGCGACCACCAGACGCCCATCAATCTTCAGTGGAAGCTGAAGAAGGGCGAGCTGGATCTTCGGGTCGTCGATCTGGTGGTCGAAGGTGCCTCCATGGCCATTACCTACCGCAATGAGTACGCGGCGGTGATTCAATCCAATGGCGGCAAGATCGACGGGCTTCTGGGCGCCTTGCGAACCAAGATCGCCGAGATGCAGGCCCCCGGCAAGGACGCCACCAAGTCCAACTGAGCCCTCCGGGCAATTCCAGCCAGTTCCAGACTATCGAACGTCACATGTGGCGGGCGATGGTCTGTTCATGGTTGCCCCTTGCCGGGGCGCAAGCCTTCAGCCTGCTTGGCTGCTGGCGGAGCCAGCGTCGGACGTGAAGCGGACAGCCCTAGAACAGAGATACCAGACTGTCGATCTGGGTCGTGCTCATGGCGGCCACCTGGGTCGCGTTGAAGGCGCCGGCCTGGGTTGCGCTCAGAGACAGAATCTGAGTGGTGCTCAGCGCCATCACGCTGGCGGTGGCGATGGACCCCACCTGAGTGGCGGTCAGGCCGTCAATCTGAGTGGTGGTCAGGCCCGCCACGTTGGTGGACCCAAGGGCCGCCAATTGGGTGATGGTCAGGCTCCCCAACTGGGTAGAGCTCACCGCGCCGACCTGGGTGGTGGACAGGCCGCCGATTCCCGTCGACGTCAATCCCCGGACTTGCACCGTGGTGAGTCCCGCGACCTGGGTGGTGGACAGGCCCAGCAACTGGGTTGTGTTGAAGGTCGCCAGGCTGCTGGCGGTCAGCCCCGAGACCTGTGTGGTGGTGAGGCTGGACAGCGAGGTCGCGGTCAGCCCGGCGGCCGCCGTGGGGTACAAGGATCCCAGGGCGGTGGCCGTCAGGCTGCCGAGCTGGGTCGTCGACAGAATCGACAGATCGGTAGAATCCAGGCCGCGGGCCTGGGCGGCGGAAATATTGGCCACCTGGGTGGTGGACAGCACCCCGACCTGGGTGGTGGTCAGCGCGGTGAGGCTGGTCGCGTTCAGCGCCGCCATCTGGGTGGTGGTCAGCGCGATGATTTCCGCCGAGGTCAGTCCGGCGATCTGGGTGGTGGAAAGGGTCGCGGCCTGGGCTGCGGTCAACCCCGCGAACTGGGTGGTGGAAAGGCTGGTCAGGGCGGTCGTCGACAACCCCATGATGGACGTCGTGGTGATCTTGGACAGTTGTGTGGTGGACAGGCCCGATAATTGGGTGGGAGTCAGGGCTCCCACCGAGAGCGAACTCAATTGGGCGATTCCCGTGGTGGTCAGTGCGCCGATGCCGGTGGAATCGATGCTGGTCAGCTGGGTGGTGGAGAGCGCCGTCACGGCCCCCAGGCTGAGTCCGGTCACCTGGGTGGTGGTCAGCGCCGCGAGAGTCGTGGTTGACAGCGCCCGGACCTGGGTCGAGGTCATGGATGCCATCTGGGTGGTCGACAGCACCGAGAATTGGGTGGTGGACAATGCACCGAGATTGGTGGTCGACAGGCCCTTGACCTGGGTCGCCGACAGCGAGGCGATCCCTGTGGAGGACAACCCGTTCAGCAAGGTGGTGGACAGTCCCGAAAGCTGGGCCGCCACCAGGCCTCCCAACTGGGTCGTGGACAAGGTGGCAACGGCCGTGGTGGTCAGGCCGTTGATCTGGGTCGCGCTCAGCGAGCCGAGCATGGAGGTCGCCAGCCCGCCCACCTGAGTGGTGGTGAGTGCTCCAAGTTCCGTGGTGGTCAGCCCCCGCACGGCCGTGGCCGGAACCGCGGCCAACTGGGTGGTGGAAAGCTGGACCACCTGGGTGGTGGTCAGGGCGCCGACACCGCTCACGCTCATGGCCGCAATGGTCGTGGTGGTCAATCCGGCAACCTGGGTGGTGGTCAGCGCCGCCACCTTGGTGGTGGCAAGGGTGGCGATAGCCGTTGCCTTCAGGCTGGAAATTTGAGTGGTCGACAGCTCTACCAGCCCGGTGGTGGAGAGCGCGCCGATCTGGGTGGTGGTCAGAGCGCCCATCTGGGTCGTGGTGAATGCCGCCAGCCCGGTCGTATTCAGAGTGCTGATCTGGGTGGTGGTCAGGCGTGCTGTCTGGGTGGCGCTCAGTGCGGTCAACTGGGTGGTGGTGATGGTGTTCAGTTGAGTGGAACTGAGCGCTCCAAGGCCAGCGAGCGACAATCCGCCTATCTGGGTGGTGGTGAACAGGCCGAGGCTGGTGGTTGAAAGGCCGGGGGCCTGGTTGGTGGTCAGCGCCGCCAGCTGGAAGGCCCCGATGCCGCTGATCTGGGTGGTGGACAGGGTGCCCAGGTCGGTGGTCGACAACGCCGCGAAGGACAGAGCCGCCAAGCTGCCCAATTGGGTCGAGGTCAGCCCGCCCAGTTGCGTGGTGGTGAGAACCGCCGTCACCGTGGGGCTCAGCCGGGAGATCTGAGTGGTGGCAAGCTGGGCCAGACCAGTGGTGTCGAGGATGGCCGCCTGGGTCGAGGTCAGCGCCGCCATCTGGGTGACGGTCAGGGCATTGACCTGAGTCGTGGACAATGCGGCGATGGTGGCGGTGGGCAGGCCGCTGAACTGGGATGCCGCCAGGGCCGCGAACTGTGTGGTGGACAACGCGGTAATCTGGCTGGAGGCCAGTGCGGCGATATCGGTGGTCTCGAGCCCGAGCATCTGGGTGGTGGTCAAGGAACCCAGGTCGGTGGTGGTCAGTCCCGCCAGGCCGGACGACGACAGGGCGGCGACCTGCAAGACGCTGAGCGACCGTAATTGGGTGGTTGAAAGCGCATCGAGGGTGGTGGTGTTGAGGCCGTTGACCTGGGTGGTGGACAGCCCCGCCACCTGGAGGGTGGATAGGCCTGCCACCTGAGTGGTGGTGAACAGCCCCAACTGGGTGGCGCTGAAACCCCTGAGTTGGGTGACGGTCAATCCCCCGATCTGGGTGGATGACAGGGCGGTCAACTGGGTGGAATTCATCCCCACCAGCACGGCCGAGGCTAGGCCGCCCAATTGGGTGGTGGACAGCACGGGAAGGGTGGACGAGGACAGCGCCCCCAACTGTCCGGCGGTCAGGCTGCTCATCTGAGTGGCGCTGAGACCTGCCAACTGGGTTGTGGACAGCGCTCCCATATCCGTGGTGGTCAATCCGCGCATCTGGGTGATGCTGAGCCGCGACAATTGGGTGGTCGAGAATTCCCCGAGCTGACTGGTGGACAGGCCGCCGATCTGCGTCAGCGTCAGGCTGCTGATCTGGGTGACAGACAGGCCGCCGACCTGTGTAGTGGACGCGGCGGCCAACTGGGCCGTGGTCAATCCGACGATGGCGGCGGCGCTCAGGGCGCCCAACTGGGTGGTGGTGAGCTGCGCCACCTCGGTGGTGCTGAGCCCCGTCACCTGGGTCTGGGTCAGGCGTGCCGTCTGAGTGGTGGTCAGGGCCGCGAACTGGGTGCTGGTGACGGAACTCAGTTGAGTGGTGGAAAGCAGCGCCACCTGGGAAACGCTCAATCCGGCGATCTGGGTGGTGGACAGGGTGTTCACCTGGGTGGTGGACAGGGCCTGTAGCGCGCTCATGGATAGCTGGTTGATCTGGGTGGTGCTGAGGGCGGCAAGTCCCACGCTGTTCAGGCCGCCCATCTGGGTTGGCGTCAGGGATGCCAGCTGGGTGCTGGCAAGGCCACTGATCTGGGTGGTGGACATGGAGGCGATCTGGGTGGTGGACAGCCCCGTCACGTTGGTGGCGGTCAGCGCGCCCAATTGCGTCGTCGACATGCCGGAGAGCTGGGTGGTGGTGATGGCTCCCAGGTCGGTCCGCTCCAGCGCCGCCACCTGGGTGGTGGTCAGTGCCGCCACGTCGGTGGTCTCCATGGCTGCCACCTGAGTCACGGTCAGTGCGACGATCTGCGCGGCCGATAGCGAGGCCATCTGGGTCGAGGTCAGATCGGCCACCACCGTGGTGCTCAGGGCCCGCACCTGGGTGACGGTCAGTCCCCCGATCTGGGTGGCGGTGAGGGCGCCCAGCTTGGTGGTGTCCAGCGCCGATACTTGGGTGGTGGACAACCCCCCGATCTGGGCGACGGTCAGTTGGGACAGCTGGGTGGTGCCCAGGGACGTCAATTGGGTGGTGGAGAGTCCCGCCACGCCAGTGGACGACAGTCCGACCAACTGACTGGTCGTCAGCCCGGCCAGGTTGGTCGTCGAAAGTGCGCTGACCTGAGTGGTCGAGAGCGCTCCGAATTGCGTGCTGGCCAGCCCGGCAATCTGGGTGGTGGTAACCGTGTTTAACTGGGTGGTGGACAGGCCGCGGATCTGACTGACGCCCAGCGCTCCCAACTGGGTCGAGGCCAGAACCCCCATCTGGGTCGTGTTCAGCGCTCCTACCTCGGTCACGGTCAGCCCACGGATCTGCAGCGGGGACAGGACGGCGATCTCGGCCGCCGGAAAGGCGTCCACCTGGGCCGCGCTCAACACCGCCAGCTGCGTGGCGGAAAAGCTCATCTGGACGGTGGCCAGCGCCTGGATCTGTGTCGTCGACAGCGCTGCCGTCTGGGCGGTGCCCAATTGGCTGATCTGGGTGGACGACAGCGCCTGGATGCTGGTGACGGTGAAGGCCCGGACCTGGGTGGCGCTCAGCGCCGTCAGCGAGGTGGACGACAGCGACTGCACCGCCGTGACCGACAGGGCGGAGATCTGGGTGGCGGTGAGAAAGGAAATGGACGACACCACGGCGCAGCACTTCCAGTTCGGGAAAGCCGTAACCTTCACCGAATAGCAGATGCGGTTATAACGCCGGGTTAACGTGGAACGTGAATTGAACCCCCGGCGGAGCTTTGCCATATTGTCGCCATGCTTGCCGCCGATGTTTTTTTTCCGCCGCCGCGACGCGCCGGTGGGCAAGCGACCATGACCAACCTGCAGGACACTCCCATGACCCTTTGTTTGAAATTCTCTTTGCCGCCGGCGCTTGGACTGGTGCTGGCGGTCGGCCTGTCCAGCCCCTCCTGGGCCAGCGACGCGTCGGACGTGGCCCGCGAAATGAAGCTGCCGGTTCCGGTGGTGGAAAGCACTCTGTTGGCCGTGGATGGGTTCTTCGCCGCGCCGGCCGCTCCCGCCAACCGTATGGTCAGCGGCACCTTCAAGGAACTGGCCCTCAAGGCTATCCGCCATCGCATGGGCAACCTGGAAGACAGCGTTCCCGGCAAGTCGTCGGATGCGGCCGCCGAGGACCGCAACGCCAACTACAAGGTCAATGTCCGCACTACCCGCCACGAAACCACGGAAAGCCGGGAATGCGTGGACAACAAGGTCACCCTGACCGCCAGCGAAGGCGTGCCGGTGATCAAGGACGGGGCCTTCATCTTCGACACCGCCCATCCCCGGGTGACGACCCACGGCTGGGACATCACCTTCTGCCGCACCCCGGCGGCGTCGGGCGGCTTTTCCGATTGGGTACTGGCGCCGGCGTCGCGCTAGACTCCCCCTTGTCCGTCAGCCCCCGGCTCCATCGGGTTGGAGGCTGGCGGCGGGTATGCCCATACGGCGGCGGCACTTGGCATCTTGGCCGAATGCTCCCACAATGCGTGGTGTGCGGGGGAAGGGGCTTGAAGACCATGCTGAAGCTGTTGACCTGGATTGTGTCCATTGGTGTCTGGTCGTCGGGCGCCCTGGCGGCCGAGATCGTTCGCGCCGCCTACGAGGACAAGTCGCTTCCCCCCTATTATACCGGCACGTCCGAGGTGATCGATGCCGATGCGCCGGGCGTTTCCGTCGAACTGATGCGCGAGGCGGCCAAGGCCGCCGGCCTGGAGATCCAGTTCGTGCGCATGCCCTGGGTCCGCTGCCTGAAATCCCTGCAGCGGGGCGACGTGGACGTGATCTTCAATTCCTCGTTCAAGGAAGACCGGCAGGAGATGGGGGTGTATCCCATGGCCAGCGGCAAGCCGGATTCCTCGAAGCGGCTGGCGACTATCTCCTATGCGCTTTACCGTCTCAAGGGGAGCGCGGTGTCCTATGACGGAAAATCCATCACCGGCCTCGACGGCGGGGCGGTCGGGGCGTCGTCGGGTTATTCCATCATCGAGGACCTCACCCGTATGGGGGTGAAGACCGAGGAGGCCGCCGATACCACCGCCAATTTCCGGAAGCTTGCCTTGAAGCGCATTCCGGCGGTGGCGGCCCAGGAGGCCCAGGCCGACCCCATGCTGATCAACTACCCCAACATCGAGAAGGTGATGCCGCTTCTGGTGTCCAAGGATTACTTTGTGATGGCCAGCCATCAGTTCTACGGCCAGCGGCGCGACGTGGCCGACCGGCTGTGGGCCAAGATCGCCGAGGTGCGCGAGGCGCGCTCGGCGGCTCTCCACGCCAAATATGCGCGCTGAGTCCGGGGCTCAGTTCACCGGTTCGGCAAGGGCCGGCCGTTCCGCTATTTGCTTGAAGACGATCAGGGTCAGGTCGTCGTAAAGCGGCTGGGCGCCGATATGGGCCTTCACGTCGGCGATGATGCTGTCCTTGATGGCTTCGGCGGGCCGCTGCCAGTTGGCGGAGATGACGTCGCACAGCCGGTCCAGGCCGTAAAGGCGGTGCCGGTCGTCGGCCGCCTCTGTGATGCCGTCGGTGTAAAGGATTACCGTGTCGCCGGGCCGCAGGGCCACGGTCACTTCGTTGACGAAGCATCCGATCTCGTCGACCAGACCCAGGGGCATGCCCAGATCCATGGTGTCGATCAGTTCGATCGCGCCGCCCTGGCGGGCGACGATGACCGATTCATGCTGGCCGCTGATCCGCATATGGCTGCTGATGCCGGGGTCGGTCTCGCCGTCCGGCGGGCCGGGGCGGTAATCCAGCAGGGCCAGGGTCAGGTTCTTGTCGCTGCCCATGCGCTGGATGTTGTTGAAGATGGTGCGGTTGAGCACGTCCAGCACCCGTTCGGCGCCGTCTTCGTCGCCGGTGATCATGGTGCGCACCGCGCTTTGGGTCATCAGCATGACGACGCCGCTTTCCAGCCCGTGGCCGGTGACGTCGCCGATGCCGAAGCGCACCCGGCCGTTTTCGCCGTGCAGGATGTCGTAGTAATCGCCGCCGACCTCGTTGGCCGGCTCCATATAGGTGGCCACGTCGAGCCCGCCGATGGCGGCCAGTTCGCCGGCGGTGGGCAGCACCATCTGCTGGATGCGGCGCGAGACGTCCAGTTCGGTGCCCATCCGCACGTTCTCTGCCTTGAGGATGAGGTTCAGCGAGCGGATTTCCTCGTTGGCGGCCTCGACCTCGCGGGTTCGCTCGGCCACCCGGCGTTCCAGGTCATGGGTTAGCGCCATCAGTTCGGCCTGGGCGGCGTCGCGCTCGTTCAGGCCGCGCTGCGACGAGGTCAGAAGGGCGTTCAGGCTGTCGACCAGTTCGCCCAGCTCATCATGGCCGTGGCCGGCCAGGGCGGGAACCAGATGCCGTCCGGGCTGGCCGGGATCGACCCGCGTCACCGCCTGGGCCAGACGCAGCAGCGGGCGGGTGATCATGGCGTAGAAGATGCCCACCACCAGGGCGACGATGCCCAGGGCGCGGGCCAGCCCCAAGGCCACATTCACACGTCCGCGGGCGTAGAAGTCGCTGGCGACGGCCTGGGGGGAAAGCCGGACTTCCAGCCGCCCCACATCGGTCTTGCCCACCGCGCCCAATCGCACCAGATCGCGGCGATAGACCAGGATGTCGCCGAACAGCAGCTCGGCGAGCCGCGAGGTGGCGGCGGCCTGTCCCTCGCGCCGGCGCTCGGCCAGCAGGTCGCCGAAATTATCCTGCAGCCTGGCCGCCTGGATGATCTCGTAATCCAGTAGCCCTTCGACCACCCGCTCCGCCAGTTGTGGGCTCAGCTGATAGGCCGCCTCCACCGCCGAGCCGTCGATGGCGCCGATGATCTGGGAGACCTGGGCCTGGACCTGGCTGCGCTTGGCGTGCCAGTCGAAGAACAGTTCGACCATGCCGCCGGCGGCGCTCAGCACCAGGACGACGGCAACCGTTACCACCGCCTGCTTGGCGGTCAGTCCGCGCAGGCGTGAGGTCATCCGGCTCAAATGATCTCCATCCTCAGCGACGGCATCAGCTTGCACAGATTGACCAGGGACTTGCCTTGCCACGCTACCGCCTTGGACCCGACCACGCACAGGTCCACCGTCTTGCGATTGCGGATTTCGATGACGAATTTCGACAGCATGGCGATGCCCGAGCTGTTGAGGAATTCCAGTTCCCTCAGGTCCAGAACCATGGCTCCCTCGGGAACCGCCTCGGACAGCAAGGTGGCGATGGGGGCGTATTCCTGCAATCCGTTGAGGCGAAGGATCCCCTTCAACGCCACGGTCTTTGTCGCGGCGTCCCATTCGACGGAGTGTTGATCCCCTTGGATGAGGGTTTGCATGTCTCGTCCCTGTCTCTAGATGTCCAGCCGGACCTGGGTGGTGATCTGGGAACTGCCGTCGGGCAGGGTGTCGAACCGCCACGCCAGCTTGGCGCCGTAATCATTGAGCATGGTCAGCAGTCCCAGCCCGGAGCCGCCGTCTTCACCCGCCCGCTCGAGCTGGCGGAGATACATTTCCGACGGGTCCGAGGCGGCCAGGGCGCGGACAAAGCCGAGAAAGGCCTCGCCACGCTCGCCGCTGGTCCGGTTGACCTCGGAAAACAGGATGGCGTCGGGAACCAGGAGCAGTTGGATGGTGGTGGGCACGGCGAGGCTCTCCTCGCTGTACTTCATGGCGTTTTCCAGCAATTCGTTGGCGATGTAGGCCACCGCGCTGCGAATGTCCTGCTGCCGCGCCAGGCTGGCAGGGTCGGCCTCGTCCTTGGGAAAGAACGTGGTGACGTAATCGGCCAGAAAATCGGCGGATAGTCCGTTGTTGCGCCAACGCTGCTTCAGCGGAATGGAACTGGCCGAGAAGGTCAGCGTCAACCCGTTGGTAACCGTGCCCATCAACTCGGAAAAATCGCCGATGACCTCTGCCATTCCCTCTCCCCTCGGAGGTTGCAAGTGCCGTTCGCGGGCCGGAGTGTGCCATCCTTCCCCGGCGGCCACAAGTCAGCCGTCGCGCAGAAAGGCCAGTCCCCGGGCATGGGCTGCTGGGATCTGAGCCGCCATGGCCAGGGCATCGTCCAGACGCCCTTCGCGCAAGGCGCCCTCCACGGCGCGGCAAAGACCGGAGATGCCGTTCAGGCCCAGTTGTCCCGAGCATCCGCTAAGGCTGTGGGCGGCTTCTCCCAGGGCTTGTCCGTCGCGCATGGTTGCTGCCCGGACAATGGCTTCGGCCAGGGATTGCGAGACGGTCCGATAGTCGCCGATGATCTCGACCAGGCCATCGTCGCCGATCCTTTCGGATAAGGTGACGAGGGCGGCGCGGTCGAAATCGGCGGTCAGGCGGCCCCGCATCTGGCGGTCGATGGCTTCGGTCAGTTGTTCGGGGGTGAACGGCTTGGAAATAAAGTCGTTCATGCCGGCATCCAGGCACTCCCGTGCCTCTTCGCGGGTCGCCGCCGCCGTCAGGGCCACCACCGGCAGATGGCCGGCGGGGGGCGGCATGGCCCGCAGGGCGCGGACCGCCTGCAGGCCGTCCATCACCGGCATGTGACGATCCATGAGGATGATGTCGACGGGGTGCGACGCGATGACCTCCAAGGCCTGGGCGCCGTTTTCCGCCATCAGCACCGTGTGGCCCTGGCGGGAGAGGAAGCCGCCGGCCACGCGCCGGTTGACCGGATTGTCCTCGACCACCAGCACGGTGAGACTCTGTCCTGCCTGGGCGGCCTCCTGCCCCCTGTGGGGGAGATCGGCCGGGCCCGGCCCGATCGCCCGTCCAGGGGCGCCAAACTGGTCGAGAGCCCGGATCAGGGCCGCTTCGCGCACCGGCTCGGGCAGGATTGCCACCGCATCGGTTTCCCCCGTGGTGGGCGTGGTTCCCAGGGGCGACAGGATGATGGCGGCAAGCCCGGAATTCCGGGCCAACACCTGCGCCTCGGAAAGCGCCATGCGTCCGCCGAGCAGCAGAACGTCGCCCGGCCGCCCCAGTGTCGCGGCACTGGCCTTGGTGGCCTCCATGACCTGGATGCCCCAGCCGGCCAGAATGGTTGTCAGCGCGGTGCGGACCGGTGCTTCTGGCTCCAGCAGCAGCAGCCGCGCCGGAGCATGGGCCGGGCGAGAACGTCCGGGGCTTGCCGCCACGGGGATCAGCGGAATTTGGAACCAGAACACGCTGCCCTGTCCCGCGACGCTGTCGACGCCGATCTCGCCGCCCATCAGTTCCACCAGCTGCCGGCAGATGGACAGGCCGAGGCCGGTTCCGCCGAATTTGCGCGATACCCAGGCGGCGGCCTGAACGTAGCGGCGGAACAGCTGGTCCCGCGCCTCCTCGGGAATGCCGATTCCGGTATCGGCGACGGCAAAGCGCAGTCCCTCGCCGCCGGTCCTGTGAACGGGCACCCGTGTCACCGTCAGGGTGACGCTGCCTTTTTCGGTGAATTTGATGGCGTTGCCGATCAGGTTCAGCAGCACCTGGCGCAGGCGGGACGGATCACCGGTGACCATGGCCGGAACATCCGGGGCGATGGCATGGGCTACCGCCAGGCCGCGCTCGGTGGCACGCATGCTCATCAGGCCGAAGCTTTCCTCCACCAGATCGACGACCTTGACCTCCAAGTGCTCGATCTGCAGCTTGCCGGCCTCGATCTTGGACAGGTCCAGCAACTCGTCGAGGATGTTGAGCAGCAGGCGGCCCGAGGACATCACGGTACCGGCGATGTCGCGCTGTTCCTGGGTCAGGGGGGTGTCTAGCAGCAACTGGGTCATGCCCAGCAGCCCGTTCATGGGGGTGCGGACCTCGTGGGAGACCACGGCGACGAATTCCGTCTTGGCCTGCGCCAGGCTTTCCGCCTGCTCCTTGGCGAGGTTGATGCGCTCGTTCTCAAGGCGAAGCTGCTCGTTGGCCAGCTCCTGCTCGATGTCGATCTCGTCGCTGTGCTGGGTGATGGTGTGGACCAGCATCTCGAGGTCGGCCTTCTGCTCGCCCAGGGCGGCAAGCAGGCGCTGCAGCTTGGCCTCGGCCCGGATGCGCTCGGCGATCTCGGCACGCATCTGGTCGTTGGCCAGCGCCAGTTCCGCCTCGATGGCGTCGCCATGCTCGATGGCGGCCTGAAGCTCGATCTCCAGGTCCGAGCGCTCCTGTTCGCCCTTGTCGAGAGCCGCGCGAAGACGCGCGAGTTCATCTCTCACGGCAAGGTCCCGCTCGTCTGTTCCGGCCCGGCTTGTCACGCGCTCTCCCGTTCCGCGGATTCTTCGCCCAGGCGGCGGCGAAGATTATCATCGGCTAATGTCGTATCACTGATGGCAGGAACAGACGGCTTGATCAAGGCGGATATGTGACACGACAGTTAGGGTTAGGACACTGCCGGACCCCGGACAATCCCGGATGAGGCCGGATGTGGCCGGATGAAACCAAGGAAATTCGCCGTTCGCGGCGCAGGCGACGGGCCAATCGTTGTCGTTGGACGGTGTGGTGACCGCGACACTTAAACCGACCGGGCGCGACACATAGTTCTGGCCCGGAAATTCGGCGCGGCCACCACCGCCCTCGATCATCCGCAGCAGGTGCATACGATTGACGCGACGGCGCGCATCAGGTGCAATGTCGGCTGGGGCAGTCCAAACGACCTTCACGCCAAGCGTTTACCTTCGTCGGACGTAGGATTCGGTGACGGCGCAGCTAGCAAACGGCGCCGTAACTGGCCGGCGGCGAGGCGCAAAGCGCCCATCTTCTCTTCCCAACTCTCCAAGCCAGCAGCGGCGATCTCGTTGTAGATCTCCGCGGTGACCCGGCCCATGTCGCGTGGGCCAATCTTGGCGCCGCACTCGGCGTAGACCGTGGTGACGACTTCGTTGATCCGGCCGTTCAACTCGGCGTCAAGAACCGCGAACGCATTGAGCAAAAAAGCCCCAGAGCCGCAGGTTGGGTCAATGATCGACTCTCCGGTCTGCATCGCGCCGCTCCCCGTCAGGAGCCAATTGATGCTGTAACCCCTTCGGGCGATCCATTCGAGCAAATCATTTGAAGGCTGCCGCTTGCCTGTCGCATAGCTGCTGTAGGTACGAAGTGGCACGCCAGATTGAGCGGCAATTTCGGCCTGGGTCAGTCCCATTGAAGCTCGAACCTGCTCAAGTCTCTGCCCGACAGTCATGGCGTCCAACCTGCGTAGTCCAGGTTGGACGCCAACGTCCAAGCTGGGAGCGGCCCCAATTTTCCTGAAAAACCGTTGAAAAACAAAACGGTGCCAAAAAAGGCCGAAACGTGCGTGCGCCCATAGGTTGGACGCGCTGCTTTGCGCTTGATGCGCCATTTTGTGCGTGTTATATCCCTTGTCATGTCCACCGTACCTACAAGCAACCAAGTCCCAAAAGAACCCGCCAGGCGGCGGGTGTGGATACTGGGCGAACTTCGCCTCCGGGGCACCTCGTTGCGCCGCCTTGCGGCGGAACACGGGGTTTCCCAGCAGGCTATGAGCCACGCGCTGATCGCCTCCTCCTCGCATTTGGAGGCAGTCATCGCCGAAGCCATCGGCCTGACGGCCCAGCAGCTGTTCCCTGAGCGATTTGACGAGCAGGGGAACCGACTGAGCTGGACCCGTGAACAGCAGCGTATCACGCGTCAATTCGGGCGCAATGTCGAAGAAGGGCGCGCAGCATGAACACCGCGCCAATTTCCACCGCGACGTGCAACTGGAAAGCCTCATACGTGGCGCTGGCGGCCCTGCTGACGCGCCGTCGTGCCGCCCTGCGGATCAGCCAGGAAGTCCTGGCCGATCAACTGGGCGTCGGCCGTTGCACATTCCAGCGGTGGGAGAGCGGCGAGATCGATCCGCCGGCCATGCGGCTGTTCCAGTGGGCCTCCCTGGTGGGCGTGAACATTGCGCCAGATATGGCGCAACCGGCTTCGGGGAGGGCGGCGTGATCGCCGCTCTCGCCCATACCCTTTCCCTCCCCGGAGGGAAAACCCGCCGGCCTGCTGGCCGGCTGCGGCAGGGCATTGCCGCGCCTCCCAAACTCAAGGCCGGACGCGACAGCGCGCAAATCGTCGCGTCCGGCTTCTTTTTGGGAGCTGTCAACGACAACCTCCTGGAGGCACCAATGACCAGAGCCCAAAAGGGCCGGCGCCGTGCAGCCGATCCCCGTCAATTCGATTTCATGCAGCTGCTGGAGGCGGCGGTCGAACTGCCCCCGACGCAGGAACCCCGACGCGAAGCCGGGGCGCTCGACCTGGATCAGCGCCTGCGCCGGTTGCTCAACGACGCCATCAAAGCCGGCCCGTACTCCGACCGCGAGGCCCTGGCGGAAGCGATCAGCTTCCACGCCGGGCGGACGGTGACCAAGGCGATGATCGATTCTTGGACCGGGGCCGGGCGACCGCACCGCCTGCCGGCCGACCTGGTGCCGGCGATCTGCGTGTCGCTCGGCAATTCGATCCTGCTGCATGGCCTGGCGGAAGCCTCGGGCTGCGCGGTGGCCGAGAGCGCCGAGTTGATTCGCTCCCGCCTCGACCGCTTGGCCCTGTTCATCCGCTTCGCCAAGGCCGAACAGCGCCGCTTGATCGACAGCGCCCCCCTGTTCCAGGAGGCGCGCCATGGATGACTGGCGCAGCGCGGGGGAATGGGCTGAGGCCGCCAAGGCGGCCGGCGTCGATCCCGACATGATGCCCCTGAGCGGCCGGCGTCTCAGCGACCACGCGAAGGCCAGCAACTGGCCTTGCCGTCCCCGCACCAAGAGCGGCGGTGGGGTCGAGTACCACATCACCGCCCTGCCGGTGGAGGCCCGCCTGCTGATCTCGCGCCACGAGCTGGCCGAGGCGGTGCAGGCCGGCCGCGCCGAGGGGATGCGGGCGGTCTTGCAGGAGACCATGGACGCGCGGTCGAAGCTGGCGGCCAGGACCGCCGGGCTGGCCGAGTTCATGCGCCTGTCGCCCGCCCAACAGCGCGAGGCCGAGGCAAAGGCCGCGGTGATCGACGCCTGCGCGGCGTTCGTGCGCCGCCTCGGCCTGCCGGCCAAGCGCGGCACCGAGATCTTCGCCACCGAGTACTCGGCCGGGCGCATCCCGGTCGAGGATTGGGTGCGCGACGAGGTGTCCAATTGCTGCCGGGGGTCCATCGAGAACTGGCGGCGCGAGCTTGACCGCCACGGCCTGTCCGGCCTGGCCGCCAAATACGGTCAGCATCGCAAGGGCGCCGGCAAGATCGACAGCAATCCGGCCATGAAGCAGTTCCTGCTGGGCATGCTGGTCGACCACCCGCATGCCGGCGCCGGCTTGGTGATGAAGGGCCTGCGCGCCCGCTTCGACGCCGACGAGATCCCCGACCTCAGGTCCGTTCAACGCTGGTTGAAGACCTGGAAGGAGGAGAACGAGCAGGTCTACACGGCGGTGGTCAACCCCGATTCCTGGCGCTCGAAGTTCCAGGCCGCCGGCGGCGACGCCGACGCCCACATCGTGCGGATCAACCAGCGTTGGGAGCTGGACAGCACCAAGGCCGACCTGATGCTGGCCGACGGTCAGCGCCACGTCATCGTCGGCGTGATCGACGTGTTCACCCGCCGGATGAAGTTGCTGGTCAGCCGCTCCAGCTCGGCCGCCGCGGTGGCGGCGGTGCTGCGGCGGGCGCTGTTGGACTGGGGCGTCCTGGAACAAGCCGGCACCGACAACGGGTCGGACTATGTCAGCCGCCACATCAAGCGGGTGTTCGCCGGCCTGGGCGTCGATCACGACGTGGCGCCGCCCTTCACCCCCGAACACAAGCCGTTCATCGAGCGCGGCCTGGGCACCTTCAGCCACGACCTGGTCGAGCTGTGCGCCGGCTACATCGGCCACAGCGTGGCCGAGCGCAAGGACATCGAGGCCCGGCGCAGCTTCGCCCAGCGGCTGATGCGCCAGGGCGAGACGGTCGAGCTGCGCATGACGCCCGACGAGCTGCAACAGTTCTGCGACGAGTGGACCGAGAACGTCTACGGCATCGAGCCCCACTCCAGCCTCAAGGGCAAGTCGCCGTTCGAGATGGCTGCCTCGTGGACCGGCCCGGTCCCCACCATCAGCGACGAGCGGGCGCTCGACGTGCTGCTGGCCGAGGCCCCCGGGGATGGTGGCTTCCGCACAATCACCAAGAAGGGCCTGCGCATCGACAACGCCCTGTTCGAGGCTCCCGCGCTGGGCGGCCTGGAAGGCAGCCGGGTCAAGGTGCTGCTGGACGAGGCCGATATCGGCCGGATCTACGTCTTCGACGAGGACGGCGATTACGTCTGCACCGCCGAATGCCCCGAGCGCACCGGCATCAGCCGCAAGGAGCTGGCCAGCGCCCGCAAGGCCCACCAGAAGAAGGTGGTCGCCGAGGAGAAGGCGGCGCTCAAGGCTGCCGCGAAGGCCGCCGGCACCAAGGACATCGTCCGCGAGATCCGCATCGAGCGGGCCGAGGCCGCTGGCAAGCTGGCCCGCCTGCCCCACGCCAAGACCGTGCACAGCACCCCCGCCCTGACCCAGGCCGGCAAGGCCGCCCGGCACGGAAAAGCCCCCGCGCCCACCCCGGTGTCTGCGGCCCAGCAGGCGCGCATCGCCCAGCTGGAGGCCGAACTGGCCGCCCCGGCGTCGGCGGAGGTGGTGCAGTTGAACACCAAGACCGCGCAGTTCTCCCGTGCCGTCGAGTTGGAGCGCCGTCTGGCGGCCGGCGAGGCGGTGGCGGCGGCGGATCGGCGCTGGCTCGACAACTTCCGCGCCGGGCCGGTCTACCGGTCGCGGATGCGGATCATGCAGGAGCACGGATTGGAGGCCGCACTGGCGGTCTGAACGGAAAACGGCGGCCACCCTGGCCGGTGACCGCCGCTGATCAGGAAACCCTATAGCGAGGTTCAAGATGACGATTGATGTTTCCCCCGTCAACACCATTGCGCCGCTGCGCAATGTCGCCATGCTCGACGAACTGATCGAGCGCATCCTCGGCCGCGCCGAGAACCTGCCGGGCTTCGGCTGCTACTTCGGCCCCTCGGGCTACGGCAAGAGCTTCGCGGCGATGTACGCCGCCAACCGCCACCGCGCCTACCACGTCGAGGTGAAGTCGGTTTGGACCAGGAAGCACCTGTGCGTCTCGATCCTCAAGGACATGGGCATCCAGCCGGCCAAGACCATCCCCGAGATGGTCGAGCAGATCGGCGAGCAGTTGGCCCTGTCCGGCCGGCCGCTGATCATCGACGAGGCCGACCACCTGGTGGACAAGGGCCTGATCAACACGGTCAAGGACATCTACGAGTGCAGCCACGGCACCATCGTGCTGATCGGCGAGGAGTTGCTGCCGCACAAGCTGAAGTCCATCGAGCGCGTCCATGGCCGCATGTTCGACTGGATCGGCGCCGAGCCGGGCACCATCGCCGACACCAAGCACCTGGCGCGGCTCTACTGCCGCGGCGTCGCGGTCGCCGACGATCTGGTGGCCAAGCTGCATGACGATTCAGCCGGGTCGGTGCGCCGCATCTGCGTGAACCTCGCCCGCGTCCACGAGGCCGCCATCGGCGCCGACCTGCACGAGATGGACCTGGCCGCCTGGGAGCGCCTGGGCGGGGTGTTCTTCACCGGCAACCCGCCGGCCCGGAGGACTTTCTGATGCACCCGGGTCGCAAGCCCGTCCACCTAGTGGCGGCCGGCGGCAAGCCGCAGGGGCGCCAGGGCATCTGGGAAGCGATCCGCGCCGCCCGCGAGTCCTTCACGCTGCCCGGCCTGGTCGCCGCCACCGACATCCACCGCGACACTGTCCGCAGCTACCTGCGCGGCCTGGAGGCGGCCGGCTACATCGTGGCGCTGGACCGCCCCAACTTCGCCGACGGCGCGACCAAGGTCTACCAACTGGTCCGTGACGTTGGCGTCGAGGCGCCGCGGGTGACCCGCGACGGCAAGCCGGTGACCCAGGGGGCCGCCCAGGAACAGATGTGGCGGACCATGAAGATGATCCGCGGCGACTTCAGCTGGCGGGATCTGGCCATCGCCGCCGCGACCGCCGAAACCCCGGTGGCCGAGGAGGCCGCCAAGGATTACTGCGCCAACTTGGCCAAGGCCGGATACCTGGCGGTGGTCACCGTCGGAAAGGGCGTGGTCGGCGCCGGAAAGGCGGGGGGCGTGCCCACCCGCTACCGCTTCAACCGCGCGAAGAACACCGGCCCCAAGCCGCCCATGGTGCAGCGGGTGAACAGCGTGTTCGACCCCAACCTGCGCCGGGTGGTGTGGATCGAGGAGGTGCGCCATGACGGTTGACGTCAAGACCACCGCCCCGGCGACCGCACTGGGGCGCGCCCGCTTGGCCTGGGGCGACGACATGCCGGCCTGGATCGAAGCCCTGGCCAGGGCCTGCGACGAGGCCAGCCAGAAGAAGGTGGCGGCCCGCGTCGGGTACTCGCCCGCGACCCTCTCCTACGTCTTGAACGCCCGTTACACCGGCGATCTCGGCGCCGTTGAACAGGCGGTGAAGGGTGCGCTGATGGCCGAGACCGTGAACTGCCCGGTGGTGGGCGAGCTGGCCTGCGATGCCTGCCTTGTCCACCAGAGGGCGCCCTGGGCGCCCCACAATCCGCAGCGCATCGCCTTCTATCGGGCCTGCCGCGCCGGGTGCCCCAACTCCCGCATCGGAGGTGGCAATGCTCAGTAACAAAATCGAGGCGCTGCGCGAGCGCCTGGTCATCTACAGGGGCGAGGGTTTGGTCCTGGAGCCGCAGGGGGTGGACACCATCTGCGCCATGCTGGCCGCCTTCGCCTATGACGCCCGCCAGTTGGAGCAGTCGGCGGTGTCCGATCTGGCCAAGGCCGGCGACGACTTGCCCGAGAACGTGGTGCAGATCGCCACCGTGCTGGCCCGCAAGGGCGTCCGGGTCGGCCCGCGCCCTATCGGCGGGGGAGACGCGGCATGACGGCGCTCCCCTTCACCGCGGAGACCGTGTTCCGCTTCCGCGACGGCCGCGACGAGATCGCCGCCACCGCCGTCGGCGCCCTGGGGCTGCCGGGGCGGTCGCGGGTGGTGCTGATCGACACCGCCGAACGCCATTGGGTGGTCGAGGTCAGCGCCGATGGCCGGATGACCCAGGTGGTCGCCGGCCCGATCACCGGCGGCGAGGCGCTGCACGCCGCCGAAAAGGTGATCGCCGGCATTCCCGACCACGGATCGGCTACCGCCCTGGTGCAGATGCTCGCGGTCGGCCTGGTCGCCAGCACCCTGGCCTTGACCCAGGCGGAAGGGAGGGCGGCATGAGCACGCCCCGCCTCAGCATCGCCTTCGTCCAGCACCAGGTGGCCAAGGCGTTTGGCATCGATCCCCGGATGATGACCTCCAGCCAGAGGGCCAAGAAGCTGGCCCGCCCGCGCCAGGTCGCCATGTGGATCGTCGCCCGGATCATGCCATCGCTGTCCATGCCGCAGATCGGCCGCGCCTTCGGCAACCGCGACCACACCACCGTCATCCACGGCGTGCGCAAGATCGAGGAGATGCGCGGCAACGACCCCGCCTTTGCCGAGCTGGTGGACGGCCTACGCCTGTCCATCGTCCAGCAGGTGACCGCGCAGATCGGCGCCGACCAGCTCGCCGCCGAACGCATGGCGGTGTGCGTCGCCGACGCCTTCGAGGTGGCCGCCCTGACCCTGGCCCGCACCGATCCCGAGGCGGCGATGCGGGCCTTCGCCCCGCTCGCGCAGGCCCTGCTTGGCGGTTCTTCCCTGCAATCCGAAGAGGCCATGCCATGCGGATGACCGCCCGCCATTCCTTCCGCCGCGCCCGCCGATTGGTGCGCACGGCCCTCCATTGGGCGACCGCGCCTCTGCGCGTGGCCGGAGCCCTCGTTCTTCTCGCCTTCAAGACCTGCTGAAAGGACCAACACCCATGGCGAAAGCCGCAACCCGCATGAAAGTCGCCGCCGCCGCCTTCGCGGTCCCGCAGACCGCCGAGGAGGCCAACGACTTCGTCGCCAAGCTGGGCGCCGCCCAGCGCGAGCGCACCCTGATCGAGACCGCCATGAACGACGAGCTGGCCGCCGTGAAGGCGCGCCACGAGGCCGAGGCCAAGCCGTTCAAGGACGAGATCGAGGCCCTGACTCGTGGCCTGCACACCTACGCCGAGGCCAATCGCGACGCCCTGACCCGGGACGGCAAGGTCAAGTTCCACCGCTTCGCCGCCGGCGAGATCGCGTGGCGCACCCGGCCGCCCAAGGTGACCGTCCGCGGCATCGACACGGTGGTGGAGGCGCTCAAGCGCCTGGGCCTGACCCGCTTCCTGCGGGTCAAGGAAGAGGTCAACAAGGAGGCCATGCTGGCCGAACCCGAGGTCGCCACCACCGTCGCCGGCGTCACCATCGGCAGCGGCGGCGAGGACTTCATCGTCAAGCCGTTCGAGACCGAGCTGGAGGAGGTGGCACCATGAGCACAACCATCTTCGCCTACTGCTATGCCAGCGGCCAGATCGAGTTCGGCCCGCGTGTCCCCCAGGGGGCGCTGGCCATCGCCAAGGGGCGGGAGGACGCGCTCCGCGACCTGATGTGCGGCACCTCCCGCCACGCCTATGACGGCGAAACGTTGCTGGTGCCGGGCGTGCCCGAGGCTCCCAACCAGATGGCCGCGGTGGAGAAGCTGATCGCGTTCTGCGACTGGCTCGCGGAGCGCAACACCGAGGGCGTCGAGATCTGCGGCGCCCGGAAGAAGCGGTCCCCGGCCGCCCATGTCACCACCGGCACCGGTGCGGCCATGCCGATCTACGGGGAGGGCTGAGGCCATGGGCCGCCTGCTCGACGCCCTGGTGGCACTCGACAACGCGGCCCGCGTGGGTGCCCGCGTGCTCGGGACCACCAGCGGCGTGGGCCAGCAACTCCAGCAGGCCGCCGCCATCGTGCGGCGCGAGCTGGCGCCGCGCGCCCTGGCCGAGGAGGCGACCCATCCCTTCGATCCGAAGACCGACCTCAAGCGCATTTTGGCCGCCGCCAGCGCGGCCGGCCTGGAGTGGCCCGACATGGTCGAGGCCCTGAACACCTTTCACCAGCAAAACCTTGGAGCCTGACATGACCCATATCGATACCCCTGTTCCCGACACCATCGGCACGCCCTATGGCGGCGGCTTCTACGCCGGCGAGTTCCTGCTCGACGGCAAGCTTTACGCCCTGATCGTCGCGCCGAAGGCGGAGGGCGAGACCACCGCCCAGTTCAAGACGCGCAACACCGTCACCAAGGGTGCCCGCTCCCTGCGGGACGGCCTGGCCAACTCCAACGCCATGGCGAACGGCAACCACCCGGCTGCCGCCTTCTGCCGGGATCTGGAGATCGGCGGCTTCACCGACTGGTATCTGCCCAGCCGGCACGAGGCAGCGCTCTTGGCGGAAAACCTGATGCCCGGCGAGGGCTACGTGCCCGAACAGACCACCGCCGAGGCGTTCAAGAAGGGCGGCGCCGAGGCGTTCGCCCAGGACTGGTACTGGACGAGCACCGAGTTCGGTTCCGGCTCGGCGTGGGTCCAGCTCTTCGACACCGGCTACCAGGGCAGCTACGGCAAGGACTGGAGCGCCCGGGTCCGGGCCGTCCGCAAATGCCCCCTTTGACCTTCACCACTTCTTCCCCGGCCGCTTGGGCGGCCGGGGCCACCGCTTGAACTTTGGAGATTGAGATGACCCATATCGACCCCAGCATCACCGGCACCCTTCCCGCCATCGGCGCCCCGTTCGGCGGTGGCTATTTCGCCGGCATCTACCTGGAATACGGCGCCCTGATGGCGCTGATCGTCGCTCCCAAGGACGAGGGCGAGGCCGAAAGCCTGGAATGGGGGCCGAGCGGCAAGACCGACGCCCGCTCGCTGATCGACGGCCTGGCCAACTCCGAGGCCATCAACGACGGCGCCCATCCGGCCGCTCAGTTCTGCCGGAGCTTGCGGATCGGCGGATTCGACGACTGGCACCTTCCGGCGCTGGATCAGATGACGGTGTTGCGCGCCAACCTGACCCCGGAGAACGACCACGTCCCGGAGCAGACCTCTGCCGAGGCGTTCAAGGAGGGCGGTTCCGAGGCGTTCGAGATCGACGACTGCTACTGGACGAGCACCGAGTGGGGTTCCGGCTCGGCGTGGGTCCAGCGCTTCGGCTACGGCAACCAGGACGGCCACGGCAAGGGCTGGAGCGCCCGGGTCCGGGCCGTCCGCAAATATCCCCTTTGACCTTCACCCCTTCTTCCCTGGCCGCTTCGGCGGCCAGGGCGGCTGACGCCTGAGGAGATTTTGCATGGCGCGCACCACTGAACTGGCGATCTACCGCCCGGCCTACGAGCTGTTGCAGCTTCTCGCGAAGCTGACGCAGCAGTACCCGCGCGGCTATCGCCAGGGACTGGGGCGCGAGGTCTTCGCGGAAGGACAGGCGGTGGTGGTTCGGATTTTCCGGGCCAACTCCGCCGGCCCGGACAGCCGCCCTTCGGTGCTCGAAGACCTGCGGGAACACCTGGAGACGCTCAAGCTGTTGCTGCGGCTCTCCAAGGACCTGCACCTGATCGCCTCGGCGTCATATGGGGCCACGGTGGAACTCACCGACGCCATCGGTCAGCAGGCGTCGGGATGGCTGAAGTACTCAAGGAGCCGTGCCTGATGCTCGAAGGTCAAGGCCTTCCGGCCTGCGCACATCATTTGGTCGGGGTAGCGGCGGCGTCGATGCAATTGGTCGTCGCTCCAGGCGCCATCGTGGATACGGCGGGTGCTCCCCCGCGCGTCCCGGCGCAGCTCGGCCGGCGTCGATGCCTTCGGCAATCGCCGGCCCGGCCTGTACACCCCCGACAGATCCGGCTCGGCGTGGGTCCAGAACTTCAACAACGGCAACCAGAACAACAACAAGGACTGGAGCGCCCGGGTCCGGGCCGTCCGCAAATGATCATCCAGCAGCCATCCGAGATCACCGTGGCCCAACTTTTCGAGGCCTATTACGAGTGCCGCCGGCATAAACGCACCACGCGCTCGGCGCTGGCCTTCGAGGTCGCGCTTGAGGCCAACCTGATGCAATTGCTGACCGAGCTGCGCGCCGGCACCTGGTGGCCGGCGCCGGCCACCGTGTTTGCGATCACGCGCCCGAAGCCCCGCGAGGTTTGGGCTGCACAGTTCAGGGACAGAATCGTCCACCACCTAGTCTACCGTGCCATCAATCCGCTGTTCGAGCCGGCCTTCATCGCCGACAGCTGTGCCTGCATCAAGGGGCGCGGCACCCTCTACGCCGCCGACCGCCTGGAGCGCCACCTACGCTCGGTCACCGAGGGCTGGAGCAAGCCGGCCTATTACCTGAAAGCCGACATCGCCAACTTCTTCGGCTCGATCCGCCACGACGTGCTGTTCGCCATGCTGGCGCGCCGGATCGCCGACCCCACCATGCTGGAGCTGTGCCGGCGCCTGGTGTTCCAGGACGTGCGCCAGGGCGCCATCGTCCAGGACGCCGCCGGCACCCTGGCCCGTGTTCCTTCGCACAAGAGCCTGTTCCAGACCCCGGCCGGCATCGGCCTGCCCATCGGGAACCTCAGCAGCCAGTTCTTCGCCAACGTCTACCTCGACCCCGTCGACCAGATGGTCAAGCGCCGCCTGAAGCTGCGCTACGTCCGCTATGTCGACGACATGGTGATAGTCCACCAGGATCCCAAGGTGCTGCTGGCCGCCGCCGACGCGATCCGCGCCCACCTGTCCGGCCTCGGCCTGCACCTGGCCGAGAGCAAGACCTTCGTGGCGCCGGTCGAAAAGGGCGTCGATTTCGTCGGCCACGTCATCCGCCCGCACCGGCGCTCCGCCCGGCCGAAGACCCACCGCGTCGCCCTGGCGCGGATATCCACCATGCCGAAGGCCGAGGTGCCCGACAGCGCCACGTCCTATCTCGGCCTGTTCCGCCATTCCGGCAGCCGCGCGCAGATCGCCGCCGTCGCCCGTGTCGCTGTTCGGCGCGGTTTCCGGGTGGACCGCGAACTGACCAAGGTGGTCGTGAAACGAAAGGTCTCCAAAAAATGACCATCCAGAACACCAGTTCGGCCGTCATGTCCCAGCGCCGCTCGCCGCCGCGGGCGCTCGACTACTTTCCGACGCCGCCCTGGGCGACCCGGGCACTGCTGGAACACGTCAATATCCGTGCCGGGTCCGGCGGCCAAGGCGAGGGTATGGTGCCTTGGGAGCTGCTGACGGCCTGGGAGCCGGCCTGCGGCGAGGGACACATGGCCCGCGTGCTGGCCGAACGCTTCGGCAAGGTGGTGGCCAGCGACGTGTTTGACTACGGCATCGGCGCGTCGGTCTACGATTTCCTCGGCGCTGGCGGCCTGGCCGCCGCCCCGCCGCCGGTGGAGCGGCCGGACTTCATCATCACCAACCCGCCGTTCTCGGTGGGCCAAGCCTTCGTCGAGCGCGCCCTGGAGATCGCCACCCACGGCGTCGCCATGCTGGTGCGCACCGCGTTCCTCGAATCGGCTGACCGCTACGACCTATTCAAGACTCATCCCCCGTCGGCCGTCGCCCAGTTCTCGGGCCGCGTGCCCATGGTCATGGGCCGCCTCGATCCCGCCGCCAGCAGCGCCACCGCCTATTGCTGGATCGTCTGGCGGCCTCCCGTGCTGAAGTGGGCGCGGGACAAATACGGACACACGGGCATCATCGCCCCCCACCTGTTCTGGATTCCCCCCGATGCCCGCGCCCGGCTGGAGCGCCCCGGCGACTATCCGGCCCAGGCCGAAGGAGGCTTGCTGTGACCCCTTCAACGGACGTTCAACAGGCCCGGAAAGCGTGGTTCGCGGCCTGCCGCGAGATCAAGCTGGGCGACGAGGAGCGCAAGGCCATCCAGTCGCGGATCTGCGGCAAGGACTCGGCCAGCACCATGACGGCCCGGGACTTCACCAGATGCCTTTCCGACCTCAAAGACCGGGGCCTGTGGAAGCCATCGCACGCCCGCAAGCGGGCCGGCAACCGCCCCATGGCGGCCGATCCCCAGTCGGCGAAGATGCGGGCGCTGTGGCTGGCGCTCTACCACCTGGGCGCCGTCCGCGATCCGGCGGAATCGGCGCTCACGGCCTTCGCCAAGCGGATGACCGGCAAGGACGCCCTGCAATGGCTCGACATGAGCCAGGGGAACCGGGTGATCGAGGCGCTCAAGGATTGGTGCGTGCGGGAAGGATTCTCACCGTCCCGTGACGGGACGGTGTCGAAGCAACTGCTGCTCTATGCGCTGTGGGCCAAGCTCCACGCCCTGGGCGCCGTGCGGATCGCCGACACGGCCGCGCTGGACAACTGGCTCACCACCGGCCGGATCTCGCCGCACACCACCGCGGTGACGATGCTGTCCGAGCAGCAGCTCGACCAGGCCGCCGAAAAGCTCGGAACGTGGGTGCGCCGGGCAGCGGCCGGGAGGAAGAATTGACCTCGGCGCATTCACACCTTGGGCTGATAACCGGGCGGCAGCATGGGCATGTCGTCCTCGGTTTCGCGCAGTTCCTCTTCGCTGAACTCGTACTGGCAGAAGCGGCAGACCCTGGCCGCCGCCTTGATGGTCTCGGCGCAGCGCGGACAGGTCTTGCTATGTGCGACTTCGGCTGCTTGCCGCTGCTGCGCCTGGACATCCTTGAGATTGGACGCCAGCGCCACATGGATAAGCGCGACCGGCCACAAGAGCAGTCCATAGATGAGCCAGGCGCCTGCACTTCGACCTTTGTTGCTGGCGATCAGCGCGACGATCACTGCGAAGACGATCCAAATCAGAGCGACACCCATCACCGACATCCCCCTTTGATTGCCGGTCCAGTTTGCCACCCGCCCGCGTTGTGGTCGAGCCAGACGAGAGGATGATCATGCACGACGAAGATGCGGTCTCATGGGATGACCTGGTCGCCATCATGGGGCGTGCCAATGCAGACAACCTTTCAGTCATGCGGGGCGGTCGCAACATTTACGTCCCCCATCAACCCGGGTTGAACAGCCCTTTAGTGGCGGCGGTCGGGATGGAGGCCGCCAACGCCATGGCTGCCCGCCATGGCGGCAACGTCATCACCGTGCCCATCAACGCCGGCAAGCGCGTCCGCATCCGTGCCCTGAAGGCCGAAGGGCGCAGCAATAGCGAGATCGCCGCCGTGCTCCAATGCACCGTGAGGTTCGTCTACAAGGTTCTGGCGGAAGATCCCGAACCCGAGGCGCCCAGCAACCAGCTTGCATTCGATTTGTGAAGCTGAGAGGCTGTCCAGCAGCAGGGAACGCCTGCGGATGAACGAGTTCATCCTGAACGTAACTCTCCCCGCCAGTTAGCGTCGATCCGGTCAACCAACCGGAGAGCGCACCCGTGCCCGACATCCAGCGCCCCACCAGGGGATTGAAGAACCGCAACCCCGGCAACCTGCGCTTCAACCCTGCCGTCAAGTGGAAGGGTCTGACCGGCCAGGACAACAAGGGCTTCTGCGTCTTCAACAGCGACGAAGCCGGCATCCGCGCCGCCGTCATCGACCTGCACACCGACTACGTCCGCGATCACCAGTGCAGTGTGCTGGCACTGATCGCCGAATACGCCCCGCCGGTGGAGAACGACACCAAGAACTACGCCAAGTTCGTAGCCGACCGCCTGGGCGTCGATCCGCTGGCCACCATCCCGTTCACCCCCCACACCGCCGAAGAGCTGATCCGCGCCATCATCAAGATGGAGAACGGCATCCAGCCCTACCCGGATGCGGTGATCGTCGAAGGCGTCGCCGCCGCCTTCGCCCAGTTCGCCCCCAAGACCATCGGGGCCAAGGCATGACCGGACCTTCCCACCTGCTCGCCGCCTCCATCCCGCTGCTGGTCATGATCGGCGGCGGGCTGATGGCGTTGGCGGTGCGCGTCGTTCTCAACCGCTTCTCCCGCCGGCCTGGCGCCGGCCCCAACCCCGACCAGGAGTGCCGCCCGTGAAAGGCTACCGCACCGTGATCTTCAACGTGCTGATGGGCGTGGTGTCGCTCGTCGGCCTGCAGGTTTCCCCCGACACCGTCCAGCATTGGGCCGGCCTGGTGGTCGGCGCGTGGATGGTGGGCGGTATCGTCCTGCGCTTCATCACCACCACCCCGGCCTTCAAGACCGCCATGCCGGTCGAGGTGCAGCAGCTGGCGCAGCTGATCGCCGCCAATCTGCCCGGCGGCACCGCCGAACCCACCGCCGTCGCCGACCTGACGCCCATCCCGGCGCCGGCCGAGGGCGCCGCCACCATCACTGGCCCGCCGGGCGACCTGGTGGCGCTGGCCACCGAGATCAGCCAGGCCCTGTCCACCATCCAGCTGGTTCACGACCAGGCCATGGGCAACTTGGCCCAGGCCCACCAGGCGGTCTCGTCCGCCCTGCCGGCGGCGCTGGCGGCCATCCAGTCGGACACCACCGCGCTCGGTGGTGGCGGCAAGGGCGGTGGTGGCATTGGCGGTGGCTCCCAGCCCGAGCAGCTGCAGGAGGCGGCCCATGCGTAAGGTCGCCCTGATCGCCGCCTCGCTGGCTGCCGCGCTGACCCTTTCCGCCTGCGACACCGCCCGCAACGCGGTCGAGGCGGCCAAGCCCAAGACCTCGGCCCAGGCGGTGTGGGAAGCCCGCGCCCTGTTCGACGCCGGCCCGCTCAACGCCGCCGCCGCCTATGCCCGCCTGCCGGCCTGCGCCAGCGATGGCCAGGCCAAGGCGCCCTGCGCCAAGCCCGAGGTGGTCGGCCAGCTGTCCAAGGCCGCCACGGCGGCCCTGGCAGCGTTCGATGCGGCCGAGGCCACCGTGCGGGCCAATCCGCAGACCGACGCCGATCTGGCGCTGGCCGGCACCGTCAACGCGGTGCAGGCGGTCAAGACCATCCTCGACACCTACGGCATCAAGTGAGGTCCGCATGAACGCGCTGTCCTTCATCGAGCAGCTGCTCACCCTGATCCCGCTGGCGGTGTCCGTCGGCGAAAACGTCGCCGACCTGGTCGACCGGGGCAAGGCGGTCATCGCCACCGCCGACGACCCCACCGCCGACGACTGGGCCTTCCTGCACCAGTTGGAGGCCAAGCTGGCCGCGCAGATCGACACCGCCGCCGCGGCCACCGTCTCGGGCCATGGCTGATCTCGCCGACCTGGCCAAGGAACGCGAGGAAGCGAACCGGGAGGCGGCTCTGGCCGCCTTCCGGGCGCGCGCCCGGCCCACGGGCGAAAGTGCCTATTTCTGCCGTTCCTGCGGCGAACGCATCCCCGACGAGCGCCGCGCTGCGGTCCCGGGGACCAACCATTGCACGTTCTGCGCCCAGCAGATCACCGCGGCTTCGCCGCATTCCATTCGATAGGCGCTGGACGCGCCGGGGGAACGATAGATGCATTTGCCGGAATGGACCGACATCGGGTTGAAGGTCGCCGAAATCGTCGGCGCGTTGCTGGGAACCATCGGCGGCGTGCTGATCTGGATGGTCCGACACACCCTGGTGAGTCAGGACGATCTTCGCGCCCGCTTCGAGGAGCACGACGAGGACCACAAGGAACTGGACAAGCGCCTGGTGGACGGCGAGCGCCAGTTCGCCGCCATCCTGGCCGACCTGGAGCACCTGCCCGACCACGAGGACATTGCCGATCTCAAGGACCGTATCGGCGCGGTGGAAGGGTCGGTCAAGGCCCTGGGCGCCACCATCGACGGCCTGAAGGAGGTTCTGGAACGTGTCGAGCGTCCGTTGAACATCCTGGTCGAGCACCACATGAACGGAGGCCGCAAGTGACCGCCGGCGACGATATCCGCGCCGATCTGATCGGCTCGCGCCGCACCTTCATCCTGCGCCTGCTGGTGGAGGCCGACGGCTACGTCAACGAAAGCATCCTGGTGAAGCACGCGCTGAAGGCCAATCCCACGGCCTCGCGCGAGGACATTCAGTCCGACATTACGCATCTGATTTCCGTCGGCTGTGTGTCCGAGGAATGGATCGAGACCCCCGACGGGACCAAGGCCATCCGCAACATCTCCATCACCTCTCGCGGCGAGGATGCTGCCCACGGCCGTCTGGCGGTCCCCGGTGTGTGGCGCTCCCGCTGGCAGCGGGGGTAAGCCATGCCGCTGCCCAGCAAGGCCGACCGGCTCCCACCCCCCCTCCGCGAGGCGCTGGCGAACCTGTGGTTTGAGCAGAAGTACAGCCTCGACCAGATCCTGGCGCACCTCAACGCCCTGGCCCGTGGCGAGCGGTCCATGCTGCCTCCCGAACTGGCCGCCGCCCCGGCGATCCCGCCCGAGGCGGTCCCCGGCCGATCCGGCCTTCATGCCCATCTCAAGGGCGTTTCAAAAGCGGCTGAGAAGGTCCGCCGCAGCCGGATGGCGGCCGAGGTGCTGGCCAGGGAGTTCGGCGACGCCAGCGACGACAAGGTGGCACAGGCCAACTTCACCATGCTCCATACGGCGGTCAATGACATCTTCATGGCTGCTGCCGAGGCCGAGGGCGACGAGGACGGGCCGCCGGTCACCATCGACCCGAAGTCGGCGATGATGTTGGCCATCACGCTGGAGAAGACAGAGGGAGCCAAGAAGAAGCACGCGGATCTGCGCGCCCAGATCCGCAAGGAAGCCGCCGCCGCCGCTGTGGCCGCAGCCGACAAGGCCCTGGGCGAGGTTCCCGACCGCGCGGCGGTGCTCAAGCGCATCCGCGAGGAAGTGTACGGGATCGTCGGCGAATGATGGCGGCTGTCCCCCTTCACCTGTACCAGCGGGATTGGTTTCTGGACCGCTCCCGCTTCAAGATCGGCATGTTCGCCCGCCAGACCGGCAAGACGTTCACCACCACCCTGGAGATCGTCGACGACTGCTTCGAGGCGTGGGCGCAGGGCCAGCGGGCGCGCTGGGTCATCCTGTCGCGCGGCGAGCGCCAGGCCAAAGAGGCCATGGATGCCGGCATCAAGCTCCACGCCCAGGCATACCAGATGGGTATCGAGAGCGAGGTCACCTACGACTGGCGGCCCGAGGACAACCCGGATGTTTCCTACACCCCCGGCAAGCTGACCTTCGCAGCCGCGCCCGCCGCCGGCGCCGCCATCGAGGCCGACTTCTCCTACTACTTCCCGTGCTTTTTCGAGGAGGACACGCTCGACTTCGCCAAGTTCATGCACGCCTGTTACCGCGCCGACAAGGTCGCCTTCCTGTCGGAGAAATAGCCATGCAGCCCCACACTCCAGAACTGAAGGCGCTGCTGGCCACCCGCCGGTTCTTCCGCGCCGACCTCTACGTGATCTTTCTGCCCGACGGCACCACGCTGCGCTACAGCGGCGCCGACTGCGACATCTTCGCCGAGGGCGGGGTCTGGCCATGCGGCGGCGCCGTCGGCCCCTATTTCGGCCGCACCGGCAACCGGCCCAAGATCCACCAGAAGCTGGGCACCGACGTGGACAACATGGTGGTCGACGTGCTGCCCGGCCGCGCCACCATCCTGGGCGTTCCCTTCCTGACCGCCGTCCAGCAGGGCCTGTTCGATGGCGCCTGGCTGGAATACCGCAAGGCGTACATGCCGACGGTGGCCGATGCCCGCTATTGGCCGCTGCGCACCACCGGCACCGTGCGCCGATTCCTCGGCCGCATCGCCGAGGCCGACGCCGGCGGATCGGTGGCCACCTTCACCGTCAACAGCCCCATGGAGCTGCTGCAGAAGCCGCTGCCCCGCAACCTGTACCAGCCCGGCTGCCAGAACGTGCTGGGCGACCTGGCCTGCGGCAAGGATCTGGCGGCGCTCACCGTTGCCGGAATCGTCCTGCCGGGCTCGACCGCCATGATGCTGCAGGCCGATCTGGCCGGCGCCGACGGCTGGTTCGACTTGGGCACGGTCACCATGGCCACCGGCGAGATGCTCGGCCAGTCGCGCACGGTGCGCCGCTGGGAGGACGGCACTCTCAGCCTGGTGACGCCATTTCCGTCGATCCCGGCCACCGGCGACGCCATAGCCGTGATCCCGGGCTGCGACGGCTCGCTGGGGCCTGCCGGCTGCCCCAAGTTCGCCAACCTCGCCAACTACCGGGGCCACCCGTTCGTGCCCCCGCCCAGCACGGCCAACTGACATGGACCACGCAACCGAACGCGACCAGGTGCAGCGCGAGGCCAAGACCTGGCTGCGCACGCCCTATCATCCCCGCCAGCAGGTCAAGGGCGCCGGCGTCGACTGCGCCATGCTGCCAGCGGCGGTCTATCACAGCGCCGGCCTGATCCCGAAAATCGCGGTGGAGTACTACCCCCAGGACTGGCATCTGCACCAGGACGAGGAGCGCTACCTCAAGATTGTCGAGACCTTCGCCACCCGCATGGAGGGGCCGCCCAACCCGGGTGACTTTGCCATCTGGAAGGTCGGCCGCTGCTGGGCGCATGGCGCCATCGTCATGGGCTGGCCGCGCATCATCCACGCGGTGATGGGCCAGGGCGTGGTGTGGGGCGACGCCCAGGTGGACTGCCTGGGCAAGGATCACCGCCTGGCCGACCTGCCGCTGCGCTTCTACACGCTGTGGGGCGAGGGCTGATGGCTGGCATCTTCTCCTCTCCCAAGTCGCGCACGCCCCAGGCCCAGCAGCCCACGGCCGCCGCCGGCGTCCAGATCCAGACCTCGGCCTACGGCAAGGCGGTCGCCCTGGTGTTCGGCACCACCAAGGTGGCGCCGAATCTGGTCTGGTACGGTGACTTCCAGTCCATCGCCCATTCCTCGGGCGGTGGCGGTGGTGGCGGTGGCGGCGGCAAGGGCGGCGGCGGCGGCGACAGCGGCGGCGGCAGCACCACCTACACCTACAAGGCCGCCTTCGCCTTCGGCCTGTGCGAGGGGCCGATCAAGGGCGTGGGGCGCGCCTGGGCGGCCAAGACCGAGACCACGCCGGCGGCGCTGAACCTCTCGGTGTTCACCGGCGCCTATCCCCAGCTGCCCTGGACCTATCTGGAGAGCCACCACGGCGAGGCGGTCGAGCGTCATACGGTTCCGACCCATGCGCCCTACACCGTCACGGTCAACTACCCGGCGCCGCCGTTCACCGATTCCGGCGTGGTTGACGAGATCGACGGGCGCACCTTCACCGCCACCGCCGTCGCCCCGGGTGTGGGGCAGTACTCGGTGGCCAACGGCACCTACACCTTCTCGGCCGCCGACGCCGGCATCGAGCTGCGCTTCACCTACACCTCGGGCAACCAGCAGCCGGCCAACCAGGCGCTGGGCTATAACGGCCTGGCCTACGTCGCCAGCCCCGACTACGACCTGGGCGACAGCCCGAACCTGCCCAACCACAATTTCGAGGTCCAGGGCATCTACTCGGATTCGGTGGACGGCGCCGAGGACGCCGACGCCTCCCTGGTGGTGCGCGGCCTGCTCACCGACCGCCATTGGGGCCTGGGCAATCTGATGCCGGCCGACCTGGTGGGCGACCAGGCGCTCTACCGCGACTACGTGCTGGCCTCGGGCCTGCTGATCTCGCCCGCCTACAGCGAGCAGCAGACGGCGGCCCAGATGATCGAGGACATCGGCACCTACACCAACGCCGACGTGGCCTGGACCGGCACCTTCAACATGCTGCCGCGCTGCCATGAGGTGGTGACCGGAAACGGCGTCACCTACACCCCGCCCGAAACGGTGTTCGACCTGGGCGACGACGACTGGATGGACAGCAGCGACGCCATCACCGCCTCGGGCACCAACATGACCGACCCGGTGGTGCTGGTGCGCGCCCGCCCGGCCGACGCCATCAACCAGGTCACCCTGGAGTATCTGAACCGCGCCAACCAGTATTCGCCCGAGCCGGTCACCGCCCGCGACGTGGCCGCCATCCGCGCCTATGGCCTCAACCAGGACAAGACCCGCCAAGCCCATCTGTTCACCACCGGCACGGTGGCGCGGTTGTCGGCCCAGCTGCTGCTGCAGCGCCAGGCCGCCCGCAATAAGTGGCAGGGCACCGTGGGCGAGGAGCATGTGCTGCTCGATGTCGGCGACACCGGCTTCATCTCCAATGCCCGCCTGCGCCTCAATCGCCAGCTGGTCCGCATCGAGGAGATCACCGACAACGACGACGGCTCGCGCGCCATGGTGTTCGAGGAGATCCTCTCGGGCGCCGGCGTCGCCGCCGCCCACACCTTCGCCGAGGCCCTGGGCAGCGCCCCTAGCTACAACGTCGATCCGGGCGATTGCGTCACCCCCATCTTCTTCGACGCTCCCACCGAGCTGACCGGCGGTCTGGAGGTATGGATGGCTACCGCCGGCGGCGACCAGTGGGCCGGCGCCCAGGTGTGGATCTCCAGCAACGACGAGTCCTACGCCCGCGCCGGCACGGTCACCGGCGACGCCCGCATGGGCGCGCTCAGCGCCCCGCTGGACGCCGGCGCCGACCCCGACAACGACCACACCCTGTCGGTGGACCTGGCCAAGAGTGGTGGCCAGCTGGGCTCTGGCACCCGTGAGGACGCCGACGCGCTCAATACGCTGTGCTGGGTCGATGGCGAGTTGGTCGCCTATCAGACCGCCACGCTGACCGGCGTTGACCGCTACGACCTGACCTATCTGCGGCGTGGCGCCTTCGGAACCACCGTGGCCGACCATGCCGCCGACAGCCGCTTCGTCCGCGTCGACCGCTCGCTGTTCCGCTACAGCTACACCAAGGACCAGATCGGCAAGCCGGTCCACGTCAAGCTGCTGTCCTACAACCTGTTCGGCGGCGGCGTGCAGACCATCTCGCAGGTTTCCGCCCACACCTACGTCATCCAGGGGCCGCCGCTGCCGCCGGCGGTCACCGGCTTCGGCGCCCAGCAGCAGGGCAATGTGGTGACCTTCCATTGGTCGCCGCTGAACAACTATGCCGTGGACATCGCCTACGGCCCCAAAGGCTGCACCGATGGCGTCACCGTCGACCAGGCGTGGGCGGCCATGAGCATGCTGACCGAATCGGCGCGCGGCACCGAGATGACCAACGCCAGCGTGCCGCCGGGCAACTGGACCTTCGCCATCCGCGCCCGCAACACCTTCTCGGACCAGCTGTCGCCCACGCTGGCCACCGTCGACCTGGTCGTCACCAATGCCCAGATCGTGCTGGACGGCACCGGCGCCAATTTGGGGCCGGATTGGCTGGGCGGCGACCTCCAGGGCCTGGTGCGCCACTGGACCGGCAAGCTGGTGCCCCAGTCGCGTGGTGTGGCGGTGGACGACGGCGATACCACCTGGGAGTTCTGCCCGAACCCGGTGGCCGCGCCGGTCTGGACCGGCCCCGCCATCGACACCGGCACCATCGACGACATCCGCATCTGGGCGACCGTGTCCACCAGCCTCGGCCCCGGCAACCAAGGCAACGTCTCCACCACCTTCGCCATGGACTGGAGCACCACCGGGGCCGACTGGAACGGCACCTATCAGCCGTGGACGGTGGGCAGCGTCCATGCCCGCTACATCCGCCCCCAGCTGCGCCTCGACACCTCGCTCGGCGGCTGCCTGGTCACCGGCTTCGTGCCGGTGGCCGACGTGCCGCTGAAGAGTGAAACCATCACCGCCACCGTTCCCGCCGGCGGCGGGTGGGTGGCGTTCTCCAAGCCCTACCACGCCCCACCGGCCGTCAATCCCGGCGCCGCCGGCGCGGGGCTGACCAGCGCATCCGCCGTCGATGTCACCGCCTACGGCTGCACCGTGCATGCCTGGAGCGGCGCCAACGACGTGGGCGGCCCCGTCGTTCTCACCATCGGACCAAGCCCATGACCGCCACCTTCGTTCAGCCCGACAGCACCGCCCAGGACTCGACCACCTACAAGGCCAACATCGACGCGGCCACGGCGGTGGTGGCGGTCCTCGGCCGCAATTTCGCCCCCCACCAGGCCGAGCCGGCCAACATGACCGTGGTGCTCGACGCCGGCTCGATCCAGGGCAACACCTCGGTGGTGGCCCATGCTGCCCAGGTCACCCCGGCCTTCATTGCCCCGGTGGCCAACCCGCGCCTCGACCTGGTCGTCGTCGATGCGTCCACCGGCGTGGTGTCGGTGGTTGCCGGCGCCGAGGCGGCGGCAACCCAGCTGCCGACGGTGCCCTCGGGCAAGATCGCCGTCGCCCAGGTCCACCTGGCCGTGGGCATGGCCGCCATCGGCAACAGCGACATCACCGACCTGCGCACCCCGTTTCGGGTGCAGCAGGCCGTCCTGGGCGTGGCCGGCTGGTACTACGACGACGCCACCGACGCCCTGCACTTCACGATGGATTCGGCGGGGTCGATCACCCTGCCGGGCAATCGCGAGGAGTGGACCTTCCTGCCCACCAATGCGTCCTGCGCCCTGGACGCCAACGGCAACCTGATCCTGACCATCTGAGAGGGGAACCCATCCCATGGATATCAATCTTGGCCGCCTCGGCTTCGTCGACAGAGGCAACTACAGCGCCGCCACGGCCTACGCCGTCCGCGACGTGGTGACCTTCAACGGCAACACCTACCGGTGCATCGTCGCCACCACCGCAGGGCAAAGCCCAACCTCCACGCCGGCAAGCTGGCTGCTGATGGCCTCGGGGCCGAGCGGCGTGATGACCACCAACGGCGACCTGCTCTACTACAACAACGGCCTTCAACGTCTGGCGGCCGGCAGCAATGGCCAGGCGCTGGTGATGACCGGCGGCCTCCCCGCCTGGGGTACCGGATCGCCCATTATTCAGGTGGTGAAGATGCGCGACACTACCCGGCGCACCGGCCTCGGCAGCGACAATACCGTGGTCTGCTCGGGCGTCGCCCTGTTCAACAAGCAGCAGGCGGCATCCAAGGTGTGGTTGAGCGGGATCGTGATGGGACAGGGGCCGGCCGGTAACAACGTTACGGTCCCGGTGTTGACGTTGACCGACAGCGCCAATGCGACCTTCGACATCATCGGGCGCTACGGATTCGAGGGGAGCGGTGGCTACGCCCAGCCGATCCATTTCAACGACCCCGGCATTACTGGTTTGGCGGCGGGAGCCGTTACCTGGGCGCTGAGGCAGACCTCCTACAGCAATGCTTCCAACGTGGCGATCAGCATCATGAACCCGGACAACAATGACGACGCTCGTTGGTATCCGCATGGGAACGCCAGGGAAAGCCACACCACCTTCACCGTCATCGAGCACAACTGAGGCCAGCCATGACCGCCAAGACCGACATCATCTTCGTGATCGCCCACGAATACGCCACCCAGGTCGCCTCGGGCGATGTGCGGGCCGTGCTCGAAGGCGACCCCGACAACTACGACGGCCTGCAATGGATCAGTGAGACGGTCGAGAAGCCGACCATGGCCGTGCTGACCGACCTGTGGACCACCAAGTACCAGGGCCTCGCTGCCTTGGCGCAGGTCCAAGCCGCGCGCCGTCCCGAATACCCGTCTCTGGCCGACTTCGCCGATGCCTATTACTGGGCGGAGAAGGGCGACCCCACCAAGATGGCCGCCTATGTAGCTAAGATCGACGCGGTGAAGGCCAAGTACCCCAAGCCGGCCGCCTGACCGATGATGGCCCTGGTCAACAATTCCAGGGATGTTTTCCCCGCCGGTATTGGCCGGCGGGGGGCTGGGCGTTGCAGCGCCCGAAGCCGCGAGTTTACGCCTCGCATGACCAGACCCGGCCGGTTTTCCGGTCATCCCCGCACCCGTGCACCGGGCGGGGCGAGTATGGGCATGCAGATCCATGGAGTCCATTCGCTGTGGCACCTGCCAGCGCAAGCTGGCCGAGGCCGACATCAAGGAGGGGAAGCTCTCCATCCGCTGCCCGCGCTGCGGCGCCGGCAATACCATCGAGAGGGCCAAGAGCCCCGAACCCGAGCCCCCTGGAGGGCCGCTGGACGAAGGCTCATGACCATCAACCTCGATCACCGTTCCGTCACCCCCGTCGATCCCGCCGTCGGCTACATCGGCGGTAAGCGCAACCTGGCCGGGGCCATCGTGCCCCTGATCCAATCGATCCCGCACACCTGCTACGCCGAGCCGTTCGCCGGCATGGGCGGCATCTTCTTCCGCCGCACCAGGGTGCCGCGCTCGGAGGTGATCAACGACGCCAGCCGCGACGTGGCGGTGTTCTTCCGCATCTTGCAGCGGCACTTCCCCCAGATGATGGACGTGCTGAAGTTCCAGATCACCAGCCGGGCCGAGTTCGAGCGCCTGTGCCGGGTCGATCCCGACACCCTCACCGACCTGGAGCGGAGCGCCCGCTTCCTGTACCTCCAGGCCACGGCCTACGGCGGCAAGGTCGCCACCCGGACCTTCGGCGTCGATCCTCGCCGCGGAGGGCGATTCAACGTGACGTTGCTGGCCCAGCGCCTCGCCGAACTGCACGAGCGGCTGGCTGGCGTCGTGCTGGAGTGCCTCGATTTCGAGGCGTTCATCCGCCGCTACGACCGCCCCTTCACCCTGTTCTACGTCGATCCGCCCTACGCCGGATCGGAGGGCTATTACGGCAAGCACCTGTTCAAGCCCGATGACTTGGTGCGGTTGGCGACCGCTTTGAAGGGCGTTCAAGGGTGGTTCATCACCTCGAATGCCGACTGCCCCGAGGTGCGAGAAGCGTTCGCCGGCTGCGAGATCAGGGAGGTCCGGACCACCTATACGGCCGGCGGCCGTGGGCGGGTCAAGGCGGGCCGCGAGGTCATCATCATCGGGGGAGGAAATGGGACGGGATGAACCCGTTCACCGTGGGCCAAACCTAAGTGTCGTCCGGGCCAAAACTTCGCGGCGCGCTACAGGATATGAAGGCCATCCATTTCGCGGCATTCTCCCAAAGAAAAAGGCCCTAGCCGGGTAAGCGGCTAAGGCCTTGATCTAACTGGTGGGCCGAGCACACCAAAACAATCGCGATATATAATTGTATTGTATTGATATTTTTTAGTGCCGTATGGTGGGGTACCCCCAAATGTACCCCCGCATTCGATTGGTAGGGGGGCAATTTGCCACGGGGCGGCCCGTGATGGCGAAAGGGGGGAGGCATACGGTATGGGTGCCGTCCCGTGGCCGTCAATGGGCGGAAAGGGCGCGGCGGGTGCCCATTGTGCCGCCGGAACCGAAGGGCCGCCACGGGCCGCCGTTCGGACCTAAGTTCGTGGGCCGAGGCTCCGGCATGAGGTAGGGGGGGGCTGGCCAGTAGGATCTCTTTTTCTGCGTTGGCTGGACCCGCAGAGATATCCGCCTTCGGGACCATGACCCACAATGACCCATCTTCGCCCCAGTCCCGCCGCTATCGCCCCGCTGGCCCCTTGAGAAACTCCACCGGGTCCACTTCCAGCACATCCGCCAGCCGACCGATGATTTTCAGGCTGGCGTGGTACTTGCCGGTTTCAAGCTGGGCTAGATAGCTCCGGCTCATTTCCGCGTCGCAGGCAAGTTCGTCCTGCGACAGGCCCTTATCGTGGCGCAGTCGGCGGAGGTTGGTGGCGAATAGCTCCCGCAGATCCATGCGGGTAGCCAATCACCTTGCTGGAAAGTTGCACCTCGATATACTGAGCAAACTGCCCGGCAGCCCGATGGGGCGGTGGAAAGTCAGTGCAAAACTTTTTCCGGCAAAAACAGCACAGCGCTCGTCATATGGTTAAACGGGCCGAACATGCTATCGTTTTGAGCGATGGATGGGGCCGAACGGGGGAGCGGGCGGATGGCATTCACACGGAAAACGGTTGGGTTGGCGGTTGGCATTCTTGCCCTGAGCGGAATTGCCTTCGCAGCCCCCGAGTCCAAACCCGCCCCATCCGTGGAACTGGCCCGTAGCCTGATCGCCGCCGAACAATTCGAGCAGGCAGTTGGCTATATCGGAAAAGCTGAATGAGCAAAATTCAGAATACTCACGTCAGTTCATGGGTAAGTTTCTTGGCAGGTGCTTTCTTGCTAGGCACTGGGGAAATAGCAACCGCCACAGCAGGACAACTCGAGGACGGGGTGGAAGCCTACAAACTTGGAAAATACACTGAAAGTATTTATATTTTAAGGCCACTGGCAGAGAGTGGAGATAAAGACGCTCAATACCATATTGCGCTAATATATTCAAATGGATATGGAATTCCACAAGATTACGAAAAGTCATCATATTGGTATAGGAAAGCGGCCGACCAAGGACTTGTTAACGCTCAGATCGTTGTTGGGTTTGGATATTATTTAGGACGATGGGGTTTTTCTAAAGATTACGTCCTTTCCCATATGTGGTTAAGTCTTGCCGCCAGCCAAGGAAATATAGATGGTGCAAATGAGCGTGATCGTCTCGCAAGGCGCATGTCTCCAGCCGAGATTGCTAAGGCACAAAAGTTGGCGAGGGATTGGAAATCCGAGGGTAAGGGCTTGGAAAAGGTTGTCGTCCCTTCACCACCAAAATCAGCCAACCCTCCGCCCAAGTCACCTACCTTAGAACCCACCCAAAGCGGCGTCCTGACTGACCCGCTAATGTCACTCCAGTACTTGAAAGCCCCTCATAGACCGGATGACGTGGCGGTGATTATCGGAAATTCGGACTATTCCCTCACGTCAAATGATATCCCATCAGTGCCCCCGGCAAAGAATGATGCCGCCGCCATGCGCCGATATGCCGCTGAGGCGCTGGGCATCCAGGAGGGGAATATCATCTTTGTTGAGAACGCCACCTCGACCCAGATGACAGAGATTTTCGGCAACGAGCGCAGCCACAAGGGCAAGATTTTCAACTGGGTGAAGCCGGGAAAGTCGCGGGTCTTCGTGTATTACGCTGGTCATGGAGCGCCGATCAGCAAAGATACGGCCGTGCTGGTGCCGGTTGATGCCACGCCATCGGGGCTGCCGGTAAGCGGATACCCTTTGAACTTGCTCTACGCCAATCTTGCGAAGCTCCATGCCGAGAGCGTGACCGTGGTGTTGGAGTCGTGCTTTTCGGGGGCCAGTGAGGCGGGGGCGGTGATCGCAGCCGCTTCACCCGTCCTGATAACCGCCAAGCCGTCAATAGTGCCGCCGAACATCACCGTCATAGCGGCGGGGGCGGCGGATCAGATCGCCTCCTGGGACCAGGACAAATCCCACGGCCTTATGACCAAGGCGTTCCTGCTTGGCATGTCCGGAGATGCGGACAAGCCGCCTTATGGGAATGGGGACGGAGTTGTCTCTTTTGATGAAATAGGGCCTTACATATCGGAGAACGTAAAATACATGGCTCGTCGATACTGGGGGCGAGATCAGGATGTTATTGTTATATTAGGTCAAATTAGAGACGGCCAATGATTAGCTCGAGCGACATGGTTTTTGTTGATTTCGTGTTCCGGGAAAAAGCGCGCGAGCTTATTGATGAGCTTTATCGAAAAGAAGAAGCTCTGGGAATTCGCAATAGAATTGAATTTTTTAGCGGAGGGCGCCCATTTCCTCATACCAGCCAAGAGAGCCTAGCTCAATATGCTAAGAGCGAAGACAGTTATTTTCGTGGAATGATAAGGAATTGTTATTTTAAAGACATACAAAATGCGAGCGATAGGGCTGATTTGATATCTATTCGTATGAAATTGCGCGAAACTTACATGACTTGCTGGAGTGAAACTCTCGAAAATATAAGAAAATCTGCGCATTTTGAGGAATTTGCATCTGAGTTCATGCCTGGATCAGTAGGAGTGATTTTGTTTCTTATTGCAATAATTTTTATGCATGTGTCCGGATATAGGCTTTTCAATCTCCAGTTAATTTTGGGGGCGGGGTTAGTTGGTGGGGCTAGCTATGTCTTGCTCTCGCTTTGGCGGGGGATGCTTCTAAAAGAAGCGATTGCCAACCTTAATAAGGCCCTCTCTGCGACACCAAATGCACCTGAGAAAGACTTGTTTTCTAATAGAGAGGCAATGACGGGTGAACGAGATATAGAATTTGAAAGTTATCTTTTTGTAAATGGGCTTATTTAAATGTTGTCCATCGGACAATGGCTTTGGGGACATTGTGTTTCTGTAGACTGGGAAATGTAGATGCTGAAGGAATAGCGCCATAACAACCCGATGGGGTGGCGAATGGCATGGCACCCATCTGGGAGCTCTGTGTGTGGGGGGGCTCGGAGGGTAGCATGGTATTTCTGGTTGAGGCGGTATCGGCAATCTCCGTCGCCCCGCAATTAGCCGCACGTATCCAAGGGGGATGGAAAGAGGCGTTTACCCTCCCGCTGGATCAGATGCACAAGGCACGGCTTCGGCCTGGACGGAAGAAAGGTCAGCTATCTTGACTCACAATTCGTTGCCACCTGTAGAACGGCTCCCCCCTAGCTATTCGCCCAGGCAAGTTATTTTGGACTGCTACAAGCTCGACTTCCCCATAAATGGGGGGTGGGGCTACGCGATGGAAGATGCATGTGTAATTGACAAAGGGGATCATACCGTCGAAAAAAACATCCCATTTGACGGCGTTGGTGTTGAGTATGCTTTTGTAGAAAAGAGGATTTACTGCGAGCTAATTTTATTCCTACCTCGTGGGAGGGAATATTCTGGAATTTCGTGGAAATTGCTTCAGCAGGATTTGATAAATCGCGATGGTCGGGATTTCGACAGGTTAATGTATTCAGTGACCGCGCTGCCCACTTCGGATTGGGAGAGCCTTAAGGCTGAATGGGAAGGACCTGACGGCATTCGCTCCCCAACCTTCGACAGCGAGGCTCATCATAGGAAGCACGAGTCAAAAACCATTTCGCTGGTTCGGGAGTATTGGTTCGATATCACCAGCTTTTATGGACAGACCGGATAGCTGAATACCGGGTTTATGGGGGCCGTGCGAGAGGGTGTTTTGAGTCTGGGCGCCGATAAGGCTCCCAAGTCAGGTGCCCGTCCCACCTTTGATTATCGAACATGGCCCCAGCCCTTCTCCGGGAAATCGACTAGGAACCGGGGCGGCGGATTGCGAAGGAATGCGAAGAAATATCCAGCAATCCAGGGCGGTGCGGGCCGCGAGCCCGGATCGTCGGGAGTTCGGCCAGGGTCAGGTCGCGACTCGGGGGCGGCACCGGGGTGCTGGCCTTCGGGATGCTGTTGCGATTAACCAGCCATACCTCGTCCGGCCGGATCAGGATGCTGATCGAGTCGTATGGGGTTGATCCGGTGGCGCGGCGCTCGCGGTCACGGAGTTCGTAAAGGCGGCGGCGGAGGCGACGGGCCTCGCGGGGATCGGCGACGGAAAGGACAATGCCGACATCGGCGGCAAGGGCGCGGTCGAAGGCGTCGCGAAGGTGGTCGGTCATGGCGTCACCGTATCGGCATTTGGATGGGGGGTGGGGGAGGTGTTATCGGTCATCTTCAAATCCTTTCGTTGCCGTGACCCCGTGGCGGGACGGACGGGACATCGGACACCCCCCTAAAGGGGGGATGTCCCGTATGTCACGATCCCCCGCCCAAGCCGGGACAAGGACAATCGGTACAAATTTCCCTATTGTCCCGTTTGTCCCGATATGCCAACGATCCAAACCCAAGTGTCTTCCACCTTGACCTTCATTGTTTCCAGTAGTTTGTCTTTTGCTCGCCGAAAGGCTGTCCTCTTGGCTTCCGCTTTGTTGTCGTGGATTTCCGGCGCAGCGTAGAAGGCATTCCGCCAGTCATTCATCAGCACTCCGCGCTTCCCTTTTCCATCCCCATCCGGAACCGGCTGCCCACGCTCATCGATCACCGCTTTCAACACCCGTAACGCAACGACAGCCTGCCCGGTTTCCTTCTTTGCAATTTGGACCGATGGACTGGGAATAGCCGGTTCAATGACACAACTCGTCACCGGTTTGCCCCGAAGGTTATTGCCGAGTCTAACGACATGGAGAGCAAAAGATTGATCCTCCCCTACCGCCATGTCTCGCTGCTTCTTCTGCTTCAGGACGGCAATCTCCCTCGGATTGTCCGGGCATTGAATGGCTAGGATTGCATCAAAATCCGTTTTTTCTGTTGAATTGGCGCTGTCATTAGAAGTTTTTTCTGTATCTTTTACCTCATTTTCTTTTTTCACCCCTTTGGAAATCTCAATCTCTGTGTCGATAGACCCAAGCAACGAGCTGTGTCCACGTGCGCCATTATTGAGATTTTTGCCAGAATGGTGGATCAGCATCAGGTGAGCGCCTGTTTCACGTCGCACCAGATCAACATTTTTGATCAATTCCCCCATAGCTTGAGAGCTGTTTTCATCGCTTCCATCCAATGCTCGGTTTACCGTATCAATGATGACAAGCTTAACTTGACCAGCCTCCTTAGAGATCAGCATTATCACATCAATTAATTTTTGAACTAAGCCGTCAAGAAGTGTGACCCGCCCTTGTACTGTGTAGTACGGAACTTCACATTCGATTGACTTATGCTTTTTCCATGCTGCCACACGGTTTTTCACCGCATTGCCACCTTCCAGCGCGAAATGCACGACAGGTCCGCCAGTGACTTCTTTTCCCCACCAAGAGCGATTAGCCGCCACGTGTAAGCCTATGTCCATCGCAATGAAGGTTTTTCCTGCATTGCTCGGGCCAAACATCACGGAAGAACCGCCCTCGCAAAGCAAGCCCTCCACAAAATCCAGTGTGTCGAGGATTGGCTCAACTTCACAAAATCTTGTGACAGCCAGCCCTAATGCAGCGAAGTCAACTTTTCCCATCGGAACAGTCCAATTTTGATGTGCAAATACCGCTAGCAAATTTCAGCAGAATGGAGACTATGGGCCGACCTGGGTCAGCCCTGGCCCCCTGAGGCGATAGATGCGGCTGATCGCTGCGTTGATCTCCAGTGCCGCATCTTCTAGCCCGTGGGCTTTGTGGTGCTCAGTCAGGTCCATGAGCTGACGCAGGACCGTTTCCCATGCCTCGTCGCTTGACGCCACGGCCTGTTCGAGAATGTGGCGCACCTGGAGCTGGGCGACTTGAATTTCAGAGTTCATGTTGTCGGAAGTCATTGCTCAGGGTCCTCGCCAGAAAGCAGGTCTTTGAGGCTGCTATAGACGACGAGGCGGCGGGAACCGATCTTGATTGTCTTGATTTTCTCAGCCGCGATAAGTTCATAGAACTTGGTGCGGCCTAAGCCGCTTGCCCTCAACGCGGCTGGGACCGTTAGAGTGATCGGGTCGAGATCATTCATTGTTGTCCTCCATAATCCGTATGAACGGGGATGGATGGACGATTACATGTGTATGGGGTGGGCGCGACGGACAGAAAAAGAAAGAAAATTATTGTCCGCGAATGCGGCGGTATAAGGGCTTGTTTTTAGAGCAATTTTCTAAAACTAGCCGACCTTCACTTCGCTCCCTAAGAAGTCTTCTGAGTCTCTTCTCAATTGCAGACTCGCTATGAAACTCCTTCGGCCTTTCCTCGTTAGTGAACCTAGCCATCATACGTCGGCCGAGAAAGGCTGGGAGTTCTTCTGGTGCAGAGTCGTCTTTTGCCAAGCTGTCATAAAGAGCTAACAGGATATTCTCCCATTTGGACAAATTCTCTTTCGGTGGCCGTCCTCGTCCTTTCTTGTGAACTTTGATTAATTCTTTCCAAGTTCTTTCAGCGCCATCGACTCCGAGTAGCTGAACCGACTCGGTGCAGACCGCACGCATACGTTCAATGAGATCAGGTGGGATTGCCTCCAAACTATCGGGATCGTCAGTTGGCATGCCGCCCCCTCGCCTGGGGAAGCTGAATTACCTCAGCTCCAGCCTTGAGCGTGTCCAGGTAGTCCGACCAGCGCTGCATCATCGCACGTCGCTGTTCGATGTACTTGGTGCGGTTGTATGCTCGGCCAAGGGCGTCCGGCACGCGGTGGGCAAGCTGCTGCTCAATAACGTGTGGGTCTTCCCCAAGCTGCTCGGCCAAGATCGTGCGGGCCATCGCTCGGAAGCCGTGGCCCGTAATCTCGGTCTTGGTGTCGTAGCCAAGACGGCGCAATGCGGCGTTTACAGCGGCCTCACTCATCGGCTTTCGCGGATCGCGGCCGGGAAACAAGCATTCACGGTTGCCGGTGTACTGGTGCAAGTCGCGCAGAATTTCAACGGCCTGGGTTGATAACGGGACCAGATGTTCAATCGTTTCGCCCTTTCGGGCCTTGGAGGCATGGAAGGCCCAGCTTCCAGCATCAAGGTCGATGTCTGCCCACTTGGCCTTTCTAAGTTCACCAGGGCGGACGAAAACCAGAGGGGCAAGTTGTAGCGCTGCCTTGACGACGACGGTGCCCTCAAAGGCGTCGAATGCGCGGAGCAACTCACCAACCAGCTTCGGGTCGGTAAGGGCGGCGAAGTGTTTGTGGCGGACAGGCGGTAAGGCCCCGCGCAAGTCGCCGGTGGGGTCGCGTTCGGCGCGCCCAGTGGCGACAGCGTAACGCATAATTTGGCCTGCGTTCTGAACTGCCCTATGGGCCGTATCGTTAGCCCCCCTGGCTTCAATCTTTCGGGCAACGGCGAGGATCATCGGCGCTGTAATCGAACCGATTGGCTTGGTGCCGATTAGCGGAAAGACATCGCTTTCAAGCCGCTGGAGAACCTTGGATGAATGCGTCTCGGCCCATGTGGCCACATTCTTAGCGAACCATTCGCGGGCTACGTTTTCGAAACTGTCGGGGCCATCAAGCAACTGCGATGACTTTTTCGCCTTCCGCGCATCGGACGGGTCGATGCCGTTGGCTAGCTGTTTCTTGGCGTCATCTCGAAGCTGGCGAGCGGTCTTGATCGTCACGTCGGGGTAAACGCCCAACGCGAGCAGTTTTTCCTTTCCGCCAAAACGATATTTCAGACGCCAATAGCGTTGATCTTGCGGGGTGACCAGCAAGAACATGCCACCGCCATCCGCCAGCTTTATTGGCTTATCGGCGGGTTTCGCCGCCTTAATTTGCAAGTCCGTAAGGGGCATTTGGGGGTATCTCCATCGCGGATGGACATATCTACCCCCAAATATACCCCCATGTACCCCCGGCTTCCAGCGATTTGATACGAACGCGGACGGCCGGATTTTGGTGGCCCATCCTATTGTGCGTCCGCATGAAATGTCAGGAAACTCGCACCTTCCACGAACGTACGCGGACATCCGCGATCCTGTGTGGATCGCGGTGCCGGTTTCGGATTTTAGAGAATTTGGTGGAGCCGAGCGGGATCGAACCGCTGACCTCCTCATTGCGAACGAGGCGCTCTCCCAACTGAGCTACGGCCCCGAAAAGGGAAGCGCGATAATGTTCAAACCGCCCGGCGCTGTCAAGCGGCTACCACCGCATCTGGCCGCCCAGGGGCTTGGATTTCTGCATGCCGCGCTTGGTCACCAGAACCCAGTCGTTGAACTGCATGTAGCGCGGCGCCAGGAATTGGTAGATGTCCCTGATTTTGTTTGTATTTTCGTCCGAGCGGACGATGAATACCGTTTTCCAGATCTGGATGAAGTCTTCCCAGGGCAGCAGGCGGCAATGCAGGGCGTCGCGCACCTGGCGGATATAGCCGATCTGATTGTCGATATTTTTCAGCATGGCCAGGATTTCGCCGGTCTGGGCGTCCACCTGGTCGAAATAATCCTGGAAGACCTTCAGCGCCCGCTGCGAGAGGCGGCCGACCTGGTCGGTGGTCTCGATCATGGAGCGGTCGGCGCCATAGATCCGGCGCAGGCCCTGCAGCTTCTCGTCGATCTTCTGGACTTCGCCGAAGGTGTCGCGCAGCGCCTCGATATAGGCCAGTTCCTTGGCCAGGGATTCGATGTAGCGCACCACCTCGTCGCGATTGTTGCGGCCCAGGCCCAATTCCTCCGCCGCCTCGGTGAAGGCCAGCTGGACGTTCTTCTTGACCTGGGGATCGTCGGCGACCTGGGCCAGCTCGGACACGTTGCTGATGACGTGCTCGTTGCCGGTCAGCCAGGTGACCAACTGCATGGTCAGGCGCTGATAGGCGATGCGACGGTGGCGGTCCTGGGGCTCCCACGAGGCCTCGCGGGTGGTGACCTCCTTGGGCAGCTTGTCGCCGGGACGCAGGCCGCGCACGAATTGCAGCCCCTCGGCCACCTTGTCCAGCATCTTGAAATCGTGCTGGTCTTCCTTCATCCCGAATTCGCGCTTGATGCCGTCGAAGGCGAGCACCGCCTCGTTGGTGGCGAGCTTGAGCACCGCCACGGGCTCGCCGGTGTCGGTCAGACGGAAATAGAGATCCTCGAAGGACGTGAAGAACTTGTGCTCGAAGGAGACCTCTCCCTCGACCTCTCCGGAATCCTTGCCTTTGTCGTCAGCAGCCATCTCTGTCGCTCACCCCTGGCGGCGCACCCCCACGGTCACGCTGCCGCCCCGAAAAGCCAAAACCACGGCAAACACAGTATGCCGGGCTCGGCGCCCTTGAACAAGAGGTGGTCAATCCCCCGCTTCGACGAAGAGGTGGCCGGGGCGGCCATGGATGTAGCCGTTGGCGAATTCGGCGCCCGGACACAGGGTGGCCAGCCGGTCCTCGGCTTCACCGGCATCGGTGGTGCCGGCCAGCACGGCGCGGAACAGCGCGGCCACCGCCACCATGTCGAAGGTCTGCGGCCACAGGCGGAAGCGGCCGATGCCGCGCGCCGCCAGCCCGGCCACATCGCCCAGCAGGTCCATGGTGTGGTAGGACATGGTCTGGGTGCCGTTGACTGCCAGGAAGGGCACGTCGTCCAGGGTCTCCACCGCCATGCCGTCGGGATCGTCGGCACAGACGTACTGGCAGCCGTCCTTGGACAGGTTGCGGGCCCGGGCGGCGTAGCAGCGCGCCGAGATGGCCAGGGGCAGGCGGCCGAAGGCCTGTACCTCGATGTCCATGGGCGTCGAGGTGGCCAGGGCGGTTACCGCCTCGGCGGCCAGCTCGGCCGGCAGGCAGGCGCGCGCCGCGCCCATGGCGGCCAGGGCGGCCAGGGTGCCCTCGTTGTAGATGTTGAGCAGCGGCCCGGCGACGAAGGGGCGGCCGTTCATCTGCGCCGCCACCGAGATGTCGTTGGCCTCCACCAGGATGCCGTCGCTCTGGGCTAGGTCGCGGGCCTGGGCGATCTCGCGGTCGGACATGATCAGGGCCAGGGAGGACAGCACCACTTCCTTGCCGGCGGCGGTCAGGCGCTCGACCACTTCGGGGATGAAGGGTTCGAAGAACGGCGTGCGCTTGGAGCACACCACCTCGCCCACATGGACGCTGTCCACATCGGCCTCGTCGGCCATGCGGAAATAGAAGTCGCGAAGGACCTCCGGCTTCCAGTTGAACAGAACCGGGCCGAGGGTGAGTTTGGGGGTGGTGGTCATTGGTTCGGTCCCTTGGCCTTGTCTGTCATCCCGAGCGAAGTCGAGGGATCTCCGCTTGGCAGGATACGGGCCGATTTGAACCGTCCGGCCAGAAGGAGATTCCTCCTCCCGATGGTCGTCGGAATGACGGACATGCTCATCGCCAAGCCTTCTCGTAGGCGCCGGTGGTCTGCTTGCCGCCTTCGGTGATGCGGTCGAGATCGATATCGGGCAGCGGCTTGCCGGCCATGACCGCGTCCACCCCGGCGCGGAAGGCCTGGACCACGGCGGCCACATAGGCGCGGCCGCGCTGGCGGCCCTCGATCTTGAAGGCGGTCACGCCGGCCTTGATCAGATCGGGCAGCATGGTCAGCGTGTTGAGCGAGGTGGGTTCCTCGAACAGATAGCTGGCCTTGTCATGGGCGATGAAGCGGCCCTTGCACAGGGTGGGATAGCCCGCCGCCTCGTCATGGGCGAACTTGTTGATGGTGAAGCCGCCCAGTTCCGAGGTGATGCCCTGGGAGGTCTCGGTATAGCGCACCTCACCGGCCGGCGAGCACACGCCATTCATGTTGGGCGACTGACCGGTCACGTATGACGACAGGGCACAGCGTCCCTCGGCCATGACGCACAATCCGCCGAACACGAAGACCTCGGTCTCGACCGGGGCGATGCGGGGATTGAGCGCGGCGATTTCCTGCACCGTCAGCACGCGGGGCAGCACCACCCGCCTGACTCCGAAGCGCTCGGCATAGAACCGGATGGCGTCGGGGTTGGAGGCGGCAGCCTGCACCGACAGATGCAGCCGCAGCTCGGGATGGGTGCGGTGGGCGTGCTCGATCAGGCCGATATCGGCCAGGATGGCGGCGTCGGCCTTGAGCTTCGCCGCGTCGGCGACCGCCTGATGCCAGATTTCCGGCTGGCCGGCGCGCGGGAAGGTGTTGATGGCCACCAGCACCTTGGCACCGCGCTCGTGGGCATAGGCGATGCCTTCGCCCAATTCCTTGCGGTTGAAGTTGAGGCCGGGGAAGTTGCGGGCGTTGGTCTCGTCGCGAAAGCCCACATAGACGCAATCGGCGCCGGCATCCACGGCGCTGCGCAGCGCCGCCGGGGTGCCGGCCGGGCAGACCAGTTCGGGACGGGTGGAGGAGGTGGAGGTGGAGGGGGAGGGGGAAGGGAGCGATGCCATCAGGCCACGCCTCCGCGCCGTGCCGCCTTGCGAAGCTGCTTCAGCTCGCCTTCCAACTGGGCTATGCGCGCCCCCTGGTTGGCGGAATCCTTGACCGCCGGGGCGATGATGGCGGCGCGCAGCGTCTCGAAATCCTCGCGCATGCGGCCCATCAGGCCGATCGCGGCGCCGGCCAGCCCGCGGAAGGGCCGGGCCAGCGGCCCCAGTTGCGTGCTGATGTCCTCGATCAGGTCGATGCCGGCGCCATCGATGGCATTGCGCAGCGCCACCACCACTTCGGTGTCGCCCTCGATCACCAGCCGGCGCGAGAAGAACAGGGCGTCGCCGTCCACCTTGCCCTCGGCCAGGGCGATCAGCATCTCCAGCGGGCCATGGATGGTGGCGGCCACCTCGCCCGGCTCGATGGAGCGGCGCACGGTGAGGCGCGGGTCCAGCGGGTTGGGCTCCAGCAGGATGACGAAGGGCAGGTCCACCGGATCGATGCACACCGCCTTGTCGGCGTAATCGGCCATGCGTTCCAGGATGTCGGGATGGCGGCGGCGCACCACGCTCAGCATGGCGTCGAACAGGGGCTGCAGCGCGGCGGGACGAAACGGCTTCAAGGCCATGCCCAGCAGCAGCACCGGCGAGAACGGTGGCGTTACCGGATTTGTCCCGGTCCTGGCATGTGCTTGCGTCATGATGTGCGGCCCTCTTTCCCTCGAGAAAGGCATTCTGCCGAGCGGTCATAGCCCCGCACGTTGACCGCCGTCAAGCAAAGGACTCCGGGGACGAACGAGTCGGGGGCAAGCTGCAGTAGGGCTTGGCAGATGCCCGCGCGCTGGCTAACCTCGCAAGAGCTGTACGAGAGGGGGCGTCCCAATGAATATCGATGTCGATCTGAGCCCGATCACCGCGCTCATCATCGACGATTCGCGCTATGCCCGCTCGTTCATCAAGACGGCGCTGCAATCCTTCGGCATCAGGACCATCCTGGAAGCCGCCGACGGGCCGAGCGGCCTGGAAATCCTGGGGCAGCAGCCGGTCCATCTGGTCATCGTCGACCATGACATGGCTCCCATGGACGGCATCGACTTCACCCGCTTCCTGCGGGCCGGCGAGATCGTGGCCTGCGACGACGTCGCCGTCATCATGATGAGCGCCGAATCCGCCGCTGAAGTGGTGTTTCAGGCGCGCAGCGCCGGCGTCAACGAGTTCCTGGTCAAGCCCATGTCGGCGGATTCCCTGTTCCGCCGCATCCGCAACGTTCTGGTCAATCCCAAGGCCTTCGTACGCACCCCCGGTTTCAAGGGGCCGGACCGCCGGCTGCTGTCGCGTCCGCCGCCCGGTGTGGCCGAACGCCGTGTGGCGGCACCTTTGGCGAAGCCGCTGCCTCTGGTCATGCCCATCGGCGCCACTGCCGCCGCCCGCCCCGCCGCCGCCCCGCATGCGCCGGTGGTCCAGGCGCCCAAGCCGGCGCAGGAGCGGACCGGACGCAAGAAATTCCATGCCGGCCAGATCGTCTTCAGCGAAGGCGATGCCGGCGACATGGCCTATGTGGTGGAAAGCGGCAAGGTCTCCATTTTCAAGACCGTTAACGGCCAGAAGGTCATCCTCGGCCAGATCGGCCCCAACGGCGTGTTCGGCGAGATGGCACTGATCGACAACGAGCCGCGCATGGCCTCGGCCATGGCCGCCGAGGAGACCTCCTGTCTGGTGATTCCCATGGCTGCGCTGAAATCCCAGATCGGCAAGACTCCCGATCTGGTGATCCTGGTGCTGGAAACCCTGCTTTACGACATCCGCAAGATGGGGCGCGAATTGGGACAGGTGCGTGCCACCCTGGAAAAGAAGCGGGCCGGAAAGTAGGCCCCTGTCATCCTGAGCGATGCGAATGATCTTCCAGCCTGAAGCGGCAGCCGTTTGTGGCTGAAAGGCCCTTCGGCTGCGCCTCAGGGTGACAGAAGGAGTGCTCACTCGTCCGCGGCGAAGCGGTCGGGGGACAGCGGCTGGGGCTGGATGGGGTCGTCGCTGGCGGGATAGAGGGAAATCTCGGCGATATTGGTCAGCGAGCGGATGGTGCCCGCCGACTGGTACTTGAAGGTCAGCGTCACCGGCAGGACCGAGGCCTGCATCTCGTCGAGGAAGATGCCGCAGCCGCGGGAATAGCGCGACCCGGTGGCGAATTCGATGCGGTAGGTTCCCTCGGGAATACCGCCGATGCCGATGTGATAGGTGGCGGGCACGTAGAAGGTGGTGACCGTGTTGCCGGCCATGGTCTTTAGCTTGACCACGCCGTCGCGGCGCCCCTCGTTGTGGACCAGCAGGCGATGGTCACCACTGACCCGGCGCGTCAGGATTTCCCCGGCGCCGGGCTGGGCGCCCCGGTTCTCGTTGCACCACTGGGCCTTGAAGCGCCCGCCCGATCCGGCATAGAGCGAGCGGGTCTCGACGAAGCCGTCGATGCCCGACGGCGTGCGCACCTTGACCCATTCGGGATCGCCGGGGGCATCGCTCACCTCGACGGTGGTGAAGCGGTCCAGCAATGTCAGCACCGGCGCGCCGGCCAGCGGCGCCATGCGCACCTTCAGGCTGTCCACCGCCACATGGCGGATTTCGCCGCTGCGGGCCGGCTGCATGGCGATGGGGGCGGCGGCGGTGGCCACCGGCTGGTCCCAGGGCTTGGCGGCGATCAGGGCAAAGACGCCGACGGTCACCGGCAGGGCCAGCAGCGGCAGGGCCTGGGCCAGGAACACGCCGCCGCCGAGGCGCCAGCGGGTCTTGAGCCGGCGGTTGTCGGAGACCTCGCGGGTGGCGTGCAGCAGATCCTCCACCCGGGCGCGGTCATCGGGCATGCTGGCGAAGCGGTTGGCCTGCAGCGCCAGCGAGCGGGCCAGTTCCAACTCGCCCCGTCCCAGGAAGGCGCGGCCCTGGCGGATCAGCACCCGGGCATTCTCGTGGCGCGGCTTGGCGCCGCCCAGCAGGTTGCGCAGCAGGACCAGGGGGGCGAGCAGCAGGCCGGGCAGGGACCACCAGCCCAGCGCCCAGGTGATGGTCGAGGCGCGCACGGCGGCACGGTCGGCGCAGGCCCGGCAAAAAATTCCCTCCACCGTGCCGGTTTTTGCCCACACCAGATACGAGCGAACCCAGTGGTAGACCACGTAGCGCGGCTGGGCGGTCAGGGCGCCGCAGTCGCAGCAGGCGATGGGGGCTCCGGCCACCTGGGCGTCGTCATCATGGGTGGATTCCTGGCCGAACGTGTCGTATTCGGCGCGGCGCACCACGTCCTTGAGGACGCCATAGGCCTCGATAACCCTTTGAAATTCCTCTTGCGCGCGCTTGGAGGTATTGCGGTCGGGATGGACCTTCTTCACGCGGGAGCGGTAGGCGCTTTTGATGGCGCCCGCATCCGCCCCCGGAGCGAGGCCGAGGATCGCGTAATAGCCTTTGGGGTCACGCGCGATGGTGTTCATGCCGATTGGTGCTTGTGCCTGGGCCAGTGGTTTGCCGGGTTCTTCAAGCAAAGCCTATGCCATCGGTCGGGGGAGTGGAAAAGCCGCGCAGGGATCATACCACGATTTGCGTTGCCGGTGCGCCGGCCGGCGGCAGGTCGACGAAAGACCGCCCCGCCTGGAAGGAAACCTGCCCCTTGATGCCGGTCATCTGGCCGCATTCGGCGAAGATGCCGGCGATGTCGCGGCACATGGCGGCGGGCAGCGGCTCGGCGGTGCGCACGATCAGGTCGAAGCGCTTGGTGTCCTTCTGCACCAGCCCGTCCAGCTGAATGCGGCCCAGCACGCTCATGCGCACCTCCAGGATGAAGCGCTGTTCGCTGCCCTTCTTGCCGCCGCCCTCGTCCTCGTTGGGCGGGCGGTGGACGTAGAGGTCGATGGGGTCCACATTGGCGCCATGGGCGAAGGGCAGGGTGATGGCCTGCCAGTCGCCCCGCCCCATGGGCCGGGTGGCCTCCTCGGCCAGATCGAGGAACTCCTTCTTCAGCTTGTCGGCCAGATCCCGGCGCCCGGCCTTTTCCAGGCCCCGGGTCACCGGCTCGCTGAGCAACTGGCGGGCATCGCCCGAGCGCACGGCGCCGGCGAACAGGGACATGGCCGCCGCCAGACGGGGACCCGCCTGGGGGATCATCCGCATCAGCTGCTCGGCGGCCTGACGGTCCGATTGCAGCAGGGCGTCCACCGCCTGATCCAGGGTGGGCCAGCCGCCGGGGCTCAGCCCCTGGGGCGGGCCGGCGGCTGGCGCCAGCGGTGGCGGCGGCAGGGGGCGGCCGATCACCTCCAGGCGCAGCACGCTGCCGATGGGCATGGGCATGCCCACGTCCAGTGACAGGGTTCCGGCCGGGCTTTGGATCACGGCGGCGCCGCCGGCCGGCTGGGCCACCACGATGGCGGGCAGGGTCACGGTCTGGGACGGAGGAGCGGCCGGGGCGGGCGGCATGACGGGAGGGCCGGCGGGAAGGGCCGGGGCCGTCCCCGGCATGGTGGGCTGGGCGATGGCAGGAGAGGCATGGCCTGCGGGCGGCGCGACCGCCGGCCCGGTGGCGATGGCGGGCCGGGCCGAGACCGGCTCCGTCTGGGGCTGCGGAGCGGCGGCCGGTTGCGCCGTGGCGGTGGGAATGGGCTGGCCGCCACTTACCGCGCCCTGGCCGGGCGGAGCCATGGCGGCGATGCGCACCGTGAGAAGGGTGCCGGCGGCAAGGTTGGTCAGCGCCGTGGGCAGGGGCTGGGCCATGTCCAGACCCGGCGTGGCAGCATTGGGGGGCAGCATCACCGCGCCGGGCGGGCCGGAGCGGATGACGGTGGCGGTCAGGCCCACCGGCCCCGCCGCCAGTCCGGGCGAGGCCGTCACGGGCGCTCCGGCCGGGCCGGGCTGGGCCAGGGGCGATGGGGCGGCTGGATTCTGGGCCTGTCCCGCCTTGGCGCCACTATTGCCCAGCAGGGCGGCGAGGTCGGGCGGATTGGGCGGCAGGAGGGGCTGGGGGGCCAGGCCCATGGGGCGGCCGTTGATGGACAGCAGCTTGAAGGCGGGCAGGCCGTTCTGCGAGATGAATTGCAGGGCCAGTTGGGCGCCGTCGGGCGGCAGGGGTTGGCCCGGCGGCAGCCGCAGCGACAGGCTGCTCCCGTCGGCGGTCATCACCTGGACCACCCCCTTGCCCTCGGACATTGTCAGGGTGGCGGCCAGCACCGCACCGGCCTGCAGCTTGGCCAGGGCCTCGGCGGCACCCTTGTCGGCCACCACGCTCAGCACTACCGGCGCGCTGACCTGGGGAGGCAGGGCGACCGGAGGCGGAGCCGGCGGGATGGCCGAGCACATGGCGGTGCTAGCGCGAGCGGATCAGGCGCTCGACGATGGCCTCGACATCGGCGGCGGCCTCGGCGTTGGGCGAGCGCATCATGATGGGCGTCTGGTTGCGGATGGCTTCCCGGACCTTGAGATCGCGGCGGATGACGCCGGCCAGGGGCGGCGAAATCTTCAGGAAGCCTTCGCAGGCCTTGAGCAGGGTGTTGTAGATGCGCTCGCCCTCGCGGGTGGAATTGGCCATGTTGACCACGATGCGCATGTCGGTGCCGGGGCGCTCCATATGGGTGACCTTGATGAAGGCATAGGCATCGGTCAGCGAGGTGGGCTCGTCGGTGGTCACCACCATGATGGTGCCCGCCTGCTGCGAGAAGTTACGGGTGGTCTTCTCCACGCCGGCCCCCAGGTCGACCACCACGCGGTCGTAATTGCCGGCCAGCAGCACCAGATCGTCGCCCAGCATCTGCAGGCGCGACAGCGGGATGTTGGCCAGCGTGCCGGACCCCGAGCGGCCGGCGATGATGTCGAAACCGCCCTCGGGGAAGCGGGTCAGGGCCTGGTTGAGCGTCATGCGCCCGGCCACCACGCTGCCCAGATCGGTCTTGGGCATCAGGCCCAGCTGGATGTCCACATTGGCCAGCCCCAGGTCGCCGTCGAACAGCAGAACCCGCTGGTTGGCCCGCGCCAAAGCGTGGGACAGGGTGATCGAGAACCAGGTCTTGCCGACCCCGCCCTTGCCGGACGCCACCGCGACGATGTTGCGTCCCTTGGCCCGAAGGGTGGGGCGGGGCGCCAGGGTGGGAACTTCCATCGTGGTCATGATGCGGATGCCTCGGTCCAGAAGGTTTCATCTTTGGGTTCGGCCTCGGCCGATTGCGGCATGATCAGCCGCGCCAGCGCCACGGCCGAAATGGGCGAGATGCCCGAGGCCACATGGGGACTGGCGGAAACGTCGCAGAACGCCATCTGCCCGCCCTCGGCGGCGGCCAGGATGGAGCCCAGGCGCCGCGTGGTGTCGAGCCGCGACGCGAACAGCCGCGTGGCGCCGATGGCGGCGAAGGCCTCGCCGATCTCGGCGGCCTCTTCCGGGTCGCCGCCGGCGGCCATCACCAGGACGGGCTCCACGTCGGCGGCCTCGATCAGGGCCTGGAGATAGTCCATGTCGCTCTGCTTGAACGGGTTGAGGCCGGGCGAATCGATCACCACCAGATCGAAGGCGCCGTTCACGCTTTCCACCACCCGGGCCAGGGATTCCGGTCCCCTGGCGCGAACCAGGTCGATCTCCAGGATGGAGGTGAAGGCGGCCAGTTGCTCGACGGCGCCGGCGCGGATGTTGTCGCAGGTGATGACGCCCACCTGCCGCTGCTTCAGCACCGAGCGCGCCGCCAGCTTGGCGGCGGCGATGGACTTGCCCGAGCCGTTGGGTCCCACCAGCATGAAGGGGCGCGGCGCCCCGTGCTCGGGCAGGTGGGCGAAGGTGAAGCCGGCTTCCAGGGCGGCGGCGCAGGCCAGCGGCGGCTGGGAAAGACCGGAGGTATGGGCGGCATTGACCAGCCGCTCCACCAGCTTGGACGGCACGCCGTGGTCGACCAGGGCCTTGCGCACCGCCTCGGACACCTCGGACCCGCCGGTGGCTTCCTCCAGCATGGAGGCCACGGCCAGATCGGCATCGACGGATTCCAGGGCGGCGGTGATGCGCACCCCCTTGGACCCGGCGGCGCGCTGGGTCGAGACGATGATGGCGTCGTCGCCCAGTTCCTGGCGGACCAGTTCCATGGCCTCGGCCATGGTGGGGGCGGTGAAGGATTTAAGCCTCATCGACCGCTCTCCCTGTTATCCCGAGCGGAGCGAGGGATCTCCGTCTGGAACGATGGCGGGAGAACGGACAAATCGGAGCAGGACGAGATCCCTCCTCCCGGTGGTCGTCGGGATGACATCTGCACGCTCATCAGATCTGCCCCAGTGTCTTGATGCGGGCCTTGGGATGAATTTCCGACTGGCTCATCACCACGGTCATGGGCCGGAAACGCTCGACGATGGAGCGCACATAGGGCCGGACCATGGGGCTGGTCAGCAGGATGGGGGTCTCGCCCTGCATGGCGAAGCGTTCGAAGGTCTGGCGCGTGCGGCTGATGAAGTCCTGCAGCTGCGACGGCGCCATGGAGATCTGCTTCTCCTCGCCGGTGCCCACCAGGGATTCGGCGAAGGCCTGCTCCCATTCCGGCGACAGGGTGATCAGCGGGATGAAGCCCTGCGGCCCGGTGTTGTTGTCCGAGATCTGCCGCGCCAGACGGGCGCGCACATGCTCGGTAATCATGGTGACGTTGCGGGTATGGCCGCAGGCCTCGGCGATGCCTTCCAGGATGGTGGGCAGATCGCGGATGGAGATGCGCTCGCCCAAAAGGTTCTGCAGCACCCGCTGCAACCCGCCGATGGTCATCTGGCTGGGGATCAGCTCGGCGATCAGCTTCTGGTGTTCCTTGTCCAGCTCGTCCAGCAGCTTCTGGGTCTCGGCATGGGAGAGCAGCTCGCTCATGTTGTCCTTGATCACCTCGGTCAGGTGGGTGGTGATCACGGTGGGCGGGTCGACCACGGTATAGCCGCGGAACAGCGCCTCCTCCCGGTTGGTGGGATCGATCCACATGGCGGGCAGGCCGAAGGTGGGCTCGCGCGTCTTCTCGCCCGGCAGGGTGATGTCCTCGCCCCTGGGGTCCATGATCAGCAGGGCGGCGGGGCGCAGGTCGCCTCGACCGGCCTCGACCTCCTTCACATGGATGACATAGGTGTTGGCGGGCAGCTGCATGTTGTCCTGGATGCGCACGCTGGGCATGACGAAGCCCATCTCGGTGGCGATGGCGCGGCGCAGGGACTTGATCTGGTCGGTCAGGCGCTGGCCCTTGGGGGTGTTGATCAGCTGCAGCAGGCCATAGCCCAGTTCCAGGCGCACATGGTCGATCTTGAGGGCCGAGGAGATGGGTTCTTCCGGCACCGGCGCCTGCTGCATGGCCTCGGCCACTTCCGCCTGCTGCTGCTGCTCGGCCTTGGCGCGCTGGTCGCGGTCCAGCAGATAGGCCGAGGCGCCCATGCCCAGCCCCAGCAGGAAGAAGGGCAGGAATGGCATGTTGGGCACCAGCGCCATCAGGGTCATCAGCGCACCGGCCATGCCCACGGCGCGGGGATAGCCCGCCAGCTGGCTGAACAGGGCGCGGTCGACGGCTTCCTGCACGCCGGCCTTGGTGACCAGCATGCCGGCCGACACCGAGACGATCAGGGCGGGAACCTGGGTGACCAGACCGTCGCCGACGGTCAGCTTGGTGTAGAACTCGGCGGCCTGGCTGAAGGTCAGCCCCTGCTGCGCCATGCCGATGATCATGCCGCCGATGACGTTGATGGCGGTGATCATCAGGCCGGCGACCGCATCGCCGCGCACGAACTTGGACGCGCCGTCCATGGCGCCGAAGAAGGCGGATTCACCTTCCAGCTCGGCGCGGCGCTTCCGGGCCGTGGGCTCGTCGCACAGGCCCGCCGACAGATCGGCATCGATGGCCATCTGCTTGCCGGGCATGGCGTCCAGGGTGAAGCGCGCCGCCACTTCGGCGATACGGGTCGAGCCCTTGGTGATGACCACGAAATTGACGATCACCAGGATGGCGAAGACGATGATGCCGATGACGAAGCTGCCGCTCATGATGAAGCTGGCAAAGGCGGCGATCACCTGTCCGGCGCCCTCGACGCCCTCGTGGCCGTGGGACAGGATCAGGCGGGTGGACGCCAGATTGAGTGCCAGGCGGATCAGGGTGGTGAGCAGCAGCACCGTGGGGAACGAACTGAACTGCAGCGGCTTTTCGATGAAGATGGCCACCATCAGGATCAGCACGGCGATGGTCAGCGACAAGGCCAGGCCGATGTCCAGCAGCCACGGCGGCAGCGGCAGGATCAGCATCATCACGATGACGATGATGCCGAACGCCAGGCCGACGTCGCCGCGCCGCGCGGACGCGGCAAAGCGATCGAGGATTTCCCGGCCGACGCTGGACGCTGATGCCTGTCCTTCAGCCATGATGCTAGATCATGGCTCGTTCGATTTCGCCGCCGGCGGGCGGCGGCACGTCGATGCCTTCGTCGGAATACTGCTTCAGCTTGTTGCGAAGGGTGCGGATGGAAATCCCTAAGATGTTGGCCGCATGGGTGCGGTTGCCCAGGCAATGGGACAAGGTGTCGATGATCAGGTCGCGCTCGACCTCGGCCACCGTCTTGCCGACCATGCCGCCCCTCGCCCCGATGACCGAGGCAGCGGCATTGGCCGCCTGGGCGACCATGGGATCGGGATTGGTGCCCACCGGGTTGCCCGACAGGATCATGGCCTCGGGGCCGATCTCGGCGCCGCTGGCCAGCAGCACGGCGCGGTGCATGGTGTTTTCCAGCTCGCGCACATTGCCGCGCCAGTGGTGGCGCGACAGCAATTGCCGCGCTTCGGCGGAAAGCTGGCGGGTGGGCAGGCCGTTGGCCTCGGTGTAGCGCTTGACGAAGTGTTCGGCCAGCACCGCGATGTCCAGCGGCCGCTCGCGCAGCGCGGGCAGCGCCAGGGTCACCACGTTGAGGCGGTAATAGAGGTCCTCGCGGAAGGTGCCCTTGCGGACCTCGTCCTCCATGGTGCGGTTGGAGGTGGCGAGAATGCGCACGTCCACCTTGACCGGCTGGTTGCCGCCCACCCGGTCGATTTCCTTTTCCTGGATGGCGCGCAGCAGCTTGGATTGCAGGCGCACGTCCATCTCGGAGATTTCGTCCAGCAGCAAGGTGCCGCCCTGGGCCTCCTCGAACTTGCCGATGCGCCGGGCCACGGCGCCGGTGAAGGCGCCCTTTTCATGGCCAAACAGCTCGGATTCCAGCAGGTTCTCGGGGATGGCGGCGCAGTTGACAGCCACGAAGCGCTTGTCCGAGCGCTTGGACTTGTTGTGGATGAACCGGGCGATCAGCTCCTTGCCGGTGCCCGATTCGCCGGTGATCATGATGGAGGCGTCGGAATTGGCCACCTGCTCGGCCAGCTTCAAGGTCTGGCCCATGCGGGGGTCCTTGAAGATGATGTTGTGGTTTTCCTGGGTGACGGCGGCGATGACGGCGGCGATCAGCTCGGCGTCGGGCGGCAGCGGGATGTATTCCTTGGCGCCGGCCTTGATGGCGCGCACGGCGGCCGAGGCGTCGGACGCGATGCCGCAGGCCACCACCGGAACGATGATGCGTTCGGCTTCCAGCGAATCGATCAGCCCCTTGATGTCGCGCTTGACGTCGATCATCACCAGATCGGCGCCCTGGGCGCGCAGCACCTCCAGGCCGGCGGGCACGTCCTCGGCCTGACGGACCTTGGCGCCCCGCGCCATGGCGATCTGGCTGGCGGCGCCGATCTGGCCGTCGAGCGTGCCGATGATCAGAAGTCGCATGTCATCCCTCTCCCGCCGTCAGGACCCTTAGGCCCGGTCGGTCTTGATGATTTCGGTCATGGTCACGCCCAGGCGATCCTCGACCACCACCACTTCGCCACGCGCCACCAGGCGGTTGTTGACGTAGATGTCGATGGCCTCGCCCACTTTGCGGTCCAGTTCCACGACCGCGCCGCGTCCCAGCTTCAGCAACTGGTTGACCTGCATGGTGGCCTTGCCCAGCACGGCCGATACCTGCACCGGAATATCGTAGACGGCTTCGAGATCGCGGGCCGACCGAGGCATGTCCGGGACGTCGCCCCGTCCCTGCTCCTCCACCTCGGGCTTGAAATCGTTGAGTTCGAAGTCGGGCATGGAATCCTCCTGTTACTCTTCCGGGCGGCCTTCGGGCAGCGCCAGGGCCCGGTTCACCGCCGTCTCGATATCGGCGATCAGACGAACCTGATCGCGTTCCGCTCCGCCGTCCGTCCATTCCACCCGGCAATCGCCGATGGCGACCCGGGGATCGGCCTGGACCACCACGCGGCCTTCGAAGCCGTGTTCGATGGCGGTGTGTTCCAGGCGCTCGCGCAAGGGGTCGACCAGCGACGAATCCACTCGGACGATGATACGCGGTTCGTCCAGCACATGAGTTAGACATTCCTGAACCGTGCGGACGACTTCCTCGAAGGCGTTCTGCTCGCAGGCAGCGGGCAGGACTTTTTTCAAGACCGCCATGGCCACCCGGGCGGCGATCCTCTGGTTGAGGTCGTTGGCGTCGGCCTGGGCGGCGTCCAGCATGGCCAGGGCGTTGGACACCCGGTCCAGCGAGGCGGCCAGCAGGGCCTGCTGGGTTTCGTTGGCCTCGGCGGTGCCGTTGCGGTGGCCCTCCTCGTAGGCCGCCTCGCGCACCACCTGGAGGTCTTCCTCGGTGAAGGTGGGCGGCGGCGGCAGATCGGGCTCGGGCTCGACCTCGAAGACGTCCTCGGCCTGCTCGGCCGGCTTCGGCCGGTTGGCGGGCGGTGGACCGAAGTCCAGGTCGAACATGTACTTCTGATAGGCCATGGACTAGTACACCAGCTCGTCTTCCTCGCGGCCCTCGGAGATGACGATCTGTCCCGACGCCGCCAGTTCCTTGGCCATGACCACGATGGCGGCCTGGGCCTGATCCACGTCCCTGAGGCGGACCGGGCCGAGCGCCTCCATGTCCTCGCGCAGCATCTTGCCGGCGCGTTCGGACATGTTCTTGAAGAACAGTTCCTTGACCCCGTCGGCGCCGCCCTTGAGCGCGATGGCCAGCTTGTCCTTCTCCACCGAGCGCAGCAGCACCTGGATGCCGGCGGCGTCGATGCGGGTGAGGTCGTCGAAGGTGAACATCAGCGCCTTGATCTTCTCGGCGCTTTCTCGGTTGCGTTCCTCCAGGGCCGACATGAACCGGTTTTCGGTATTGCGATCCAGGTTGTTGAAGATGTCGGCCATCAGTTCGTGGGCGTCGCGGCGCTGGGTGCGGGCCAGGTTGGTCATGAACTCGGTCCTCAGAGTCTTTTCCACGCCGTCCAGCACTTCCTTCTGCACCGCCTCCATGCGCAGCATGCGCATGATGACTTCCATGGCGAAGTTCTCGGGCAGGATGGCCAGCACGCGGGACGCATGGTCGGGCTTGATCTTGGCCAGCACCACCGCCACGGTCTGGGGGTATTCGTTCTTCAGGTAGTTGGCCAGCACCTGCTCGGAGACGTTGCCCAGCTTGTCCCACATGGTACGGCCGGCGGGACCGCGGATTTCCTCCATGATGAGGTTCACGCGGTCCTTGGACAGGCTCTTCATCAGCAGGCGTTCGGTGGTGTCGAACGAGCCGGTCAGCGAGCCCGTCGACGACAGGGCGTCGGCGAATTCGACGAAGACGCGCTCCACCAGATTGGACGAGACGGTGCCAAGGCTGGCCATGATCTGGGACAGTTCCTTGATCTCGTCGTCGCCCAGCATGCCGAACAGCTTGGACGAGTGCTCTTCGTTGAGCGACAGCATGAACATGGCCGCCTTCTGGGGGCCGGTGAGGCTGCGGTAGTCTTCCTTGACGCGTGCCATGGCGGTTCCCTATCAGCTTTCCTGGTAGAGCCAGTTGCGGATGATGGACAGAGCCTCTTCCGGATGCTTCTCGACGATTTCGCCGATCTTGCGGATCGAGGAGGCCTTGACGCGGCCTTCCACCTTGTCGATGTCGATCAGTTCGTCGGCGATGACCTCTTCCTCGCCGCCCAGCGGGGCCGGCATGGCGGCGGCGCCGGGGCCGGTGAGCTGCGGCATGGCGCCGCCATCGGTGGTCAGCAGGCGGCGGCCGTCGGGGCCGACCTGACCCTGCATGGACTCGATGGCCCGGCTGATGAGCGGACGCAGCACCAGCAGCAGGAACAGGATGGCCACCACCGAGAGGCCCAGATTCGAGGCGATCTTCTCGACGAAGTCGCGGCGCATGCCGAAGATGAACTCGCCCGGCTCCTCGGCCTGAAGCAGCTCCTCGCCCTTGTAGAAGGGCATGGAGGCCACCTTGACCTGATCATCGCGGTCCTTGGTGTAGCCGATGGCCGACTTGACCAGGGCTTCGATCTGGGACAGCTCTTCGGCGGTGCGCTCGCGGTACGAGGTCTGCTTGCCGTCGGCCGACTGCTCGCGCACGCCGTCGACGATGACGGCGGCGGAAACCTTGCGGATCTCGCCCATCTCGCGGACCGTGCTCTTGGTCTTGCGCGAGATCTCGTAGTTCACGGTTTCCTGGTTCTTGTTGATCTTGGTCGAGGTGCGGATGTTGCCCGAGGACGAGGCGTTGGGATCGGGCAGGTTCTGCTGAACGGTGACCGGGGTGGGCTCGGCGTCCTGGCTCTGCTCGCCCTCGTTGACGGTGACCTGGGAGCGGACCACCTTGGTCTCGGGGTCGAAGGTTTCCTCGGTGGTGGTGGCCTGGCTCATGTCCATGTCCACCGTGACCTCGGCGCGCACCCGGCCCGGACCCAGCGAACGCTCCAGCAGGTCCTCGATGGTCTTGACCAGCTTGGCCTCGGTCTTGACCTTCATCTCCTCGGCGGTCTGGGCCTGATACTCCTTGGAGTTCTCGAAGCCCTTGGCCAGCAGGGTGCCCTTGTCGTCGACGATGGAGATGCGCGACGGCTTCATCTTGGGGACGGCGGCGGCGATCAGGTGCTGGATGGCGCTGACCTGGCCCTTGTCCAGCCGCTGGGCGCCGTTCATCTTGATGATGACCGAGGCGGACGGCTCCTGGGTATCGCGGGAGAAGGCCTCGCGCTTGGGCAGCACCAGATGGACGCGGGCCGCCTTGACCCGGTCGATGGAGCGGATGGTCTTGGACAGCTCGCCTTCCAGGGCGCGGACCATGGTGATGTTCTGCTGGAAGCTGGTGGAGCCCAGCGCGTCCTGCTTGTCGAACAATTCATAGCCGGCCATGCGGCCGCCGGCGGGCAGGGCCTGCTCGGCCATGCGCACGCGCAGGTCCAGCTTGCGGTCTTTGGGCACCCAGACCTCGGTGCCGTCCTTCCTGAGTTCGTAGGGAATCTTGTCGGCGGTCAGCTTCTCGATGATCTGCTTGGAATCGCCCAGATCGAGATCGCCATACAGCAATTCCATCTGCGGCGCGGCGACGCGGCTCATCAGATAGATGAAGAAGCCGAGAATACTGACGCCGACACCGGCGATGGCGGCCAGCCGCATGGGCCCCAGGCCGCGCAGCATCTGCAGGAATGCGTTCACGTCGTCTCCATCGGGTGCCCATCGCCCAGGCGCGCGGGGGGTGCCGCCGGCCGGCACACACATCCAGGTGACAGACTAAGGTCTTGCCGCTGAAGAGATGGTTAACGCCCGGCAATTTTTGCCGGGTGGGGTTTTGCTGTATTGCGTGAGCCCCTCAGGCGCCGGGCGCGGGCGTCTCGCCCGCATTCCGGACAGAATCGGACCGGCGGCCTTCTGGCCGCCGGTCCTTGTCAGGAAGCAGGATGGGGGGATTGGACGCGTTAACGCTTGATCTGCACCAGTTCGTCCAGCATCTGGTCGGCAGTGGTGATGATCTTGGCCGCGGCCGAATAGGCGCGCTGGGTGATGATCATGGTGGTGAACTCGGAGCCGATATCCACGGTCGAAGCTTCCAGCGACGCCGACTGCACCGAACCGGCACCGGCATTGTTGGCCTGACGCAGGGTGTACGAGCCCGAGGTGTTGGTCTCGATCCAGGAATTGCCGGTCAGGGATTCCAAGCCGTTGGGGTTGGTGAAGGTGGCCACCGGGATCTGGAAGACCGGACGGCGGACGCCGTTGTCGAACAGGGCGGTGACCACGCCGTCGGTGCCCACCGAGACGCCCGAGAAGTTGCCGAACTTGGCGCCGTTCTGGGTCAAATAGGCCAGCTGATAGGTACCGCCCAGCTGGGTCATGCCGTCGGCCTGCGAGGTGTTGCCCACGAACCAGTTGATGCGCTGGTCGGCGCCGGTGCCGTTGGGAACCAGGGTCATGGACTGGGCGCCGTTGGCCCAGTTGACGGCCATCTTGCCCACGTTGACGGTCTTGGGCGTGCCGTCGCCGTTGAAGGTGATGGCGGGATTAACCTGGGTGATGGCGTTCAGGTAGAACTCGCCGTTGACCGTGTCCACCGAGGGGATGCCCGAGCTCCAGTTGCGGGTCTGCGACTGGGTCACGGTGGTGCCCATGTTGGCCATGCTGAACTTGGCTGTGGAGCCGCCTTGCTGCTGCACGATCTCCAGCGTCGAGCCGTTGGCGCGGAACAGGGGCAGCTTGCCGCCCAGGGCCACCACGGTCTTGGTGGCGGCGATGCCGCCATTGGTGTTCTCGTCCCAGTTCTTGGGATTGCGCAACGCCTGGGCCACCAGGGTGGCGACGTCGGACCCCGAGGTCAGGTTGGTATTGTTGAGGTTGATGACGACTTCCTTGCCGACGGTCGGTGAGATGGTGCCGGTGGTGTCGAAATAGACGTTGAGGTCATAGCCGCCGATGGTGATGGTGAAGGACTTGGTGTCCAAGGCCTGCACATCGGCGGACGACGAGGCGGTGAAGTCCACCCGGCCCTGGCTGGCATAGACCAGCGACGGAGTCGAGTTGTCCACGATATCCATGGAGGCGGCGCCCGAGGGTGGGTTCACGCCCCGCTGGTCCTGGTAGGGGGCGGTCGAGGTGGTGACGTAGTCGGCGGGCGTCAGGTACAGCGCCGTGGCAGTCTTGCTGGAGACCTGGTAGTAGCCGGTATTGTTGGTGGTGCTGAGGCTGTTGCTGACCTTGATGTAGTCGCCGACCGCATAGTCGGTCTGGCTGTAGGCCGCGTCGCCGGTGAAGTCGATGGCGTTGCCCAGGCCGCCGAGATTGGCGGCGAAGGCGGCGGCGGTATAGGTCTTGTTGGCGCCGCCGATCTCGATGGCGGCCGCGGTGGCGACCGTATCGACGATGGTCGGCGAGGTCGCCACGGTCGAGCTGACGTACCAGTCGCCGTTATTGGTGCTGGCGGTGCCCGAGGCGCCGGAAATGTTCAGGATGGAACCGGTGGGCAGGGCCCGCTGCGCGGTGAGGAGCGGGTTGCCCAGGGTGAATTGCGGCATGGCGATGACGCCGGTTCCGGCGAAATAGCCCATGTTGGTGGCGCTGGCGGAGGTGACCAGGGTGGTGATGCCGTTGCCGGTATTGCCGGCGGCGGCGCCGTATATCTTGAGGGCGGCGGTGGAGTTCTGCTTGACGTCGGTCAGCGTCGAAGCCACCGAGTAGAAGTTGCTCTTGGTTTCCACGTCCCACTGGTTCGAGTTGGTCTTGGTCCAGTTGACGTTGAAATTGTGGGTGTCGCCGAGCGAGTCGTAGATCAGCACGCTGGTCTGGTGATAGCCGGACGAGGAGGTGCTGGCCGGGTTGTAGATGGTGTCGCCCGACGGCAGGTTGGCGCCCATCTTGATCTGAGTGGTCTGGTCGGCGGTGCCGCCGATGGTCTTCAGATTGAGGGACTTGGTTTCCTGCGGATTGATGATGTTCTGGTTGACGTAGTGGAACGTGCCGTCGGCCTGCTTGTAGGCCTTCATGTAGGTGTTGCCGTCGACGGTCAGCTCGGTCGGCTTGGCCAGAACGTTGTTGTTGGTGGGCTGCAGCGGCCAGCCCTGGACGTAGAAGCCCGACACGTTCTGCAGATAGCCTTCCTTATCCACCTTGAACGACCCGGCGCGGGTGTAGGCGAACATGCCGTTGCCGGACGTGGCGGGATCAGGATCGGTGTTGACCACGAACATGCCCTGGCCCGACAGGGCGAGGTCGGTGGAATTGGTGGTGGCCTGCAGCAGGCCCTGGCTGTCGATGGCCGCCCGGGGCTTGGACTGGACGCCGCCCGGCGAATAGGTGGTCAGGGAGACCTGCTTGGTCACCAGGGTCTGGAAGTTGACCTTGGCCCCCTTGTAGCCGGTGGTGTTCACGTTGGTGATGTTGTCCGAAATGGCTCCCATCGCGCTGGACTGAGAGGCCAGACCGGAGACACCCGAGAACAATGCGCCGTACAAGCTCATGATATCCTCCTGATCCTAAATTCTACTGGCCGGTCGAGCTGGAGCCGCTCGACGAGCTAGAGTTGTTCGAAGAGCCCTGCAGCGCCTGAAGTTGCGCCAGCGCGGCCTGATACTGGGCGTTGGCGGCGGCCAACTGCGCGTTGTTGATGCTGGACTGGTTGTCCTTGACGCTGACCACCTTATCCATGGTCAGGGTGATGTCGTTGCCCTTGGTCCCGGCGCCCATCACCAGGGTGGTGCCGTTGGTGGCGTCGTTGGTCACCTTGGTCACCCGGCCGAAGCTGGTGCTGGTGGTGGTGATGGAGGTGCCGTCGGCGGCGGTGGCCACCACCTGGAAGGAATAGCGGCCGTCATCGAGCTGGGTGCCCGACGAGTCCTTGCCGTTCCAGCTGAGGCTATGGGCGCCCGAGGCGGTCTCGCCGGCGATGGAATTGACCTGCTTGCCGGTGGAATCCTTGATCACGATTTTCACGTCGCGGGCTTCCTTGGGCAGGGTGTAGGTCAGCGAGGCGGCGCTGTCTTGCAGCGGCAGGTCGGTGCCCGACACCTCGACGGTCTGGCCGAGATAGCTGATGCCCTGGGAGGTCTGGGCGGTCTGCTGCAGCTTGATCAGCTTTTCCAGGTTGGAATTGGCGTTGATCTGCTGCTCGACGCTGGAGAACTGGACCAGCTGGTTGGTGAACTGGGTCGAGTCCATGGGCGACAGCGGGTCCTGATGCTTCAGCTGAGTGGTCAGCATGGTCAGGAAGGTATTGAAGTTGCTGCCCAGCGTGGCCTTGCCGGCGGCGGAGCCCGTGGCGGCCGAGGCCGTTGCGGCGTTGGTGGCGGAGGTGTCGACGGTGGTCATGGGCGTTGCTCCTACACCGAGATGTCGACGCCGGAGCGTCCGCCGAGGGTCCGGCTCCGCGCGGCCTGGGCCGCGCCGGCGCCGGCCAGCTGGGCCTCGTCGCCGCCGGCGGCGGCACGGTTGCGGCCACGGCGGGACCGGGTGTTGTTGTTGCCGCGATCGGCGTTCTGCTGCTGCTCGCCGCCCTTCAGGCTGAAGGTGGTGGCGGCGCTGTCGGGCTTGAGCCCGGCATCCTCCAGGGCCTTCTCCAGGCCCTTGGCGTCCTTTTGCAGCATGGCCAGGGTCTCGGGCTTGTCGGCGGTGACGGTGGCCGAGACATGGCCATCGGCGCTGACTTCCAGCTTGATCTCGATCTTACCCAGCTCATAGGGCTTCAGCTGGATCTTGATGGTGTCGGCGCCGTCCTTGACCTGCTTGTCGATCTGGACGGTGACCTGCTCCATCACCTGGGCCTGCAGCAGGGTGCGGGGGGTGCGGGCGGCGGATTGGGCCGCCTGGCCGCCGGACGCCTTGTCGGCGGCCTGGGCCGAGCCCACGCCGGCCAGGCCGACGACGGTGCGCTGCTCGGGGGCGGCCTCGTCGGCAGCCGAGGCTTCGACCTGGGCGGCCAGAATGGCGGCGAAGGGGCTGGCCTCGGCCTCGCCCGTCGCGGCGGCATTGGTGTCCAGGGTGACGGTGGCGGGGGTCTGTTCCACGGCGGCGCCACTGTCCTGGCTCGAGGCGAAGCCCTGACCCTGCGCCTGCTCCTGGCCGCTGCCCTGGCCGTTGACGGCCTGGGCGGCGAGGTCCTGCAGCGACAGCGTGTCGACCATGGTGGCTGCCGTCTGGGCGGCGGGGGTGGTGTCGACGGTGGTAGTCTGGACTTTGATGTCCAGGTGGACGTTGGAGCCCGCCAGCATGGCGGCCAGATCGCGGGCCTGCTCGTCGGCCAGGCTGTCGGTCTGGTCGGTGATGCTGGCCTCGGCGGCGGCCTTGTGCTGGCCGACCTTGGTGATCATCTGATTGACCAGTTCGGTGGCGGCGTCGAGCGCGTCGTCCAGATTGCCGTCCTGGACGTCGTTGACCAGGCGGTTTTCCAGGTCGGTGATGCGCTGGCGGTCGGCGGCGGACAGGCCGGCCATGGGATCGGCCTCAGGCTTGCCGTCGTCGGCGCTGGCCAGCTGGGCGCTGATGGTCTGGGCCATGGCATTGAGGTCCAGGGCCGGACCGTTGTCGGCTTTGGTGTCGGCCACCTGGACGATCTGGACGGTCTCGGTGATGGTGACGTCGAGCGAAACGATGATCTGCTCGTCGTCCTTGGCCTTGGTCTCCACCGGAGCCTGGACGGTGTCGTCGTCGGCGGTCGGGGCGTTCTGGGCTGAAGCGTCGCTGTCGGCGGCCTGGACGGTGGCCGGCGCGTCGTCGTCCTTCTGGACCGGAGCCGGGGCGGCCTGGGCGTCGTCGCCCTTGCGGGCGGTGGCGGCGCCGGCGGCGCGGGGCTTGTCGGCCTTGAGCAGCGGACGGGCGTCCTTGGCGTCGGGCTGGGCGTCCTGGCGGGCGTCCTTGGCGTCGACCTTGACGTCCATGTGCAGGCGGGTGATGTGCTCGGACAGGACCTTGTCGCCGGAGATCAGGCCGCCCAGGCTGCCGTTTTTGCCGGCGAAGCGCTGGGTGGTCTGCTGCAGCACCGAGAGGAAGGCGTCCTCGGCCGACACGCTCTCCTGCTGCTTGTCCAGCGAGAGGGGAGTCATGTTGGCTTCGGGTACCACACGCTTGTCGATGGATTGCACGGTCATGGTCTTGTCCCCGCAGAATGGGCTTCGCGAACGATCTTTCGCGCCAAGACCTGAGCAAGCGGCGGGCCAAGTGGTGTCGGTTCGGCTATCTAATTGATATTTAATGGGAAAGATTTTTACGCCCTGGGTGCCGTTCCCCTGTGGGACGGCGGCGTACGGAAAAATCTGCCGGGTGCGGGGAAAAGCCTGCCGGTTCAGTAGATGTCGCGGTCGGCCTCGTCGTCCCGGGCCAGGCTCATGATGCCCACTCCCATGGCCACCGAGCCGAAGGTGACGAACAGCCCGCCGAACAGCAGGAGCAGCACCGGGACGGGATTGGGGGATTCCATGGCCAGGGTGCGGATATGGCCGAGATCGGTGGCCAGCACCAGGGCGCCGAAGGTCGCGCCGGCCGCCAGGCCGTAGCACAGGTGCTGGGCCAGGAATTTCAGCGGCTCGCGCTCTTTGGGGGTCATGGCCTCACCCCTCGCTGACGGCGGCACCCAGTTCGGCCGCCAGGGCGCGGGTCTCGGCCATGACCTGCTCCAGCCGGGCGGCATCGGTGCCGCGGGCCACGATGGCGACCAGCGAGCGGCCCTCGGTGAACGAGGGGTACGAGCCCACGTCCACCTCGGGGTGGCGGTCCTGGATGCGGGTCAGGCCTTCGGCCAGATCGCCCTCGCGGACACCCAGGGTCACCGAGCGGGACAATTGCGGCGGTCCTTCCGCCAGGGTGTGGCGGATGCCCTCGAACATGGCGCGCAGGATGGAGGGAACGCCCGCCATGACGAAGACGTTGTCCAGGCGGAAGCCGGGGGCCTGGCTGATGGGGTTGTCGACCAGTTGGGCTCCGGCCGGGATTTCCGCCATCTTGAGGCGGGCGGCATTGAGCTCGCCCTCGCCATAGCGGCTTTGCAACCGGCGGACGGCTTCCGGGTTGCGCTCCAGGGCGACGCCGAACGTCCTGGCCACCGCCGCCGAGGTGATGTCGTCATGGGTGGGGCCGATGCCGCCGCTGGTGAAGACATAGGTGTAGGCGGCCCGAAGGGCGTTTAGGGCGGCGACGATGGCCGCCGGATCGTCGCGGACGATGCGCACCTCGGCCAAGGTGATGCCGCGCGCCGCCAGTTCCTTGCCCAGATAGGCGACATTGGAATCCTGGGTGCGTCCCGACAGGATTTCATTGCCGATCACCAGGATCGCCGCATTGGCCATGACCGCACTCCCATATCAGGGAATGATATTATACCCACTCCCGCAGGATGGCGACCAGGGGGATGTCGGCGGGGGGCATGGGCAGGTCGCCCAGGCGGGGCACGCGGATCCAGCGCAGTTCCTGGCCTTCGCGGGCGCTGGGATTGCCCTTCCATACCCGCACCAGATACAGCGGCATCAGCAGATGGAAGGTGTCGTAATCGTGGGAGGCGAAGGCGACGGGGGCTAGGCAGCTTTCCCGCACGTCGATGCCCAGTTCCTCCTCCAACTCGCGGACCAGGGCGGCCTCCGGGGTCTCGCCGTCGTGAATCTTGCCGCCGGGGAACTCCCACAGGCCTTCCATGCTCTTGCCGGTGGGGCGCGACGCCATCAGCACGCGGCCGTCGCCGTCCACCAGGGCGGCGGCCACCACCAGCACGGTGGGGCGGAGCGAGCGGGCCATCAGCCACTCGGCCCTGCGCAGCTGGAAGACGGGAGAGATGACGCTTTCGCCCCGCGCCGGCATGGGGCAGGCGTCGACCCGGTGGAAGGTGAGTCCCACCTTCTCCAGCACCCGCTTGGAACCGGTGTTGTCGGGGTGGAACTGCGCCCAGACCCGTTCGAAGCCCAGGGTGTCGAACAGATGGCGGATCAGGCGGTTGGCCGCCTCGGTGGCATAGCCCTGGCCCCAGAAATCCTTGCCGATCCAGTAGCCCAGTTCCGGCGTGCCGTCCCGTTCCAGGCCAAAGCCCATGACGCCGACCAGCACGCCGTCGGTGGTGCGCTCCAGGGCCAGGGCGACGCCCTTGTGCTCGATGCGGCGGACTTCCTGGGCGGCGACGAAGGCCTTGGCGTCGTCCACGGCATAGGGGTGGGGAATGGCGGCGGTGAGGCGCACCACATCCCAGTCGCCCAGCAGCGCCACCAGGGCGTCCAGGTCCTTGTCGCTGACCGGCCGCAGGCGCAGACGGGCCGTGAGCAGGGGATGACCCGCCCAGACCGTGCCCGGTTCCCGGCAACCCCGCTCCGCCATGATGCCGTCTCCGTTCCTCAGGTCCGATAGGACCCATTGATGTCGATATACGCGTGCGTCAGGTCGCAAGTATAGACGGTCGACCGTCCCTTGCCCACGCCCACATCCACCTCGATGACGATGTCCTTGCCCTTGAAGTGGGCGGCCACCGGGGCCTCGTCATAGCCGTGGGCCATTTCGCCCTTGTCGGCCACCAGCACGCCGCCCATGCGGATGGAGAGCCGGTCGCGGTTGGCCTTCTCGCCGGCCTTGCCGACGGCGGCGACCACGCGACCCCAATTGGCGTCCTCGCCGGCGATGGCGGTCTTGACCAGGGGGGAGTTGGCGATGGACATGCCGATGGTCCGCGCCGCCTTCTTGCCGGCGGCGCCGGTCACGTGGATGGTGACGAACTTGGTGGCGCCCTCGCCGTCCCGGACCACCTGCAGGGCCAGGTCGAGCAGCAGGTCGAACAGCTTGGCCTTGAAATCGGCCAGGCGCTTGTCCTTGGCGTCCTTGATCACCTTGTTGCCGGCCTTGCCCGTGGCGAACAGCATCAGGGTGTCGCTGGTCGAGGTGTCGGAATCCACGGTGATGGCGTTGAACGACTTGTCCACGCCCTTGCTCAGCAGGTCCTGCAGCACCTCGGCCGGCAGGGCGGCGTCGGTGAAGACGTAGGACAGCATGGTGGCCATGTCGGGCGCGATCATGCCGGCGCCCTTGGCGATGCCGTTGATGATCACCGTGGTGCCGTCGATCACCGCCGTGCGGCTGGCGCCCTTGGGGTAGGTGTCGGTGGTCATGATGGCCTGGGCGGCCTCCAGCCAGTTGCCGGGCTGCAGCTTGGCGCGCACGTCGCCCAGGGCGGCGGTGATCTTCTCGTCGGGCAGGCGCACGCCGATGGTGCCGGTCGACGCGATGTAGACCTCGGAGTCCTTGCAGCCCACCAGGGCGGCGGTGGACTCCACCGTGCGCTTGACCGAGGCCACGCCCACCGAGCCGGTGAAGGCGTTGGCATTGCCGGAATTGACCACCAGGGCGCGGGCCGAGCCCTTGGCCACGGCGGCGCGGCACCATTCCACCGGGGCGGAGGCGGTCAGCGAGCGGGTGAAGACGCCGGCGGCCGTGGTGCCCTTGTCCATCTCGACCATCAGCAGGTCGGTGCGTCCGGCATAGCGCACGCCGCAGGCGTGGCTGGCCAGCCGGATGCCGGCGATGACGGGCATGTCGGGGAAGCGCTCGGGGGCGAGGGGGGAGATGGCGGTGGTCATGGCGGGAAATCCGTTGTCGCAGGGTAAAAGGCCCGGCCGTTTTCGACGGCCGGGCCATTCAGGCTTTTACTTCTTGGCCGCTTCGAGCGGCGTGCCGTCGGGCTTGAACCGCTTGATCTTGGCCTTCTCGCGCAGTTCGACGACCATCTTTTCCTGCAGTTCCTCGGCGATCTGGCGGGCGATCACCGGCTTGGCCTGGTCATAGGGAGGAATGGAGGCCATCCGCTTGTCCTCGACCTTGATCACGTGATAGCCGAACTGGGTCTTCACCGGGGTCTTGGACAGCTCGCCCGGGCGCATGGCAAAGGCGGCGGCCGCGAATTCCGGCACCATGGCGCCCTGGACGAAATAGCCCAGATCGCCGCCCATGGCGCCCGAACCGGTGTCCTTGGAACGGGTCTTGGCCAGTTCGGCGAAGTCCATGCCGCGGTTCAGATCGGCGATGATCGAACGGGCGCCTTCCTCGGTTTCCGCCAGGATGTGGCGGGCGTGCACTTCTTCCTGCGGCTGGAAGTTCTTGACGGCCTGGTCATAGCGGACCTTGACGGCCTCGTCGGTGACGGCGCCGCGCACCTTCTTCTGCATCAGGGCCTGGGCCATGAGCTGGATCTCGACCCGCTTCAGCGCGGCCTTGACGTCGGGATCGGCGTCCAGCTTGTCGCGCTTGGCCTGCTCGTAGACCAGCTGGTTGTTGATGGCCACTTCGAGCACCGCCTCGTAGGGGGCCTGGGGGCCCATCTGGCGGCCGTATTCGGCCAGCTGCGACATCTTGATGTCGGAGCCGTTGACGTTGGCGACAACGGAATCGGCGGCGATGGCCGGGCTGGCGGCCAGCCCTGCCGCCAGGGAGAGGGCGAGCATCGGGCGGCGCGCGAACAGCATCTTCATGAGCGAACGTTCCTTCTCGTCGATGGCCCGGGCGCCAGGAGCGGCGCCCACGGCCGAGACAACAGTGCCTGCGGTTGAACCACAACCGGAGGGTCGGCACAAGTGGTCGATTGGTATCACCCTGGAATGCGGCAAAGTCATGGCGGAATTCCGCGCCCACCCAGCACTGGATTCGGAACCGACTCTGTGCAATATGGTTCCCCGACTTCGCAGGCCAGGGCGCGCCGCCATACGCGCGCGCCGGCGCCACCCAATCCAAGCCCCCGGCCAGGGCGTGCCTGTAAGACGTCGTGTCGGACCAAGTGGAGGAAATTATGACTGTTCGCGTTGGCATCAACGGCTTCGGCCGCATCGGTCGCATGGTGTTCCGCGCCGTGGCGAAGGAATTCCCCGAGATCGAGATCGTCGGCATCAACGACCTCCTCGAGCCCGACTACCTCGCCTACATGCTGAAGTACGATTCGGTGCACGGCCGCTTCGGCGGTGACGTCTCGGTCGAGGGCTCGAACCTGATCGTCAACGGCAAGAAGGTTCGCCTCACCGCCGTCAAGGACCCGGCCGAGCTGAAGTGGGACGAGGTCAAGGCCGACATCGTCATCGAGTCCACCGGCCTGTTCCTGTCGGCCGACGTGGCGGAAAAGCACATCAAGGCCGGCGCCAAGAAGGTCCTGATGTCGGCTCCGTCCAAGGACGACACTCCCATGTTCGTCTATGGCGTGAACCACGAGAAGTATGCCGGCGAGAAGATCGTCTCGGCCGCCTCGTGCACCACCAACTGCCTGGCCCCCGTCGCCAAGGTGCTGAACGACAACTGGGGCATCAAGCGCGGCCTGATGACCACCGTGCACGCCGCCACCGCCACCCAGAAGACCGTGGACGGCCCGTCGTCCAAGGATTGGCGCGGCGGCCGCGGCATCCTGGAGAACATCATCCCGTCGTCCACCGGCGCCGCCAAGGCCGTGGGCAAGGTGCTGCCCGAGCTGAACAAGAAGCTGACCGGCATGGCCTTCCGCGTCCCCACCTCGGACGTCTCGGTGGTCGACCTGACCGTCGAGCTGAACAAGGACGCGTCCTACGAAGACATCTGCAAGGCCATGAAGGCGGCGTCCGAGGGCGCGCTCAAGGGCGTGCTGGGCTACACCGAGGATAAGGTGGTCGCCACCGACTTCGTCGGCTGCAACATGCCGTCCATCTTCGACGCCGACGCCGGCATCGCCCTGGACAGCACCTTCGTCAAGGTCGTCACCTGGTACGACAACGAGTACGGCTACACCTGCAACATGCTGCGCTTCCTGCAGCATATCGCCAAGTAAGCAGCCGACGGCTTGCGGGCGGAAGGGTCTCCCTTCCGCCCGAATTCCATTCAGATCATCAAGGGGGCAGTCATGTTCCGGACCATCGACAAGCTGGACGTCCAGGGCAAGCGGGTGCTGGTGCGCGCCGATCTCAACGTGCCGGCCAAGGACGGCAAGGTTACCGACACCACCCGTATCGACCGCTCGGCCGCCACGCTGATCCAGCTGGCCGCCAAGGGCGCCAAGGTCATCGTGCTGACCCATTTCGGCCGCCCCAAGGGGCGCGAGGACAAGTACTCGCAGAAGCTGCTGGTCGAGCCGCTGGCCAAGGCCGTGGGCAAGGCGGTGGCCTGGGCCGACGACTGCATCGGGCCGGACGTGGAAAAGCTGATCGCCTCCATGAAGGACGGCGACATCGCGCTCCTGGAAAACGTCCGCTTCCATCCCGAGGAAGAGAAGAACGATCCCGCCTTCGCCAAGGCGCTGGCCGCGCTGGGCGACGCTTACGTCAACGACGCCTTTTCCACCGCGCATCGCGCCCACGCCTCCACCGAGGGGCTGGCCCATCTGCTGCCGGCCGCCGCCGGCCGCCTGATGCAGGCCGAGCTGGAGGCGCTGGGCAAGGCGCTGGAAGCTCCCGAGAAGCCGGTGGCCGCCATCGTCGGCGGCGCCAAGGTTTCCACCAAGCTGGACCTGCTGGGCAATCTGGTGAGCAAGGTGGACTACCTGATCATCGGCGGCGGCATGGCCAACACCTTCCTGTTCGCCCAGGGCAAGCAGGTGGGCAAGTCCCTATGCGAGAAGGATCTGGCCGACACCGCGCGCGCGATCCTGGAAAAGGCCAAGGAGGCCAAGTGCCACATCGTCCTGCCGGTGGACGCCGTGGTGGCCGGCGAGTTCGCCGAGAACGCCGCCAATGAGGTGGTCTCCGTCGATGCGGTGCCCGCCGACAAGATGATCCTCGACGCCGGTCCGGCCTCGGCCGAGGCCATCATCGACCGTCTGGGCGGCTGCAAGACCCTGGTGTGGAACGGTCCGCTGGGTGCCTTCGAGATCGCTCCCTTCGACAAGGCCACCAATGCCGTCGCCCAATGGGCGGCCGAGCGTACCCTGCAGGGCAAGCTGCTGACCGTGGGCGGCGGCGGCGACACCGTTTCGGCCCTGGCCAAGGCGGGCGTGGAGGAGAAGTTCTCCTACATCTCCACCGCCGGCGGCGCCTTCCTGGAATGGCTGGAAGGCAAGGAGCTGCCGGGCGTGGCCGCGCTGCACGTCCAGCCCGAACAGGTGCGCGGCACCGGCTGCGGCTGTGGCGCCGGTGGCGCCGGCGGCTGCGGCTGAGATTGAAGCCTGCCATTCTTCATCGTCACCCCCGGGCTTGACCCGGGGGTCCATGGATGGCCGGGTCAAGCCCGGCCATGACGATTTTCAGGGGTAGTCCATGACCGTTCATTTCATCGGTGCCGGCCCCGGCGCTCCCGACCTGATCACCGTGCGGGGGCTGAACCTGATCCGCCGCTGTCCGGTGGTGCTTTACGCCGGTTCGCTGGTGCCGCCCGAGATCGTGGCCGAGGCCATGCCGTCGGCCCAGGTGGTCGATACCGCGCCGCTCAATCTGGACGAGATCATCGCCGAGATGGCCGAGGCCCATGCCGGGGGCCATGACGTGGCCCGCGTCCATTCCGGCGATCCCTCCATCTATGGCGCCATCGCCGAGCAGATGCGCCGCCTGGACGCGCTGGGCATTCCCTATGACGTGACGCCGGGCGTTCCGGCCTTCGCCGCGGCGGCGGCGGCGCTGTCCACCGAACTGACCCTGCCCGACATCAGCCAGACGGTGATCCTGACCCGAACCTCGGTGCGGTCTTCGGCCATGCCCAACAACGAGGATCTGGCAACGCTAGGCAAAAGCGGCGCGACGCTGGCCATCCATCTGTCGGTCAGCAATCTGGCCCATGTGGTCAAGGAGCTGTCGCCCCTTTACGGCGCGGACTGCCCGGTGGTGGTGGCCTTCCGGGTGGGCTGGCCGGACCAGAGCTTCATCCGCGGCACGCTGGCCGACATCCGCGACAAGGTCAAGGCGGCGGGTCTGACCCGCACCGCCCTGATCCTGGTGGGCCGCGTGCTGGGCGGCGCCGAGTTCACCGATTCCCGCCTGTATGCCGAGGACCACACCCACGTGCTGCGCCCCGCGAAGGGGTAAGACTCGGGCCAAACAACGTCCTATAGTACGGGCCACCATGCTCGACCTGCCTTTCGATCTTCCCGAATTTGTTCCCGGCTCCGTCTGGCTGGCAGGCGCCGGTCCCGGCGATCCCGGGCTGCTGACCCTGCTGGCCCTGCACGGGCTGCGCGGCGCCGACGTGGTGATTCACGACGCCCTGGTGGACCCGCGCATCCTGGCGCTGATTCCCGCCGCGACGGCGGTGGAATCCATGGGCAAGCGCGGCGGCGAGGCCGCGTCCAACAAGCAAAGCGACATCACGGCGCGGCTGATCGAGCTGGCCCGGGCGGGCAAGAGGGTGTTGCGCCTCAAGGGCGGCGATCCCTTCGTCTTCGGGCGCGGGCCGGAAGAGGCCCTGGCCCTGATGGCGGCCGGCATCGCCTTCCGCGTCGTGCCGGGCATCACCGCCGGCATCGGCGGGCTGGCCTATGCCGGCATTCCGGTGACCGCCAAGGAGACCAATTCGGCGGTGGCCTTCGTCACCGGCCACGGCCCCGACGGGGATCTTCCCGACGCGTTCGACTGGGATGCCCTGGCGCGGGGTGCCCCTGTCCTGGTGTTCTACATGGGGCTGAAGCATCTGGACCGCCTGACCGCGCGGCTGATGGCGGCGGGACGGCGAGGCGACGAGGCGGCGGCCCTGGTCTGCAATGCGGCGACGGAACGCCAGACCGTGCTGGAGACCACCCTGGCCGAGGCGGCCGGGGCGGTGGAGCGGGCCGGCCTCAAGCCGCCCGCCTTGTTCGTGGTCGGGCCGGTGGTGGAGTTGCGGCGCCAGCTGGACTGGTGGGCTCCATGATCGAGGTCATCACCGATCTCGCCCATGCGGGCCTGGGCATCTGCCGCGTCGGCATCGACGGCAACGAGAATCTGATCCTCGGCCTGTTCGTCACCGGGCTGGTGGGCAGTCTGACCCATTGCGTCGGCATGTGCGGCCCCTTCGCCCTGTCCCAGGTGGCGGCGCGGATGGAGGCCATTCCCTTCGAGCGCATGACCGAGATGCGGCGGCTGGCCGGGGCGGCGCTGCTGCCCTATCATCTGGGCCGGGCCACCACCTATGGCGCCCTGGGCGCCGCCGCGGCCGGCTTCGGCGGCATTCTGGGCGGCGCCGGGTCGTTCCGCCTGCTGGCGGCGGTGCTGCTGGGGGTGGCGGCGCTGCTGCTGCTGGCCATGGCCTTGCCCGGGATCAAGGCGCTGGCCGGTTCGGGCGGCGACAGTCGCTGGGCGCGCGGCGTGGGCCGTCTGGCCGGGCCGCTGTTCGCCCGGCCGTTCGGGCTGCGCGGCTGGGCGCTGGGCGTCATGCTGGGCTTCATTCCCTGCGGCCTGCTCTATGCCGCCCTGGCGGCGGCGGCGGCCGGGGGCAATGCGGTGGCCGGGGCTTTCGGCATGCTGGCCTTCTGGGCCGGCACCGTGCCCATGCTGGTGCTGGTGGCAGCAGTGGGACAGGCGGCGGTGTCCCATTGGCGGGCTCCGCTGTTGCGGGCGGCGCCCGCGTTATTGGTTTTGAATGCGGGAATGCTGGGCTTCATGGCCTGGCAGCTTCTCGCCTCGTGAACACGGAGAGACTTGCATGAAGTTCTCGCGCAGCCTGCTGGCCCTGATGGCGGTGATCGTCATCGCCTTCGTGGTGATCGGTGTCCGCCTGGTCATCTGGAGCGGCAACAATTCAGAGGGCGCCAAGGCCATTCCGGCCATCGGCGGTCCCTTCCAGTTGACCGACCATAACGGCAAGCAGGTCAGCGATCGCGATTTCCGCAATCGCTACATGCTGATCTTCTTCGGCTACACCTTCTGCCCCGACGTCTGCCCGACTACCCTGTCGACGGTGACGGCGGCCATGGAGAAGCTGGGCACCGGCTACGGCAAGAAGGTGGTGCCCATCTTCGTCACCATCGATCCCGAGCGCGACACCGTGGCGGTGATGAAGGAATACGTGGGAGCCTTCTCGCCCGATATCGTCGGCCTGACCGGCACGCCGGACGAGATCGCCAAGGTGGCTAAGGAATTCAAGGTCTACGCCGCCAAGGTCAAGGGCGACCGGCCCGAGCATTACACCGTCGACCACTCCGCCATCCTTTACCTGATGGGGCCGGACGGCAAGTTCGTCGCCCACTTCACCCACGGCATCTCCGCCGACGATCTGGCGGCCGGATTGAAGAAGCACGTTGGCTGAGGGTAAGGCGGGGGCTGAGAATAGGGGCGGGGCTGGGTCCAAGGGGCTGATCATCGCCGCGCCCTCGTCTGGCAGCGGCAAGACCACCCTGACGCTGGGCCTGCTGCGCCTGCTGGCCCGCAAGGGGCTGGCGGTGGGCTCGGTCAAGGTGGGGCCGGATTACATCGACCCCGCCTTCCACGCCGCCGCCTCGGGGCGGCCCTGCTACAACCTGGATTCCTGGGCCATGCGGCCCGAGAGTCTGGGCGCCCTGGCCGCCAGGGCGGCGTCGGGGGCCGAACTGCTGGTCTGCGAAGGCGTCATGGGCCTGTTCGATGGCGCCTTCGTCCCGGCGGGGCAGCCTGACGGCAGCACCGCCGATCTGGCCGCCGCCACCGGCTGGCCGGTGGTGCTGGTCATCGACGGACGCGGCATGACCGGTTCGGCGGCGGCGGTGCTGGCCGGCTTCGCCCATCTCAGGCCCGAAGTGCGCATCGGCGGGGTGATCTTCAACCGGGTGGTGGGCGACAAGCACAAGGCGGCCATCGCGGCGGCTTGCGCCAGGGCCTGTCCCGGCATCAGCCTGCTGGGCTTCCTGCCGCCGTCGTCCGGGCTGGAGACGCCGTCGCGCCACCTGGGGCTGGTCCAGGCCGCCGAACGCGCCGATCTTCAGACTTTTCTCGACGGCGCCGCCGCCCTGGTGGCCGAGCATGTGGACGTGGACGGGCTGGCCGCCCTGGCCCAACCATCGCGTCTGGCCGGCGGGAGTCTGGGGGCCATGATCCCGCCCCTGGGGGCACGCATCGCCGTGGCCCGCGACACCGCTTTCGCCTTCGCCTATCCCGCCCTGCTGGAGGGCTGGCGTCAGGCCGGGGCGGAACTGTCGTTCTTCTCCCCCCTGGCCGATCAGGGGCCGGATGAGGCCGCCGACGCGGTCTATCTGCCGGGCGGCTATCCCGAGCTGCATGCCGGTCGGCTGGCGGGCAATGCCGGGTTCCTGAACGGCTTGCGCCGCGCCGCCGCCGCTGGGGCGGTGCTGTACGGCGAATGCGGCGGCTACATGGTGCTGGGCCGCGGCATGGAGGATGCCCAAGGCGTCCGCCACGCCATGGCCGGGCTGTTGGGCCTGGAAACCTCCTTCGCCCGGCGCCGGCTGCACCTGGGCTACCGTCGGGCCGCCCTGTACGCCGCTGGTCCGCTGGGCGAGGCGGGGCAGGGCTATCGCGGGCACGAATTCCACTATGCCTCCGTCCTGGCGGAACAGGGGGCGCCCCTGTTCTCGGTGGCCGACGCGCCGGGGGCGGATCTGGGCCATGCCGGACTGGTCGAGGGGCGGGTGACGGGCTCGTTCGTTCATCTCATCGACCGGTTTGCCGGGTCTTGAACTTGCTGCGGCGCAGCATGAAATGAATCCCTGGTCAAGGCGAATTCTGCATCACAGTGCAGAATAATTTTGTTGCTTGGATTGTCATCGGCCTGTAACAAAAAACCACGCCACCGTTCCAACCAGCCTGGGATCGACGGATATGCTCTATCACCTGCACGAAATGCAGCACCACGCTTTCGCCCCCATGCGCATGCTGGCCGAGGCCATGCAGTCGGTCTACAGCCATCCCTGGGTGCCCATGGCCTATACCAAGTTCGGCCGCACGGTGGCGGCCACGGCCGAGTTGGTGGAGCGCACCACCAGGCGCTACCCCAAGCCGCCCTTCAACCTGCACAGTACGGTGGTGGACGGCGAGACGGTGAACGTGGTCGAGCAGGTGACCCATCACACGCCCTTCTGCAACCTGCTGCATTTCAAGCGCAACGTCGAAGGGCGCAACGACCCCAAGGTCCTGCTGCTGGCCCCCATGTCGGGCCACTTCGCCACCTTGCTGCGCGGCACGGTGGAGACCATGCTGCACGAGCATGACGTCTACATCACTGATTGGATCGATGCCCGCAACGTGCCGCTGGCCCAGGGCAATTTCACCCTGGACGACTATATCGACCTGCTGGTGGAATTCATGGAGGTCCTGGGGCCGGATACCCACGTCATGGCGGTGTGCCAGCCTTCGGTGCCCATGCTGTGCGCCGTGTCGCTGATGGCTGCGGCGGGCAATCCCAACCAGCCGCGCTCCATGCTGATGATGGGCGGTCCCATCGATACCCGCATCAATCCCACCAAGGTCAACGACGTCGCCACCCACAAGCCCCATTCGTGGTTCGAGCGCACGGTGATCCATTCGGTGCCCATGAACTATGCCGGGCACGGCCGCAAGGTCTATCCCGGCTTCCTGCAGCTGCACGGCTTCATGAGCATGAACCTGGAGCGCCACGTGGGCGAGCACGTCAAGCTGTTCCAGAACATGGTCAAGGGCGACGGCGATTCCGCCGCCCAGCACCGCGAGTTCTACGACGAGTACCTGTCGGTGATGGACCTGCCGGCCGATTACTACCTGGAAACCATCGGCAAGGTGTTCCAGGAGCATCACCTGCCGCGCGGCATCATGGAATCAAGGGGCCGCAAGGTCGATCCCGGCGCCATCCGCCACACGGCGCTGATGACCATCGAGGGCGAGAAGGACGACATCACCGGCGTTGGCCAGACCAAGGCCGCCCACGACCTGTGCTGTAATCTGGCGCCCGAGAAGCAGCGCTACCATTTGCAGCCCAAGGTGGGCCATTATGGCGTCTTCAACGGCCGCCGCTGGCGTGAAGAGGTCTATCCCAATGTCCGCGAGTTCATCCGCCAACACGACAAAGGCTGATTCCGAAGCGGAAGGTCCGCCGTTCTGGCGGACCACGCCGCTGTCGGCCATGACGCGGGAGCAGTGGGAATCCTTATGCGACGGCTGCGGCCGCTGCTGCCTGCACAAGCTGGAAGACGCCGACACCGGCGAGATCCACTACACCAACGTGGCCTGCCGGCTGCTGAACCTGCACACCTGCGGCTGCAAGAGCTATGCGAAGCGCTGGGACTCGGTGCCGGACTGCGTCGAGCTGAGCCCGGTGGTGCTGGCCGGCATCAAGTGGTTGCCGTCCACCTGCGCCTACCGGGTGCTGTCGGAGGGCAAGGTGCTGCAATGGTGGCACCCCCTGGTCTCGGGCGATCCCGAGAGCGTGCACCGCGCCGGCATCTCGGTGCGCGGCAAGGTCATCGCCGAATCCCGCGCCGACCTGCTGGACTATCATGTGGTGACCTGGCCGGAATAGCCCGGAGCGCCGAGCATCAAGTGGACGTTCGGCGGATTAGGGCTATTCGCTCCCAAGGGGCGCCGCTCAGCCCACCATGCGCTGGGAGGGAAGGGAGGCTTCCCGCCGCCCCATGTGGCCGATCCAGCGCCGGGCCAGGTTGACCAGGGCGCGACGCTCCAGAGCCTCTGGCTTGCCGCCCCGCCAGCCATCCAGCAGGCGGCGGGCCGAGGCGATGATGGCCATGTGATCGCCTTGGGGGACCTCGTCGCGGGCGAAATGGGCGACGATGGTGCGCAACAGGGTTTCCAGCGCCATCTCCACCACCACGGGCGGCGCGCCGACCGAGCGGGCGACATCGATCTCGTTGAGGAGGCTGATCACCTGCCGGTGCTCCGCATCCACCCGGGCATGGCCCACCGAGTATCGATTGTCCCAGATCGCGATCATCCCCATTGGTCCCCGAATTTACCCTTTGTTAAGAGTGACTCGGGAAGCCCGCAATGTTGATGGGGGTAAATGGGTAGGGGGATGGCCCGCCCGGAGGAGGGGGAGGCCTCCTCCGGCTTAGGGCTCTTATACTTTCGGCTATTCGGCGGCGTTGACGCGGGTCCGGCCCACCGGATGGGCGAGGCGGGACAGCATCTCCTTGGGCACTACCTGCCAGAAGCGCGGTACTTCGCGGTCCCAGTCGGCCAGCAGGGATTCCGCCCAGGCCGAGCCGGTGACGGCGGCGTGTTCCTGCACCAGGGCCTTCAGCACCCCTTCCCAATGGGGCGTCTCCAGCCGTTGCCAGATGACGCTTTCCGGATTGACGCGCTTGGCGAAGCTTTCGTCGGAATCATAGACGAAGGCCATGCCCCCGGTCATGCCGGCGGCAAAGTTGGCGCCCACCGGCCCCAGGATCACGGCGGTGCCACCGGTCATGTATTCACAGCCGTTGGAGCCGCAGCCCTCGATCACCGTCTCGGCGCCGGAATTGCGGACGGCGAAGCGCTCGCCCGCCTGTCCGGCGGCGAACAGCTTGCCCGCCGTGGCGCCGTACAGCACCGTGTTGCCGATGATGGTGTTCTCGTTGCTTTTCAACTGGGAGGCCACCGGCGGCCGCACGATGATGGTGCCGCCCGACAGGCCCTTGCCCACGTAGTCGTTGGAATCGCCGAACACTTCCAGCGTCAGGCCCTGCACCGCGAAGGCGCCGAGCGACTGTCCCGCCGAGCCGCGCAGGCGCACGGTGACGTGGTCGGGCGCCAGGCCGGTCATGCCGTGGCGCTTGAAGATCTTGTGCGACAGCTTGGTGCCGATGGCGCGCTGGACGTTCCGCACGTTGTAGTCCAGCTGCATCTTCTCGCCGTCTTCCAGGGCCGGCTTGGCGTCGATGATCATCTGGGCGTCCAGGGTGTCGGGGACCTCCTGGGTCTTGTCCTCGACGCAATAGCGGGGGAAGCCGCCGGTGTCGGCCTGGGCCAGCAGCGGGTTCAGATCTAGGTCGTCCAGATGGCTGGCGCCGCGGCTGACCTGATGCAGCAGGTCGGCGCGGCCGATGACCTCGGCGAGAGAACGCACGCCCAGCGAGGCGAGGATCTCGCGCACATCTTCAGCGATGAAGCTGAACAGATTGACCACCTTTTCCGGGTTGCCGGTGAACTTCTCGCGCAAGCTCAGGTCCTGGGTGCAGACGCCGACCGGGCAGGTGTTGGAATGGCACTGGCGCACCATGATGCAGCCCATGGCCACCAGGGAGGAGGTGCCGATGCCGAACTCCTCGGCGCCCAGCATGGCGGCGATGACGATGTCGCGGCCGGTCTTCAACCCGCCGTCGGTGCGCAGCTTCACCCGATGGCGCAAGCGGTTGAGCGTCAGCACCTGATGGGCCTCGGACAGGCCCAGCTCCCAGGGCAGGCCGGCGAACTTGATGGAGGTCTGGGGCGAAGCGCCGGTGCCGCCCACATGGCCGGAGACCAGGATGGTGTCGGCCTTGGCCTTGGCCACGCCGGCCGCCACCGTGCCTATCCCTGAGCGCGACACCAGCTTCACCGTGACGCGGGCGTGCGGATTGATCTGCTTCAGGTCGTAGATCAGCTGGGCCAGATCCTCGATGGAATAGATGTCGTGGTGGGGCGGCGGGCTGATCAGCATGACGCCGGGGGTGGCGTGGCGCAGCTTGGCGATCTCCACCGTCACCTTGAAGCCGGGAAGCTGGCCGCCCTCGCCGGGCTTGGCGCCCTGGGCAACCTTGATCTCGATCTCGCGGCACATGTTGAGATATTCGGCGGTGACGCCGAAGCGGCCCGAGGCGATCTGCTTGACCGCCGAATTGGCGTTGTCGCCGTTGGGACGCGGGCGATAGCGCTCGCGGTCCTCGCCGCCCTCGCCCGACACCGACTTGGCGCCGATGCGGTTCATGGCGATGTTCAGCGTGCCGTGGGCCTCGGGGGAGAGGGCACCGAGCGACATGCCGGGGGTCAGGAAGCGCTTCCTGATCTCGGTGATGCTTTCCACCTCGTCCAGGCTGATGGGAGCGCCGGCGGGCTTCAGGTCCAGCAGGTCGCGGATGGTGATGGGCGGCAGCTTGCGCATGCCGTCCGAGTACTTCTTGTAGGTGGCATAGGAGCCCGTGGCCACCGCCATCTGCAGCAGATGGATCAGGCTGCCGTCGAAGGAATGGGCCTCCGAGCCGCGCCGCACCCGGTAGAAGCCGCCGATGGGTAGGGCCGGAGCCGGACCGGCGAAGCCGGTGGCGTGCTGCTCGACGGTCTTCTTCTGGATGCCGGAGAGGCCGATGCCGGAAATGCGGCTGGTCATGCCGGGGAAGAACTCGGCCACCAGGGTACGCGACAGGCCCACCGCCTCGAAATTGTAGCCGCCGCGATACGAGCTGACCACCGAGATACCCATCTTGGCCATGATCTTCAACAGGCCCTGGTCCAGGGCGTACTTGTAGCGCCGCACGCATTCCTCCAGCGGCATGGAGCCGAACAGCCCCCGGCGCTGGCGGTCGGCGATGGCTTCCTGGGCCAGATAGGCGTTGACCGTGGTGGCGCCGACGCCGATCAGCACGGCGAAGTAATGCACGTCCAGGCACTCGCCCGAGCGCACGTTGAGTGAGGTCCAGGTGCGCAAGGACAGGCGCACCAGATGGGAGTGCACGCCGCCCGCCGCCAGGATCATCGGAATGGCGGCGCGGGATTCGCCGATGCCTTCATCGGTGAGGATCAGGTGGGTGCAGCCGCCGCGCACGGCTTCTTCGGACTCGCGCCGCACCCGGGCCAGGGCGTCGCGCAGGGCCTCGATGCCGCCCTTGGGATCAAAGGTGCAGTCGATGGCCGCCGCCGCCTCGCCCATATACTTGCGCATGGCGGCGAATTCGGCGTTGGACAGCACCGGGCTTTCCAACTGCAGCAGGTCGCACTGGCTCTCGTCCTCGTCGAGGATGTTGCCCAGGTTGCCCAGGCGGGTGCGCAGGCTCATCACCCGCGACTCGCGCAAGCTGTCGATGGGCGGATTGGTGACCTGACTGAAGTTCTGCTTGAAGAAGTGGTGCAGGCCGCGATAGCCGGCCGACAGCACCGCCAGCGGCGTGTCGTCGCCCATGGAGCCGATGGCCTCCTTGGCGTCCTCGACCATGGGATGGAGGATCAGCTCCATGTCTTCCATGGTCATGCCATAGGCGGCCTGGCGGCGGCGCAATTCGTCCGACGACAGCTCGGCCGGTTCCGGCGCCCCGGTCCTGACCAGGGTGTCCAGTTCGGTGATGCGCTTGACCCAGGCCGAGTAATTGCGGCGCGAGGCCAGCAGGTCCTTGATCTCGGTATCGCGATAGAACTTGCCGGCGTCGAGGTCGATGGCGATGCTCTGGCCGGGGCCGACCCGGCCCTTCTCCACCACGTCGCAATCCTTGACCTTCACCATGCCGGTCTCGGAGCCGAGGATCAGCAGGCCGGTCTTGGTGATGGTAAAGCGCATGGGGCGCAACCCGTTGCGGTCGACGCCCGCCACCGCCCATTGGCCGTCGGTGGCGCAGATGGCCGCCGGGCCGTCCCAGGGCTCGATCACCGAGTTGCAGTAGCCGAAGAAGGTGCGGTGCGCCTCGGGCATCAGGGCGTTGGAGCCCAGGCTCTCCGGGATCAGCATCTGCTTGACCAGCGGCGCCGGGCGCCCGGCGCGGCACATGACCTCGAAGACGTTGTCCAGCGCGGCGGAGTCGGAACCGCCCGGCTGGACGACCGGCTTCAGGTCATCCATGGCCTGCCCGAACACCTCGTGCTCCATGCGCGGCTCGTGGGCCTTCATCCAGTTGATGTTGCCGGTGAGAGTGTTGATCTCGCCGTTATGGGCCAGCATGCGGAAGGGCTGGGCCAGCCGCCAGGTGGGGAAGGTGTTGGTGGAATAGCGCTGGTGATAGATGGCGAAGCGCGACACGAAGCGCTTGTCCAGCAGGTCGGGATAGAAGCTGGTCAGCTGCTCGGCCAGGAACATGCCCTTGTAGATGATCGAGCGGCACGACAGCGAGCAGATGTAGAAGTCGTTGATGTGGTTGCCCAGCACCCGCTTCTCGATGCGGCGGCGGATGACGAACAGATCGGCCTCGAACCGCTCTTCGCTGGTGCCCAGCGTGTTGGCGATCATGATCTGCTCGATCTCGGGGCGGGTGGCGTTGGCCTTCTCGCCGATGATCGACACGTCCACCGGCACCTGGCGCCAGCCATAGATGGAATAGCCGAAATTCAGAATCTCGGTCTCGACGATGCAGCGGCAGTTCTCCTGGGCGCCCAGGTCGGTCTTGGGCAGGAAGACCTGGCCCACCGCCAGCCGCCCTTCGGCCACCGCGTGTCCGGTGCGGGCCACGTGGTCCTTGAAGAAGTCCTGGGGGATCTCGACATGGATGCCCGCGCCGTCGCCGGTCTTGCCGTCGGCGTCCACCGCGCCGCGATGGAACAGCACGGACAGGGCCTGGATGCCGGCCTCGACCACGTCGCGCCGGGGCTTGCCGTCGAGCGCCGCCACCATGCCGACGCCGCAGGCGTCATGGGGGCTGGTGTCGATACCGGCGGCCTCCAGGATCTCCTGGTTGGCGAGGTATTGGGAGACGAAATCGGACATGGGGCGCACTCCTACTCCGCCGCCTGGGCGGATTTGGCACTGACGTAGCGGTGGATGGCTTCGGCGGCGTCGCGGCCGTCCTTGATGGCCCAGACCACCAGGGAGGCGCCGCGCACGATGTCGCCGGCTCCGAAGACGCCGGGCAGGCTGGTCATCAGCGTCGCGTCGGTCTCGACGGTTCCCCATTTGGAGACCTTGAGCTCGGGGGCGCCGAACAGGACGGGCATATCCTCGGGATCGAAGCCCAGGGCGGCGATGACCATGTCGGAGGCCAAGGTGAAGCCCGATCCCTCGATGGCCACCGGGCTTTGACGGCCCGAGGAATCGGGCATGCCCAGATGCATGCGCACGGCCCGGACGCCCTCGGCCTTCTTGGCGCCGGTGACGGCTTCGGGGGCGGCCATCCAGACGAATTCGACGCCTTCTTCCTCGGCGTGGGCCACCTCGCGCTTGGAGCCGGGCATGTTGGCCCGGTCGCGGCGGTAGAGGCACTTCACCGACTTGGCCCCCTGGCGGATGGCGGTGCGCACGCAATCCATGGCGGTGTCGCCGCCGCCGATGACCACCACGTTGCGGCCCTTGGCGTCCAACTCGGCCACGGTCTCGCCGAGATCGCGGCGGTTCTGGGCGATCAGGTAGTCCAGGGCGGCATGCACGCCGGGCAGGTCGGCGCCATTGATGCCCAGGGGCTTGGCCTTGTAGACCCCGGTGGCGATCAGCACCGCGTCGTGGCGGGCGCGCAGTTCGGCGAAGGAGACGGTCTTGCCGATTTCCACGCCGGTCTCGAACTTGACGCCGGCCTCGGCCAGCAGGCGGATGCGGCGCTCGACCACGTCCTTCTCCAGCTTGAAGCCGGGAATGCCATAGATCAGCAGCCCGCCCATGCGGTCGTGGCGATCGTAGACGGTGACGGCATGGCCCTTGCGGCGCAGGGATTCCGCCGCCGCCAGTCCGGCGGGGCCGCCGCCGACGATGCCGACCGAGCGGCCGGTCTCGGCGCCGGGCAGCACCGGCTTGACCCATCCTTCAGCGAAGGCGGTCTCGGTGATGTGCTTTTCCACCGCGCCGATGGTGACATTGCCGTGGGTGGATTGCTCCAGCACGCAATTGCCCTCGCACAGGCGGTCCTGGGGACAGATGCGGCCACAGATCTCGGGGAAGGTGTTGGTGGCCGACGAGACGGCGTAGGCCTCCTCCATGCGGTCCTGCGCCACCAGCATCAGCCAGTCCGGCACGTTGTTACCCAGCGGGCAGTGAATGGAGCAAAAGGGAATGCCGCATTGCTCGCAGCGCGACGCCTGCTCGCCCGCCTGGGACGCCCCGAAGGCGGTGCTGATCTCGCCGAAATCCTTGCGGCGCTCGGCGGCGCCGCGCTTTTCCGGCTGGCGCTGATGGAGGTGGGTGAACTGCAGCATCTTGCGGGGCATGGCTGTTCCTCGAGCCCGGGAATTGTCGGGCGAAAATACGTCAGAAGTGGTGACCAATCAATGGGAATCGCGCAAATGAGACAACATTGCTGTCTCAAATCAAGGTCTCGTGCCGAAGTGCGGCTGCGCTCGAGAATATGGGGTGGCGCTCCTGAATATAATTGTCCCGTTTCGGACCTTTCCGTTTCTCTTCCGGCCCGGCGGGTCCGGTGCTATAACCATGGCAGCCGCATACGGGGGGCACCCGAGTGACGTTCCTAGAAGTCCTGGTCGTGGCCCTGATTCAGGGGTTGGGAGAGGTTTTGCCGTTCGGAGCCGCCGGTCTGCTGGCGGCGCTGCCCCATCTGGCTGCCAAGCCCGAGGGGCGGGCCGCGCTGTCGGTGGCGGCCCATGCCGGCATTTTGCTGGCCCTGATGATCTATTTCTGGCGCGACGTTCTGGCCATGGCCGTCGGTCTGTGGCGTCTGGCCAAGGGCAAGCCCGATTACGGTTCCCATCTGCTGCTGCACGTCCTGGCCGGGACCATCCCCGCCGCCATCGTCGGTTGGCTGGTGCTTGACCGCGCCTCGACCCTGGTGGGGCAGAGCGGCGCGGCGATCATCCTGATCCTCGGCGGCGTTCTGCTGTGGGGCTGCGACAAACTGGGCGTCACCGTCCGCCGGGTCGAGCACATGAGCTGGGTCGGCGCCGCCGGCCTGGGGGCCTTGCAGATTCTATCACTGGTGCCCGGCGTGTCGCGCACCGGCATCACCGTCACCGTGGCTCGGCTGCTGGGATGGGAACGCCAGGCGGCGGTGCGCTTCTCCATGCTGCTGGCCATGCCGCTGATCCTGGGGCATGGGGTCAAGACCTTCTGGGGGCTGGCCCATCACACCGAACTGGTGTTCTCCAGCGACCTGCTGATGGCCATGGCCACGGCGGGGCTGGCCGCGCTGATCGGTCTGGCGGGCATGATGGCCTGGGTGGCGCGCAATACCTTCGTTCCCTTCGCCATCCTGCGCATCGGCTTCGGAATTGCGGTTCTGGGCCTGGTCTATTTCGGCCAGGCCTGACCGGGGCTTATGCCAGATCCCCATGAGCCGAACTCATCGGGACCGCCCTCAAGCGGCGGGCGGACGCTGTGCGTCCTTGCCTTCCGCCGCATAAGCGGCGCGGCCCCTTGGGCCTAACCAAATCCCCATAAGCCGAACTCATCGGGATTTGGTATTACCGTCCGAAGATCCCCTTCAGCAGGTCGTCGATGGCGCCGCCGATGCCCTTGGCCGCGTCCCCCGCCGCTTGGGCGGCCCCGGCCACGAAGTCGCCGACGCTTTCGGCTGGGGAGGATTCCGCCGGAACCTCCGGGGTGCGCAGCGGCCGGGCAGGCAGGCCGCGATGGGCGGCGGTCATCACCTGCTTCCACAATTGGGCGGGCAGGCCGCCGCCGGTGACCTTCTTCATCTCGATGCGGTAATCGTCGTTGCCCATCCACACGCCGGCCACGTAATCGGCGGTGAAGCCCATGAACCAGGCGTCGCGGTAATCCTGGGTGGTGCCGGTCTTGCCCGCCACCGGGCGGTCCAGGCGGGCGGCCTTGCCCGAGCCCTGGGTGACGACGGCGCTCATCATGTCGTGCATGCGCGACAGCGCCGCCGGTGACACCACCTGGCCGAAGCCGCCGCCCTGGCGCTGATACAGCACTTTGCCGGATGGGTCGGTGATGTGGGAGACGCCGAAGGACGTCACCCCATAGCCGCCATTGGCCAGGGCGGCATAGGCGGTGGTCAGCTCCAGCAGCGAGACCTCGCTGGTGCCCAGGGCCAGGGTGGCGTCGTTGCGCAGGTCCGAGGTGATGCCCAGCCGGCGGGCCGTGGCGATGACCCGGCCGGGACCCACTTCCTCCACCAGCCGCACGGCGACGGTGTTGACCGATTCCGCCAGGGCCTGGCGCAGGGTGATGGGGCCGAGATACTTGCCGGTGTAATTGCCGGGGCTCCAGTTGCCCAGGCGGATGGGCTTGTCCTCCACCTCGTCGTCGGGGGTGCGGCCCATTTCCATGGCGGTGAGATAGACGAAGGGCTTGAACGACGAGCCGGGCTGGCGCAGCCCCTGGGTGGCGCGGTTGAACTGGCTGTCGTCGTAATCCTTGCCGCCGGTCAGCGCCCGGATGGCGCCGTCGGGGCTCATCACCACCACGGCGCCCTGGGAGGCGTTGGCCTTGGCGCCGGGCCCGGCCATCATGGTCTTGAGGTCGGCCTCGACCTTGCGCTGGAGCGCGATGTCCATGGTGGTGTGCACCACGATGTCCTTGCCGGCCACTTCGCCGAACTGGTCGAGATTAGCCATCAGCCAGTCGGCGAAATAGCGGCCGGCGGGAATGGGGCGGCGGACCAGCTGGGCGGCGCCGGTCACCTGGACATTGTCGGCGGTCTTCTGGTCGATGTAGCCGGCCTTGACCATGTTGGCCAGTACGTCGCTGGTGCGCTTGCGCGAGGCCTCGGGGTCGTTGAGCGGCGAATAGCGCGAGGGAGCCTTCAGCAAGCCGGCCAGCACGGCGGCCTGATAGACGTCGACCTTGCGGGCCGAGACGTCGAAATAGCGCTTGGCGGCGGCGTCCACGCCGAAGGTGCCGGACCCGAGATAGACCCGGTTGAGGTAAAGCCCCAGGATCTGCTCCTTGGAGAAGCGCTTTTCCAGCCACAGCGCCATCAGCACTTCCTGCACCTTGCGCTTCATGTTGCGGTCAGGCGTCAGGAACAGGTTCTTGGCCAGCTGCTGGGTGATGGTCGAGCCGCCTTGCACCGTGTGCCCGGCCCTCAGGTTCACGAATAGGGCGCGGGCAAGGCCGATGGGGTCGACGCCCCAATGGCTGTAGAAGCGCCGGTCCTCGGTGGCCAGCACCGCCTGGGCGATGAAGGGCGACATCTCGCCCAGGTCCAGCGGCTCGCCGTAGAGGTCGCCATAGGCGGCGAAGATCTCGCCCTCCACCGACTGGAACACCACACTGGGGCGCCTGGTCTGGGCGGTCATGCGGTCGATGTCGGGCAGGTCCAGGGCGTAATAAGCCACCACGCCGGCCAGGCCGATGCCGATCCAGATGGCCAGGGTCAGGCCCCAGACCAGCAGGCGCTTGCCCCATTTGCGGCCATTGCCCGAGCCGCCCTTCTTGGGCGCCTTGGGCTTTTTTGGCTCCTTGGGGGCGCGGCCACGCGGCGGCGGCGGCTCACGCGGGGGCGGGGGTTCGCCCCCGGAACCGCTGGGCAACAGCCGGTCGGCCGGGTCGATGGAGAGCTTGAACGGATTGCCGGCACCCTTGGGGCGCGAGGGAGGAACTGCCATGGGGCCTTCTACCACGGGGTGGGGGCTGCTCGGAACTGGCAACATCCGTTCATTGGATGTAGAGTCCCGGCTGAATGTTTAACGAGGACCGAACCATGGAAACCCTGTCGATTGCCGTTCCGCCCGAACTGAAGCAGCGCCTCGAGGCGTTGGCCGCCGAGACCGGGCAGACGGTGGGGGAGTGCCTGGCCATCGCGGTCAAGGAATACGTCGAGAACTGGGAAACCCACCTCTCCGACGTGCACCAGATCGACGAGCACGAGGCCCGTGCCGTGCTGAAGGCCGTGGTCAACGACTAGCGCCATTGCTGCGCTCCAACGCAAAACGCCGCCCGATCCGGGCGGCGTTTTCGTTTGTGGGCCTGGAATGTGGCCGAAGTATGAAACGCCTGTCATTCCGAGCGTCGCGAGGAATCTCCGCTTGCTCCGTCGCCGCCAATTTGGACGCGCCGTGCCAGGACGAGATCCCTCGGCTACGCTCGGGATGACAATTCCTATTCGCCGGTGGCGATGCGGTCCACCAGTTGCTTGACAGTCGGGATGAAGCCGTTCTTGTAGAAGGGATCGGCGCCGAAGCGATAGGCGTTGTGGCCGGCGAACATCAGTTCGTTTTCCACGTCGCCGCCATGGCCGATGTTCTGCAGGGTCTTCTGGATACAGAAGCTGCGCGGGTCGGCCTTCTTGCCGGTGGTCCCGGCCTCGTTCTGAGCCCAGTTGGAGAACATGCACTGGGACAGGCAGCCCATGCACTTGACCTGATCGACGCGGATTTCCTCGGCCTTGTCGGGGGTGACGAAGATCAGGGTCGAATCGGGGGTGCGCAGCGCCTCGGTAAAGCCCTCGTTCATCCAGCCCAGCGCCCGGTCGCGGTCGTGGGGTGTGACCCAGACGATGCGCTTGCGGGCGCCGATGGGCAGCTCGGCCTCGTGATCGCCGACGCATTCGCTGGAATAGGGGATCTGGTGGTCCAGCCGCTGGCACAGCTCGTTGATGAAGTCGTTCTTCACCGCCGAGGAGTAGAAGCCGGTGGGGCTGAAATGGTGCAGCAGCACGTCGCCGGGCTTCAGCGTCAGCAGGCGCTGCTTCCAGGCGTCGGAGATGGGGCTTTCCTGGGTCAGCAGCGGACGGGTGCCGTACTGGAAGGCGATGGGACCCAGTTCGGGGTTGCCGATCCAGTCCTCCCATTCCTTCAGCCACCAGACGCCGCCGGCCATGAAGATCGGCACGTTGCCCAGGCCGCATTCCACCATGGTCTTGCGCAGCTCGGCGACGCGGCCATAGGGGGGCTCGGGCTTCCTCGGGTCTTCGGAATTGGACAGGCCGTTATGGCCGCCGGCCAGCCAGGGGTCCTCGTAGACCACGCCGCCCAGCAATTCGCCGTACTTGTGGTAGGCACGCTTCCACAGGGCGCGGAAGGCGCGGGCCGACGACACGATGGGATAGTAATAGACGTTATAGCGGGCCGCGATCTCGGCCACGCGATAGGGCATGCCGGCACCGCAGGTCACGCCATGGATCAGGCCCTTGGCGCCGTCCAGCACGCCTTCGAGGATCTGCTCGGCGCCGCCCATCTCCCACAGCACATTCATGTGGATGCGGCCATTGCCGCCGGCGATGTCGTGGGCGATGCGGGCCTGGGCGATGCCGCCCCTGATGCCGTAGGCGATCAGCTCGTGGTGTTTCTCGGTCCTGGTCTTGCCGTGATAGACCATGTCGATGCGGTTGCCGTTCTCGTCATAGAGATCGGCATTGACTCCGGAGAAGGTGGCGACGCCGCCGGCAGCCGCCCAGGCGCCAGAACTCTCGCCATTGGAGACGTTGATCCCCTTGCCGCCCTCGACCAGGGGCAGGACCTCGCGACCGGAAATCAGGATAGGATCGAGCGCTTTCACGTCAGGGGTAACTCCTCGGATGGCTACGACGGGCTCTCCCAGGCCTGCCGATGACGGCACATATATAGCCCTTTGTCGTGCCGCGCCACAGTGACGTTACGGACTCATGACGAATGAGGAAAATCGGCGAAGACGGCGGCGACGCCCCAGTGGCCCAAGATCCGGGCGCGGGCCGGGTCGTTGACCGTATAGGCCCGCGCCGGCAGGCCGGCGGCCATGATGCCGGTCACCACGTCGGCGTCCAGGGTACGGTGGTCGAGGTGCAGCGCGGACGCCTCCAGCCGTGTAGCCTGCTCGCGCCAGTCATCGGGCAGCGCCTCGGCCAGCAAAGCGCGGGGCCAGTGGGGGGCGACGCGCCGGGCAACGTCCAGACAGATGGTCTCAAAGCTGGAGATCACCGGCGCCGATACGCTTTCGGGCCACAGGCGAAGGGCCAGGGCCAGCGCCGCCTCGGCGGTCTCGGCCTCGCGCCCCTCGTCGGGCTTGATCTCCAGGTTGATCCCCAGCCCCAGGTCCAGGCAGAGGCCCAGCACCTGCTCCAGGCTGGGCACGCACTCTCCGGCGAAGGCGGGGGCGAACCACGATCCGGCATCGAGCCCGGCGATTTCGGCCCAGTTGCGCTCCGCCACCGGGCCGGTGCCGCTGGTGGTGCGCTCCAGGGTGTCGTCATGGAAGACCAGCGGCACGCCGTCCCGGGACAGGCGCACATCGAACTCCACCATGGCGAGGCCATGGGCGGCGGCGGTCCTGAACGAGGCCAGGGTGTTCTCGGGCGCCAGCCCGGCCAGGCCGCGATGGCCGATCAGCATCATCCCAGCAGGCGCTTGACCGCGTCGAGGACCTGCTCCACCGAAATGGCCCGCATGCACGCGGCGTCGGTGCAGGCGGTGCTGCGGTGATTCATGGCCGAGACGCAGGGCGAGCAGGCCAGCCGGGCGGTGATGAACTCGGCCTTGTGATTCAGGGCGCCGTAGAGGGCGGGGGTCTCGGGGCCGAACAGCACCAGGGTGGGCAGGCCCACCGGCGCGGCGAAATGGGCCGGGCCGGAATCGTTGGTGACCATGGCTCGGGCCAGGGCATAGAGGGGAATCAGATCCTCCATGCGGGTGAAGCCGGCCAGATTGCAGGCGCGGTTCGAGCCGGTGGCGTCCACCAGCCGCTGGGCCTCGGCCTTTTCCGAGGCCACGCCGGTGACGATGACGGCCAGGCCCTCGTCCTCGGCCAGCAGGCGCCGCGCCACCTCGGTGTAGCGGTCATAGGGCCAGCGGCGCAGCGGCATCAGCTCGCTGCTGTTGGGATTGAGGATCACCCAGCGCGTCGTCTCCTTCAGCACCGGATAGGCCTGAAACAGCCGGGTCTTGAAGGCCTCCAGCGCCTCGGGGGCGGGGGCCAGCGGCGCCAGCCTCACTTCGTCGTCGGTGAAGGCGACCTTGCCGTGGGGCGTGGTGCCCTCGGGCTCGGTCAGGGCATGGACCAGGGCCATGAAGCTCTTGGCGATGTGCTGGTGCGGGTTGTAGCCCACCCGGTGGGTCAGCAACTCGCCCCGATAGAGGCCCTCGGTGTGGAAGCGGTGAAAGCCCACCCGCTTGGGCGCCCCCGACAGGAAGGTCAGCAGCGCCGAGAAGCGCGAGAACATCTCCATGTCGATGGTGGCCATCAGGTCCAGCGAACGCATGGTGCGGATCATGCGCAGGGTGTCGACGACCAGGGTGACCAGGCTGTCGGCGCGGATGGTCAGCATGTTCTCGCGCGCGATGGTGCCCATGATGTCCAGGCTGGGACGGTTCTTGGCGAAGATCAGGAAATAGACCCTGGCGTCGGGGAACAGCGCCTGCGCCCGCTTCAAGGCCGCGTCGGCGATGACCGCGCTGCCCATCTCCGACAGTTCGATGAACAGGATGTTCTTGCCCGCGGACGGTGCCGGCGGGCTGAAGAAACAGCGGATCCGCCAGTAAAGGGTGATCAGGAACGCGAGGGGCACCCCCGCCCAGAAATCGATCTGCCGCATCCTGTCGACGTTCACGACCGCCTCACTTGTTCTCGAAGGTGCCCGAGCCATAGGACTCGGCCAGCCAGATTTCGTAATGGTCCACGACCTTGCCGCCCCAAGCCCGGTCCACCGTGGCAAGCAGGGTCAGGCTGCGGAACGAGCGGCGCACGTCCTGGACGGCGTAGAACCCGTCCTTGATCACGTACAATCCATTCTGCCCCGGCAACGCGGCCGCGTCCCGGGCATCATACGAAGGAATTCGGGGAAAGCCAGCCGAACCAGTCAGGAAAACCACCGGATGGCCAGGCAGATAGTAGGTCAGCAACCCGGCCACCTCGTGCTTGGTGGTGAAGACGAAGGCGTCGGGATGCCGGGTCCGCTCAGCCTCCACCGCGCTGGCCAACTGGTCCCAGCCGCCCAGGCGGCTCATGGGGTCGGATTTGAGCGGGATGGGCAGGCGGGCCGTCTCCATCTGCACATAGGTGGCGGCCACCAGCAGCCCTCCCAGGGCGATGGCGCCATGCCACAGCCAGCGCAGCCGCCGCCAGGAGGGGGCGAGAACCACCCAGGCCCCCGAAGTGGCGATGGCGGCGCCCAGATAGGCCGGACCCGGCCAGTGGGGCTGGACCACACCGCCCAGGCTGTGGCGCACGAAAAAGGCCAGCAGCGGCGCCGAGGTGGCGCCAAGCAGGAACCAGGCGGGCTGCCGGCTTCGCCATCCGGCCCACAGCGTCCAGCCCATGCCCCACAGCATGAAGCCGAAGATCAGCGGGGTGATCACTCCCAACTGGGTGCCGACGAAGGTGGCGAGACTCTTCAGCGGATCGCTCACCGGCGCGTCGAAGGAATGGGACAACTGCTTCTTGATGGAGATCCAGTCGTGCTGGGCGTTCCAGATCAGCACCGGCGAGGTGCAGGCCAGGGCCAGGACGATGGCGGCCCAGAAATGCGGGCTTTTCAACCACCGCCTCGCCTGGGGGAACAGGGCGAACACCGCCATGATGCCCGGGGCGATCAGCACCATGGTGTATTTCGAGCAGAACCCCAGCCCCAGCGACAGGCCCAGCAGGTAGAGCCAGCGCGCCCGCCCGTCGTCCAGCAGGCGGACCATGGCCCACAGCGACAGGGACCAGAACACCAGCAACGGCGAGTCCGGGGTGACCAGCACGCCGGCGGCGGCGAACAACAGGGTGGCGTTAAGCACGGCCACCGCCCACCAGCCGGCGCGAATGTCGCGAAAGGCCAGCCGGGCGGTGTCGAAGGCCAGGCCGGTGACGGCGGCGACGCTCAGCACGGCGGGCAGGCGGATGGCGGCTTCGGATTCGCCGAACAGGGCGGTGGCTCCGGCCATCCACCAGGCCATCATGGCCGGGTGGTCGTAATAGGACAGCTGCAGGCGGCGCGACCACAGCCAGTAATAGGCCTCGTCACCCGACAGCAGGGTGGTGCCGGTCAGCCACAGATGCAGCAGGGCGGCGGCGAGGACCAGCCCGGCCAGCAGGGCGGCATCCCTGGTTCCGACGGAGGGGGCTCGATGGGACTCGGCGTCGGGCGCCACGGGGAACTCCGCCTGCGGGAATGATCTGCGACGGGCCAATAGCATGAAATGCCCACCCTCTACCAGTCGCCACCTTGCCGGGGCGGCGGGGCGCCGCTATACCCAAGGGAGATTGGATGGAGGAGGTCCCATGTTCCGCTTCACGTTCGCCAGGTCGCTGCTGGTCGTTTCCGCCGCCTGCGCCCTGCTGGCCGCCTGTGGCGGTGAGCCCTCCGAGTCCGACATGAAGTCCGCCGTCGAGCAGACCTTCGGCGGCATGAACGAGCAACTGGGCGGCGTCGGCAAGCTGATCGGCAAGGACCTCTCCACCAAGGTCAAGAGCTTCAAGAAGCTGGCCTGCGCCGAAGCCAAGGGCAATCCCGGCTTCGCCTGCGATTTCCAGATGGTGGTCGACGGCCCGCTGGGCGAGAAGACCGAGAAGGCCTCGGCCCGCTTCGTCAAGGGCGACAAGGGCTGGGCCGTTTTCTAGGTATAGGGCGTCATGGCCGTATCAAGCACGGCCATGACGCCATAAGTCACGCCACCTTGGGCGCCGCCTCGGCCAGGATCGCCCGGATTTCCGGCACGCACGAGCCGCAATTGGTCCCCGCCTTGAGCATGGCGCCCACCTCGGCCGCGCTGGACAGGCGGTGGTCGCGGATGGCGGCGCGGATGGCTTCCAGGCCCACGTTGAAGCAGGCGCACACCGTCTTGTCGCGGCCCCGGTCGCCGCCGGGCGGCGCGCCGGCCACCAGGGTGGCGCGCTCGTCGCCGGCGATGGCGGCGCGGCCGAAGGCGGCGGCCACCCAGTCGGGCGAGAAATCGGTGGCCCAGGGAAAGACGAACAGCACCGCATCCAGGCGGCCGTCCACCAGACGGGCGCCGCGATAGTGGCCGCGATTGGGGTCGAGGAACTCGATCCATTCGCCGTCGGCGCCCAGCCATTGCTTGGCGGTGACGGGCCAGTCCTCGCCGGCTTCGCCCGCCAGCCGCCAGATGGAGTGGGCCTGACCCGCCGCCTTGGCCCAGTAGAACGAGCGGGGCAGCTCTACCGGATTGCGGCTGAGCAGCACGCCGTGCCAGGCGGCGTCCAGGGGCTCGACCATCACCGGGGCCTGCTTCAGTTCCGGCTGGCCCGAGACGGGATCGGTGGCGGCGTCGATTAGGGTGCCGACCACCGCGCCCGAACTGGTGCGGTCGTTCCAGTGGATGGGGGCGAAGACCTCGCCCGGGCGCTGGCCGTTGTCGAAGGCGATGCGCAGAACCACGCTGGCCCGGCGGCCGGAGACCTTGGCCAGTCCCCCGTCCGCCAGCCGGAAGCGGATGGCGTCCCGGGGATGGACCTGCAGCACCGGCTCGGGCGCGTGGGCGGCCAGCCGAGCGGCACGGCCGGTGCGGGTCATGGTGTGCCACTGGTCGCGCATGCGCCCGGTGTTGAGGATCAGGGGAAAGGCCTCGTCGGTGGCCCGCGCTGGCGGGCGGGGCGGGGTGTCGACCATCCGGGCCTTGCCATCGGGGTGGTAGAAGCGGCCGTCGGCGAACAGCCGCGCCGTGCCCTTTCCCGGTTCGCGCACCGGCCACTGGATGGGCTCGATGGACTCGTAATCGGCTCCCACCAGACCCGACAGATCCAGGTCGCGGGCGCCATGGTTCTCGAAGGCGGTCAGGCGGCAGAACTCGTCGAAGATGGCCCCCGTATCGGTCCAGGCGAAGGCCTCGCCAAAGCCCATGCGCTGCGCCACCTGGGCCATGATCCACCAATCGCCCTTGGCCTCGCCCGGGGTGGGGAGGAAGGGGCGCTGGCGCGAGATGCGGCGCTCGGAATTGGTGACGGTGCCCTCCTTTTCGCCCCAGGTCAGCGCCGGCAGGCGCACATGGGCGAGGCGGGCCGTGTCGGTGTCGGCCTCGCATTCGGAGACCACCACGAAGGGGCAGGCGGCGATGGCGGCCCGGACCAGATCGGCCTCGGGCATGCTGACCGCCGGGTTGGTGCACATGACCCAAAGGGCCTTGATCTTGCTCTCGGCCACCGCCTTGAACATGTCGACGGCCTTGAGGCCGGGCTTGGCCGCCACGCGCTCCGACGCCCAGAAGCGCCCGACCCGGTCCACATTGGCCTCGTCGAAGCCCATATGGGCGGCCAGCATGTTGGCCAGTCCCCCCACCTCGCGCCCGCCCATGGCGTTGGGCTGGCCGGTCAGTGAGAACGGCCCCATGCCGGGACGGCCGATGCGGCCGGTCTGCAGGTGGCAGTTGATGATGGCATCCACCTTGTCGGTGCCCGACGAGGATTGGTTGATACCCTGGGACCACACCGTGACGGTCTTTTCGGTCTCGGCGAACCACGAGAAGAACTGGACGATCTGCTCCAGCGGCACGCCGACCTCCACCTGGGCTTCCTCGCCCCTGAGGTGGGCCAGCAGCCCGTTGAACAGGATGGCGTCGGTGCCCGGCCGGATGGCCAGATGCAGGTCGGCGCATTCGGCGGTGGCGGTGCGGCGGGGATCGACCACCACGATGCGCATGTCGGGGCGCCGGGCCTTGGCGGCCAGGATGCGCTGGAAGGCGACAGGGTGGCACCACGCGGTATTGGAGCCTACCAGCACCACCAGATCGGCCAGATCCAGGTCCTCGTAGCAGCCGGGCACGGTGTCCGAGCCGAAGGCGCGCACATGACCGGCCACGGTGGACGACATGCACAGCCGGGAATTGGTGTCGATATTGCCCGAGCCGATGAAGCCCTTCATCAGCTTGTTGGCGACGTAGTAATCCTCGGTCAGCAATTGGCCGGAGACGTAGAAGGCCACGGAATCCGGCCCGTGCTCGGCGATGGCGGCGGTGAACTTTTCCGCCACCAGATCCAGCGCCGGCTCCCACGCCACCGTTTGCTCCCCGATCATGGGGTGGAGCAGGCGGCCGTCCAGGTCGAGAGTCTCGGCCAGACTGGAGCCCTTGACGCACAGGCGGCCAAAATTGGCGGGGTGCTCGGGATCGCCCCGCACTACCCATTGCGCGGAGTCATCAAGGCGGGCGGCGATGACGCCGCAGCCGACGCCGCAATAGGGACAGGTGGTGCGGACGATCTCGGGCATGTCAGCCATGGGCCACCTTTTTCGCGCTTTCGAGCTTCAGCCAGACCAGGCCGTCGACCACCTTGGAATCCACGGGCCGCGTGCAGCCCTCGTCGGGGGCGGTGGCTTCGCCGGTCTCCAGGTCGATGGTCCAGGAATGCAGCGGGCAGACCACCACCTTGCCGGTGACGATGCCCTCGCTTAAGGGGCCGCCCTTGTGGGGGCAGCGGTTGAACAGGGCGAAGATCTCGTCGTCCCTGGTGCGGAAGACCGCGATGTCGCCCTTGTCCGTCTGGACGGTGCGGGCCCCCAGCCTGGGGATGTCCTCGACGCGTCCGATCTTGATCCAGTCCTGCATGGTCTTAGCCCACCTCGGCCAGGGTTTTGAATTCGTGCGCATCCACCTCGCCCGAGGCCCGTTCGGCCCAGGGATCGATCTGCGCGTAGTTCTGCGAGAAGACGAAGCGGGCGAAGGCGGCGCGGCGGCCTTCGGCATCCTCGACGACGCGCTTGGTGATGTAGTCCATGCCGACCCGCTCGACCCACGGCGCGGTGCGCTCCAGGTAGCGGGCTTCCTCGCGGTAGATCTGCATGAAGGCGCCGCAATATTCGAGCACCTCCTCCTCGGAGGTGACGCGGACCAGATGGTCGGTGCCGCGCAGCTCGATGCCGCCGTTGCCGCCCACCGAGATGTCGTAGCCCGCCTCGACGCAGACCACGCCCATATCCTTGATGGTCGCCTCGGCGCAGTTGCGCGGGCAGCCCGATACCGCCAGCTTGACCTTGTGCGGTGTCCACGAGCCCCACATCAGCTTCTCCAGCTTGACGCCGAGGCCGGTGGAATCCTGGGTGCCGAAGCGGCACCATTCCGAGCCGACGCAGGTCTTCACCGTGCGCAGGCCCTTGGCGTAGCCGTGGCCCGAGACCAGACCGGCCTTGCCCAGCACGGCCCACACGCCGGGCAGATCCTCCTTCCTGACCCCCAGCAGGTCGAGGCGCTGGCCGCCGGTGACCTTGACGGTGGGGATCTTGAACTTGTCCACCACGTCGGCGATGGCGCGCAGTTCGGTGGGATTGGTCAGGCCGCCCCACATGCGCGGAATGACCGAATAGGTGCCGTCCTTCTGGATATTGGCGTGGGCACGCTCGTTGATGAAGCGGCTCTGGTAGTCGTCGACGTATTCACTGGGCCAGGCGCACAGCAGGTAGTAGTTCAGGGCCGGGCGGCACTTGGCGCAGCCGTCGGCATGGCGCCAGCCCAAAGCCTGCCGTACCGCGTCCTGGGTCTTGAGCCCCTGGTGCAGGATCTCCCTGCGCACCTCGTCGTGGGAGAGGTCGGTGCAGCCGCACATGCCGGCGGCCTTGGCGTCCACCACCTCGCCGGTGACGTGGGTCAGGATGGCCTGGACCACCGAGGCGCACTGGCCGCAGGAGGCCGAGGCCTTGGTGTGCAGCTTGACCTCGTCGAGCGAGGTCAGACCCTTCTCGGTGATGGCCTTGACGATGGCGCCCTTGGACACGCCGTTACAGCCGCAGACCTGGGCATCGTCACTCGTGGCGGCCACATTGACGCCGCCCGCGTGGCCCTTGCAGGTGGTATCGGCATAGGCCTGGCCGAAGATCATGCGGTCGCGGATGGCGGCCACGTCGGCCTTTTCGCGGATGAGCTGGAAGTACCAGGAGCCGTCGGCCACGTCGCCGTACATCACGGCGCCCACCACCTTGTCGGCGCGGATCACCAGCTTCTTGTAGATGCCCCGGGCGGAGTCCCGATACACCAGCTCCTCGTCGGCTTCGTCCTGGGCCGCCAGCTGTCCAGCCGAGAACACGTCGATGCCGGTGATCTTGAGCCGGGTGGACAGTGGCGGGGTCTCGTAATGGGCGTCGTCGCGGCCCGCCAGACGCGAGGCGCAGACCTTGGCCTGCTCCCAGATGGGCGCCACCAGCCCGAAGATCTGGCCGCGATGCTCGACGCACTCGCCCACCGAATAGATGGCGGGGTCCGAGGTGGCCATGTCGTCGCCCACCTCGATGCCGCGGTTGATGTCGAGGCCCGCGGCCTTGGCCAGATCCACGTTGGGGCGGATGCCGATGGCCACCACCACCAGATCGGCGGGAATCTCGCGGCCGTCGGTGAGCTTGACGCCCTGGGCGCGCCCGGTTTCGGCGCCCATGATTTCCTCGGTCTGGCCCGAGGTGAAGAAGTGCAGGCCGCGCTCGGTCAGGTCCTTCTGCAGCAGGCCGCCGGCCTCCACATCCAGCTGGCGCTCCATCAGGGTGGGCATCAGGTGGACCAGGGCGACGGGCATGCCGCGCCGCTTCAGGCCCCAGGCGGCCTCCAGACCCAGCAGGCCGCCGCCGATCACCACGGCGCGCTGCTTGGCCTCGGCGGCGTCCAGCATCTTCTCCACGTCGGCGATGTCGCGGAAGGCCACCACGCCGGGCAGGTCAAGGCCGGGCAGCGGCGGCATCAGCGGCTTGGAGCCGGTGGACAGCAGCAGCTTGTCATAGGGCACCACCACGCCATTGGCCGAGGTGACGGTCTTGGCGGCGCGATCGATGGCCACCACCGGGTCGCCGGTGTGCAGGGTGATTCCGTTCTCGGCGTACCAGGCGCGCGGGTTGATGACGATGTCGTCCACCTGCTTTTCGCCGGCCAGCACCGAGGACAGCATGATGCGGTTGTAATTGGGGTGGGGCTCGGCGCCGAACACCGTGATGTCGTAACGGGCCGGCGCGATGGCCAGCAGCTCCTCGACGGTGCGCATGCCGGCCATGCCGTTGCCGATGACGACCAGCTTCTGACGGGGAAGAGCGTTCATGTGAGGTCTCCTGATTCGGTCTTTGCCGTCGGGGGCATGGCGGTGGCGCGGGATGCGAAGGGGTCGAAGGTCCCGCCGCCCAGCAGCAGGTCGGGCCCCATCTCGATGGGCCTCGTGGCCTTCAAGAGGTTCCAGGGGGCGGCGTGGCCGCCCTCGGTCTTGTAATCGGTGAGCGGCACCCGAAGCCCCAGCGCCAGGGCGGCCACCCGGTAGAGGTCGGGGCGGAACACGGCTTCGGCGGCGGCGCGGGAGTCCAGGGCGAAGGGCGCCATGTCCCAGCGCTTCATCATTTCCAGGTACCACATGGCCTGGGAGCGCCACGGGAAGTTGGCGGCCTGGGCGTGGAAGGTCAGCAGGGTCTTGGGCAGGCCGTGCTCGCCCAGCAGCGGCGCCAGCAGGGCGTCCACGGGGGCATTGACGTATTGCGGCTGGGCCAGCAGCTCGGCCAGTTCGCAGCGATTGTCGTCGCACCAGCGGGCGGCGCTGATCAGCGCCTGCAGCACGGCCAGATGGGTCTCGGGATGGGTCTCGGCCCAAGTCTGGGTAACCGCGAAGACCTTTTCCAGCCGGCCGGCGAAGATGTCGCCGCTGGTCGCCGCGATGCGGCCGAGATTCATCCGCACCGCCAGGCTGCCCCAGGGCTCGCCGACGCAGTATCCGTCAATGTTGCCCGCCGACAGGAACGAGATCATCTGGGGCGGCGGCACCACGGTGAAACGCACCTCGGCCTGGGTGTCGATGCCGGCGGCTTCCATCCACAGGCGCAGCTCGGCGGCGTGGGGGGAGTAGGGGTAGACGGTGGCGAAGGTCATGGGCGGCTTGCCCACGGCCCGGTCGGCCTCGATGACGCGTTTCAGGGCACGGGCCGAGACCGGCCGGGCCGCCATGGATTGGGGATCGGCGGCCTCCATGCGCTCCCACAGGGCATTCCCGATGGTGATGGTGTTGCCGCCCAGGTTCAGCGCCATGCCCACCGCCATGGGCACCCGGATGGGCGACAGGCCCAGGCTCATGGCCAGCGGCATGGGGGCCAGCATCTGGGCGCCGTCCAGCGCGCCCACCGCCACCTTGTCGCGGATGGAGGCCCAGGACGCCTCGCGGGACAGCTCGACGTCCAGGCCCATCTCGGCGAAGAAGCCGCGCTCCTTGGCCACCACCAGCGGGGCCGCGTCGATCAGCGGCACGATACCGAGCTTCAGACGGGTCTTTTCCACGCTCATCTCTTTCATCCCTCGGCCAAAACAAAAAAGGCGTTCCGCGGAAAGCCCGGCGCCGGCCCATTGGGGGGCAGCGCCGAATTCCGTGGAACGCCTTTGTTCCGTTGCCCGTCCGGGTGCATCGTTGCGTCCGGTGGGCTTTTGTTCAGGGCGGCTGGGGCCTCGCCATTGAGGCCGTTCGCCGCGTTCAGTAAACTCGCTTCCTGCGTTGCACACCCCATGCCAAGCCGGAAACGGCGGATTGCCTGGGGATTGTCCGGATAGGTCCGGGTGTGTGCCTAAAAAATAAACAGCACCTCAGCTGCAGGCTAAAAAATAATCACATCATGAGGCCTTGGCGTGCGCCCCCGTCTCGTACTCGTCGAGGAAGTTCAGCACTTCGGCGCGGTACTCGTAGTAACGGGGGTGTTCCAGCAGGGCGCGGCGGGTGCGCGGGCGGGGAATGTCGACGTTCAGCACCTTGCCGATGCGGGCATTGGGGCCGTTGGTCATCATCACCACCTTATCGGCCAGCAGGATGGCCTCGTCCACGTCGTGGGTGACGCAGATGGCGGTGACCCGGGTGCGGGTCCACACCTCCATCAGCACTTCCTGCAATTCCCAGCGGGTGAGCGAGTCCAGCATGCCGAACGGCTCGTCCAGCAGCAGCAGCTTCGGCGACAGCGCAAAGGCGCGGGCGATGCCGACCCGCTGGCGCATGCCGTTGGACATGTCCGACGCTTTCTTGTCCATGGAATCGCCCAGGCCGACCCGTTCCAGGTAATAGGAGACGATGTCCAGGCGCTCGGCCGGGCTGGCATGGGGATAGACCCGGTCGACGCCCAGCGCCACGTTCTGCAGCGCGGTCAGCCAGGGGAATAGCGACGGCGCCTGGAACACCACGGCGCGGTCCGGCCCGGCTTCCGAGACCTCGCGGCCGTCGAGGATGACGCCGCCCTCGGACACGTCGGTCAGCCCGGCGGTCATGGTCAGCACCGTGGACTTGCCGCAGCCGGAATGGCCGATCAGCGAGATGAACTCGCCCTGGTGCATCTTGAGGTCGAAGCCGTCCACCACGGTCAGCGGACCCTTGGGGGTGGGGTAGATCTTCTTGACGCGGGAGAATTCCACATAGCGGTCGGGATTGTTGACCTGACCGGCCTCGCGGTAGGCCTTGGGTGGGCCGCCGAAGCTGATGGGGGCGACGTTGGGCAGGATGCGGGTCTCGCCGCTCTCGCCGCCGCGCTCGACGCCCACCGCCATCAGGTATTCGGTGACCTCGGCCCTGAGGCGCTTGAAGTCGGGATCGCTGTTGACGGCGGCGCGGTCGCGCGGTCGCGGCAGGTTGACCTTGAACGAGGGACCGAAGGTGGCGCCCGGCCCGGGATTGAGGGGGATGATGCGGTCGGCCAGCAGCAGAGCCTCGTCCACGTCGTTGGTGATCAGGATTACGGTCTTCTTTTCCTGCTCCCAGATGGCCTCGATCTCGTCCTGAAGCTTGGCCCGGGTCAGGGCGTCCAGGGCGGACAGCGGCTCGTCCAGCAGCAGGATGTCGGGGCTCATGGCCAGGGCGCGGGCCACGGCGACCCGCTGGCGCATGCCGCCCGACAGCTCGGACGGGCGGCGCTCGGCGGCGTGGGACAGGCCGACCATGCCGATATACTTGGCGACGCGGGCCTTGCGCTCGGCCTTGGAGGCGTCGGGCATCACCGCGTCGACGGCCAGGGCGATGTTGCCCTCCACCGTCAGCCAGGGCATCAGCGAGTAGGACTGGAACACCACGCCGCGATCGGCGCCGGGGCCGTCAACCGGCTTGCCGCGCAGCAGCACCTCGCCGGCATCGGGCTTGATCAGCCCGGCCATCAGGGAGACCAGCGTGGTCTTGCCCGAACCGGAGAAGCCCAGGATGGCGATGAACTCGCCGTCCTCGATCTCCAGGTCGATATCGCGCAGCACCGAGGAGGCGCCATAGCTCTTGGCAACGCCTTTGAGTTCGAGGATCGGCATGACGTCTCTCCTGATCAACGGGTGGCGGAGTGGGAGAACAGGGCCTGGCACGCCAGCATGACCCGGTCGAGCAGGAAGCCGATCAGGCCGATGGTCAGCACCGCCACCATGATCTTGGCCAGGGACTGCGACGAGCCGTTCTGGAACTCGTCCCAGACGAACTTGCCGAGGCCGGGGTTCTGGGCCAGCATTTCGGCGGCGATCAGCACCATCCAGCCCACGCCCAGCGACAGCCGCATGCCGGTGAAGATGAAGGGCAGCGAGGACGGCATCACCAGCTTGCGGATGGTGGTGCGCATGGGCAGGTTCAGCACCCGGCCCACATTCATCAGATCCTTGTCGATGGAGGCGACGCCGATGGCCGTGTTGATCAGCGTGGTCCACAGCGAACACAGGGTCACGGTGATGGCCGAATTGAGGAAGGCCTTCTCGAACATGGGCTCGGCACTGGTATAGGAGGCCGAGACCACCATGGTGACGATGGGCAGCCAGGCCAGCGGCGAGACCGGCTTGAAGATCTGGATCAGCGGGTTCAGCGCGGCATTGATGGTCTTGGACAGGCCGCACATGACCCCCAGGGGCACCGCCACGATGGTGGCCAGCACGAAGCCCATGAACACGGTCTTCAGGCTGGTGGCGATCTGGTCGAGATAGGTGGGCTTGCCGGTGAACTTGCGGACCTTGGTCTCGGCTCCGGCGTCCTCGGCCTTCAGTTCGGCGTTGCGCTTGGCCTGACGTTCGTAGAACGCCGCCTCCTTGGCGCGCTCGGCCTGGTGGTCGGCGACCAGGTTGCCCACCTGCTCCCACACCTGGACCGGTCCGGGAACCGCGCCCAGCGAGGTCTGGACCTTGGGGGCCAGGGCGGCCCAGGCGACCAGGAACAGGCCGATGGCCAGCAGCGGCACGCCCAACTGGCGCCACAGCTCGATCAATTGGGTGCGGGGCGCGCTGCCCGACAGCAGCTTGGCCAGCGGCACCACCCAGCCCACCCCCGCCACCGTCAGGGTGGGAGCCGCCCGGTTGAGGGCGTGGGAGAAGGAGAAGGCGGGTCTGGCGGGCTTGGGCGGGGTGCCGGCCGTCTGGGAAATGCTGTTCATGATCGGGTCCTCGCTTGCAGTCACGTCTTGTCTCGCTCTTGCCCTCTTTCACCGCCGCCGGGAGGGGTCCCGGCGGCGATGATGAACGTCAGTTGCCGACCACCTTGTTGCTCTCGAGCTTTTGGGCGCCCTTGAGGCCGATGGTGAACTTCTTCAGGTAGTCGTTGGGCTTCTTGCCGTCATAGCTGATGCCGTCGATGAACTCGGCGGTGGGGGCGCGGTAGCCGTCGCTGTCCCAGGGGAAGTCCTCCTTGGCGACCTTGCCCTCGTCGAGCAGCAGCTTGGCGGCCTTCAGGTAGACGTCGGGCTTGTAGACCTTCTTGGCCATGTCGGCGTACCAGGCATCGGGCTTGGCCTCGGCGATCTGGCCCCAGCGGCGCATCTGGCTGAGATACCAGACGGCGTCCGAGTAGAAGGGATAGGTGGCGAAGTAGCGGTAGAACACGTTGAAATCGGGAACGGCGCGCTTGTCGCCCTTCTCGTATTCGAAGGTGCCGGTCATGGAATTGGCGATGACCTTGGCGTCGGCGCCCACGTATTCCGACTTGGCCAGGATTTTCACGGCCTCATCGCGGTTGGCGTTGTTGTTCTCGTCCAGCCACTTGCCGGCGCGGATCAGCGCCTTGACCACCGCCAGATGGGTGTTGGGATACTTCTCGGCCCAGGCGTTGTTGACGCCGAACACCTTCTCGGGATTGTTCTTCCAGATCTCGTAATCGGTGATCACCGGCACGCCGATGCCCTTGAACACGGCGGCCTGGTTCCACGGCTCGCCGACGCTGTAGCCCGAGATGGTGCCGGCCTCCAGGGTGGCGGGCATCTGGGGCGGCGGCGTCACCGACAGCAGCGCGTCGGCGGCGATCTGGCCCGAGACGTTGTCGGGGCTGTAATAGCCGGGATTGATGCCGCCCGAGGCCAGCCAGTAGCGCAGTTCGTAATTATGGGTCGAGACCGGGAAGACCATGCCCATGTTGAAGCTCTTGCCCTGGGCCTTCATGGCGTCGACCACCTTCTTCAGGGCGTCGGCCTTGATGGGGTGGGCGATCTTGCCGTCGGGCCCCTTGGGCAGGTGCGGCTTCATCGCCTCCCAGACCTCATTGGAGACGGTGATGCCGTTGCCGTTGAGGTCCATGGAGAAGGCTGTGACCACGTGGGCCTGGGTGCCGTAGCCGATGGTGGCGCCGATGGGCTGTCCGGCCAGCATGTGGGCGCCGTCCAGCTCGCCAGAGATGACGCGGTCCAGCAGTACCTTCCAGTTGGCCTGGGGCTCCAGGGTGACGAACAGGCCCTCGTCCTCGAAGAATCCCTTTTCCTTGGCGATGGCCAGGGGCGCCATGTCGGTCAGCTTGATGAAGCCGAGCTTCAGTTCGTCCTTTTCCAGCTTCAGCTTGGCGGCTTCGGCGCCATGGGGCAGGGCAAGGGCCATCAGGCCGGCCGCCGCCAGTCCCAGGGCGGCGCGTCGCGCCAAGCCTGTGTTTCCGAAGTTGGTCATCTTGCTCATGTCAGCCCTCGCCAAGTCTGGAGTTCAAAACGCAAAAAAGGCGCTCCGCGGCGTCACGCAGCCCCTTGGCGGGGAGCGCAATTCCGTGGAACGCCTTTGTTCCTTTTCGACCGGGCCGGCATCGTCGCCGGGCTGGCCGTCTGTCATTTCGTGGGGCGGGGCCTCGCCATTGAGGGGACCGCCTTCGCAGGACAGTCCAAAGCAATGGGCGTGCCAGAGGTGCCGAGGGGCGGATTTCGGGGGGTGCCGATATTGCGGCGCACCAGGCGGGCGGGTGCGTTGCTTAAAATTTAATCGGACAATTTCTGTGAGATTAAAAAATAGGCAGATCAGCCCAGCAGCTCGGCGGCCTCGATGATCTTGTTGGCCACGTCGATCAGGCGCTGCTTCTGATCCATGGCCATGCGCCGCATCAGACGATAGGCTTCGTCCTCTTCCACCTTGCGGCGCTTCATCAGGATGCCCTTGGCTTTCTCGATCTGCTTGCGTTCGGCCAGGGTGGTCCGCGCCTTGTCCAGTTCACCGCGCAGGGCCTGGAACTGGGCGAAGCGGGCGATGGCCACGTCGATCACCGGACGGACCCGGTCGGGCTTCAGGCCGTCGACCACATAGGCGGAGACGCCGGCCTCCACCGCGGCCTTGATGGTCTCGGGCTTGCCGTCCTGGGCGAACATCACCACCGGGCGGCCCTGCTCGACCCCGACGCGGCGCATGTCTTCCAGCGTGTCGCGGTCGGGGGAATCGATGTCGACGATGATGATTTCGGCGGCAAGCTCCGCCACTCGCGCAGGCAGTCCGGCGCCGCTGCCGAACACCGCCACCACCGTGAAGCCGTCGGCCTCCAGCGCGTCACGGACCATTTCCGCCCGGTCCCGCTCATCATCCACCAAGATGACCCGCAATCCGCTGGTCCTTTCCGATTATGGCAATGGTTTTAAACAAGCATGCATCATGCCAGTTCCTTGGGAGTGCGTCCCCAGGGAAGTTGAAGCCATGGCCGGGCATTGCAATGGCGCCACGCGGTGCTACCCTTCAAGGCATGGGCAGATGAGGAGCGCAAGCGAAGTGACCCGATCGATCATGGTGGCGGCTCTTCTCGTGGGGCTGGCGGCTTCTCCGGCCCTGGCCGGCGGCAAGAAGGAAGGCTCGGGCAGCGGCAGCGGCGGCGAATCCCAGGGCGCCATGTGGTCCAGCCTGCCGGGACCGCGCGAGGTGGTGGTGGCGCCGCCGCAGATCAGCGACAGCCTGGGTGTGGTGTCGGTCAACGCCACCATGTGGGCCGGGTCGGGCTCGGCCAAATGCCGGGTGAATTTCACCGTCGAGAATTATTCCTCGGCCAACGTGGCGTTGGGCTTTGTCGCCCGCACCTTTGGGACCAAGGACGAAGTGGTGGACAATTGGGTGGTTACCGTCGCCACCTTGCCGCCCAATGGCCGGACCGGCCGGCTGTTTTCCTGCACTCTGGGCGCCGTCGAGCTGATGCTGATTCCGACCTCGGGCTACGACTGGCCTCCCGCCAAGTGCATCAAGGGCGCCGAGGAGGCCGAGCCCTGTCCGCTGACTCTCAAGATCAACTCGACCGTGCCGATCATCCTTAAGAAGGAAGAGAAGAAGGATGACGACAAGGGCAAGAAAGACGAGAAAAAGAGCAAGCATTAGCCCCGGCCGGACTGTCCTCCGCAATCCAGGCCGCTATATTAGCGCCTGGTTGAGCTAGACCTTTGTCAGCCTTGTCGCGGCGCCGTCCCGGCAATACGGTTTGCCCCGCAAATGGGGGCGTGGGCACATGCTGTCGGGTCCGGTTGAAGGGTGGATGAGGAAGGCCGCAGCCTGGTTGCTGGCGGCCACCCTGCTGCTGGGGACCATGCCGCCGGTTCCGGCGGCGCTGGGGGCCGGTGGGCCGGATTCCTTCGTCGCCGCCGATCTGTGCTCGTCCGCCCATCAGGAGGCCGATCCCGCCCAGGCCGGCGGCGCCACGCATGATTGCGCCAGCCATTGCTGTGTCGTGTCGGGCTCCATTCTGCCGCCCGCGCCATTGTCCTTGCGGCCGCTTGGCCGGGTGCTGGCCGAACGGATCGTGCCGACGCCCCCGTCGGCGCCGTCCGAGCCGCCCCGCTCCGTCCACCGCGCACGCGCCCCTCCGTTCCTCGCCGCCTAGCGTCCGGCCCGCCTTGATGCGGGCCGCTCTCAAGCGATTCATTCATCGAGGAACATCATGACCTGCCACGCGATTCATCGTGGCGGACGTCGGCACGGCCGCGTCCGTCTGTTTGCCACGACCTTCCTGACCTCCGTCCTTGCCTCCGGGGTGGCCCCCGTCCTGGCCGAGGACATCCCCGAGGTGGTGATCACCGCGCCGCGCCTCAGCATTCCGGCCGACGCCAGGCTGGATGCCGCCGGGGATACCGCCAAGCTGCTGTCGCGCACCCCCGGCCTCAACCTGATCTCCAACGGCGGCGTCTCCAGCCTGCCCGACATCCACGGCCTGGGCGACGACCGGCTGAAGATCCTGGTGGACGGCATGGAGACCACCTCCGCCTGCTCCAACCACATGAACCCGCCGCTGTCCTATATCGATTCCTCCCGGGTCGAGAAGGTCGAGGTGTGGAGCGGCATCACCCCGGTCAGCGCCGGCGGCGACAATATCGGTGGCGTTATTTCCGTGAAGTCGGCGCCGCCGGTCTTCGCCGGGCCGGGCGAGGGCTACGCGGTGGGAGGACGGCTGTCGGCCTTCTATAAGAGCGTCAACGACGGCGTGGGCGCCTCCGTCGCCCTGCACGGCGCCAACGGGACCTTCAGCCTGGGCTATGACGGGTCCTGGGCCATGGGCCGCGACTACTATGCCGGCGGCGATCACCGGGCGGTGTTGTCCACCCTGTACGAGGCCCGCAACCACGCCCTGACCTTCGGCGCCCGGCACGAGGGGCACCTGCTGGTGCTCGAAGCCGGTCAGCACGACATTCCCTATCAGGGCTTTTCCAACCAGCGCATGGACATGACCGGGAACCGGGGCGTTCACGGCAATGGCCGGTACGAGGGCGAGTTCGCCTGGGGCAAGCTGGAGGCCCGGGGCTACTGGCAGCAGGTTAAACATGCCATGGACCAGATCGGCGGCGAGAAGAACGGCAAGATGCCCATGCGCACCGACGCCATCGACCTCGGCTACGCCGTCAAGGGCGACATCAGGGTCTCCGACGGCAAGACCATCCGGGTGGGGCAGGAGCTCCACCGCTTCCTGCTCGACGATTGGTGGCCGCCGGTGGCGGGCAGCATGTCCATGGCGCCGAATACCTTCAAATCCATCAATGGCGGCAGCCGCGACGTGATCAGCGCCTTCGCCGAGTGGGAGGAGAAGTGGGCGCCGCAATGGACTACCCTGCTGGGCGTGCGCAGCGATACCGTTCTGATGGATACCGGCAACGTGGCCGGCTATGTCACGACCGGCACCGAGGCCGCCAATGCGGCGGCCTTCAACGCCAAGAACCACGCCAAGACCGACTTCAACTTCGACCTCACCGCCCTGGTGCGCTTCGAGCCCAATGCGATCAGCACCAACGAGTTCGGCTATGCCAGGAAGTCCCGCTCTCCCAATCTTTACGAGCGCTATTCCTGGTCGACCACATCCATGGACAGCTCGATGATCAACTGGTTCGGCGACGCCAACGGCTATGTGGGCGATCCCGGCCTGCGGCCCGAGGTGGCGCATACGGTCAGTACCTCGTTTGCCCTGCATGATTCCGGCCGCAAGGAATGGGCGGCCAAGGTGACGCCCTATTTCACCTATATCGCCGACTATATCGGCGTCGATTGGGTCAGTAACTCCACCACGCGAAGCTCGGTCTTTCCGCTGCTGAAATTCGCCAACCATGACGCCATGATGTCGGGCGTGGATGTCTCGGGCAGCACCTTCCTGGCCCGCGAGACCGGCTATGGCGATTTCAAGGTGTCGGGCATGATCGGCTGGCTGCACGGCGAGATGGTCAATACCGGCAAGGCCATGTATCACGTCATGCCCATCAACGGCAAAGCCGCCCTCGAGCACGGCTGGGGCGGCTGGACCAATGCGGTCGAAGCCCAGTTGGTGGGAACCAAGGCCGGGGTCGATCCGCTCCGCCGCGAGCCCAAGACGCCGGGCTACGCCCTGCTCAACCTGCGCAGCGGCTATGAGTGGGAGAATTTCCTGCTCAATCTCGGCATCGATAACGTCTTCGACAAGCGTTACTACCACCCGTTGGGCGGCGTCGATTACTCCGAATGGAGGCGGCACAGCCTCACCGGCCAGGTGGGCGCCCTGCCGGCGCCGGGCCGGTCGTTCAACGCCGGGGTGACGGTGAAATTCTGATCCTGGGCTCCGAGGGGGGCTCCCCCTCGGGCCTCAGGCATAGGGCTGGGCGTTGACCATTTCGACGCGCCAGCCCGAAGCCGTGGCGTCGAGGCGGGTCAGTGACAGCGGCTTGACCGCGACGCGCAGCGCCTGTTCCGGCTTGAGATCCAGCGCCACCGCCAGGGCGGCGCGGACCGTTCCCGCATGCACCACGGCCAGGATATCGCGCCCCGCCTGGGCGGCGGTGATCTGCTCCACGGCGGCGCGGACCCGCTCCACCATGGCGGCGAAACTTTCGCCCCCGGGCGGGGTGGCGGTGGCCGGGTCGGCCCAGAAGGCGGCGAGGTCCGGGTCCTTGGCGGCTTCCAGTTCCATCCATGACCGCCCCTGCCAGCGGCCGAAATCCTGCTCGGCCAGATCGGGCTCGACCATGGGCGGCGGCAGCAGCAAGCCGCCGGCCTCCAGCGCCCCCGCCGTCTGGCGGCAGCGGATCAGGCCGCTTTCCACCAGGACCGGATTGACCGGCAGGGCGCGGGCCAGGGACTGGAAGACCTCGTCCTCCGAGGTGTCGCACGCCACGTCCAGGCGGCCGGTGATGCGGCCGTGGGGGCAGGGGACCGGAGCGTGGCGCAGCAGCCACCAGCGGGTGGAATGGGAACTCATGGACTAAGGACTCCTGCGGCGGCCAGCAGGACGCCGATCTCTGTGGCTTGTTGCACGGCGCCCAGCACGTCGCCGGTATAGCCGCCCAGGGCGCGCCGTGCGATCCACACCACGGCGCCGCCCGCCGCCAGGGCGGCCAGCAGGGCGGCCAGGGTGCCGCCGAGGCCCAGCCCTGCCAGGCAGGCCAGCAGGCCCAGCGCGGCGGCGGTGGCGGCGATGGTGGCGTCGGGGCAGCCGGCGCCCGCTCCCAATCCGTCGCGTCGCGCCGGCCCCATCACCTGCATGGCGGCGGGGATCAGGGCACGCGACAGGGCACAGGCCGCCACCAGGGCGGCGCATTGGCTCCAGCCCGGGGGAATGGCGGCCAGGGCGGCGACGCGCAGGCCGACGGAAAAGATCAGGGCCAGCACCCCGAAGGCGCCGCTGCGGGAATCGCGCATCACCTCCAGGCGGCGCTCGCGGTCGCCGCGTGCACCCAGGCCGTCGGCCAGGTCGGCCAATCCATCCTCGTGCAGGGCGCCGGTGACCAGCACCAGGGCCAGCACCGCCAGCAGGGCGGCGGCCAGGGGCGGCAGCACGCCGCCCGCCGCCCAGACGACGGCGGCGGCTCCCAGGCCGAGGCCCAGCCCGACCAGGGGAAAGGCGCGCATGGACCGCGCCAGATCGCCCAGGCCGGCATCGGGCAGGGGCAGGCGGGTAAGAAACACCGCCGCCAGATGGGCATCGCCCAGCCAGGATCGCGGCAGCGGATTCTCGTCGATGACAGGTGACTCGCTCATGGCATTGGGTTATAGGACGGGCTCGGCTGGGCCGCAACATGTTGGGAGAATTTCCTTGAATTCGTCTATTTCTAGCGTTGCCCAGATCCGCTCCCTGCTGGCCGCCCTGCCCGGTCCCGATGCCGCCGCCTCGGCCGCCTGGGCGGCGCGCGAGCCGCAACTGACCAAGCCGGCCGGCTCGCTGGGTCGCCTGGAAGAGGTGTCCGCCTGGCTTTCCGCCTGGCAGGGCCGTCATCCGCCGGCCATGGAGAATCCGGTGGCCCGGGTCTACGCCGGCAATCACGGCGTGGCGGCCCTGGGCGTCTCGGCCTTTCCCGCCGAGGTCACGGTGCAGATGGTGGCCAATTTCCGCCGGGGCGGCGCCGCCATCAACCAACTGTGCAAGACCTTCGGCATCGGGCTGGACATCCTGGCCTTGGATCTCGACCGCCCCACGGCCGATTTCACCCGGGGACCGGCCATGGACGAGGCCGAGTTCGCCGCCGCCTTCCAGGCCGGCATGGACTCGGTGCCCGATGGCGCCGATGTGCTGGTGATCGGCGAGATGGGCATCGGCAACACCACTCCGGCCGCCGCGGTCTCGGCGGCGCTGTTCGGCGGCGAGGCCGCCGACTGGACCGGGCGCGGGACCGGCGTGGAGGGTGGCGCCCTGGCCCGCAAGATCGAGGTGGTGGGGCAAGGCGTGGCCTTGCACCGGGGGCTGGCGCCCCTCGACATCCTTCGCTGCCTGGGCGGACGGGAACTGGCGGCCATGGCGGGCGCGGTGCTGGCGGCGCGCCTCGGACGCGTGCCGGTGCTGCTGGACGGCTATGTCACCACGGCGGCGGTGGCCGCCCTGGAACTGGAATGCAAGGGGGCGCTCGACCATTGCCTGGTCGGCCATGTCTCGGTGGAGCCGGGGCACCGGCGCCTGCTGGCGGCGCTGGGCAAGGACGCGCTGTTCGACCTGGGCATGCGCCTGGGCGAGGGCTCGGGCGCCGCGCTGGCGGTGGGCGTGCTGAAAGCCGCCGCCGCCTGTCATGCGGGCATGCACACCTTCGCCCAAGCCGGAGTCAGTGACAAGGACGGGGCTTAGGCCCATAATAGCCCCCTTGTTTTTCCAAGAGGCCGTCATGCAAAGCCAGAAACCCTTCTTCGATGATCTTGCCCGCGTGGCGTCCGGCGCGCTGGGCGCGCTGTCCGGCCTGCGGGCCGAGATGGAGGCGATGATGCGCCAGCAGTTCGAGCGCTTCACCGCCGGCCTGGATCTGGTCCCGCGCGAGGAGTTCGAGGTGGTGCGGGCCATGGCCATCAAGGCCCGCGAGGACAACGAGGCTCAGTTGGCCCGCATCAGCGAGCTGGAAGCCAAGCTGGAGTCCCTGGCGGCCGCCCCGTCCAAGACCAAGGCCGCGCCCAAGCCCAAGGACTGATGTCCTGGGCCGGTGGCCGGAGGCATTCCGGGTTATCCACATAAATTCATAAATACTCCGTGAATAAAGCCTTGCGCCCGCTGATGGCGTTTGGTTAGGCTACCCCTTGTGCGAATTTCGCAGGCGCAAACACAATCTTTTGATTCGCGCCGGTGGAATCGACGGTAGCCATGCCAAGGGAGGGCGCGGGCATGACCTTGACCGCCACGTATCAGGAAGAGCCCCAGATCAATCCAGTCGACCTCGTCGAGCAAGTCGTCGCCGCCAATGACTGGGCGTTCGACCGGCGCAACGACGAGGAACTGGCTGCCGAGGCTCCCGGCCAGTGGTGCAATTACAGCCTTTATTTCGCCTGGCGCGAAGATATGGGCGCCATGCACTTCACCTGCGCCTTCGACATGAAGATTCCGCCCGCCCGGCGGCCCATGATCCATGAATTGCTGGCCACCTTGAACGAGAAGCTGTGGATTGGCCATTTCGGCCTGTGGGAGGACGAGGGCGTGCCCATGTTCCGCCACACCTCGCTGCTGCGCGGCGGGGCCGGCTTCGCGCCGGAACAGGTGGAGGATCTGGTGGACATCGCCGTCACCGAGTGCGAGCGCTTCTACCCCGCCTTCCAGTTCGTCATCTGGGGCGGCAAGACCGCCGCCGAGGCCATTGCCGCCTCGCTGCTGGAGACCGTGGGCGAAGCTTGACTTCGCGCCACGCTCCGTGCCATGCCGGTCGTCCTGATGGACCGGGGCACGGGAGGCTTTTTTCATGACCAAGATTCTGCTGGTGGGCTGCGGCAAGATGGGCTCGGCCATGCTGGCCGGCTGGCTCGAGCGCGGTGTCGCTCCCGGCGACGTGGTGGTGGTCGATCCGTCCTCTCCTGACCTGGGGGCGGTGGGGGTGGTCACCTCCGACGCCGCCATCCCCTCGGCTTTCGTTCCCGATGTGGTGATCTTCGCGGTCAAGCCGCAGGTGATGGCCGAGGTGGTGCCGCCCTATGCCCGGTTCGACCGCTCGGTCTTCCTGTCCATCGCCGCCGGCAAGACCATCGCCTTCTTCCGGAACCATCTGGGAGCCAAGGCGGTCATCGTGCGGGCCATGCCCAATACCCCGGCGGCGGTGCGGCGCGGCATCACCGTCTGCTGCGCCGGGGAGGCCGTGCCCGCTGTCGCCCGTGAGCTTTGCCAGTCGCTGCTGGAAGCGGTGGGCGAGGTGGGCTGGGTCGATGACGAGGGCCTGATGGACGTGGTCACCGCCGTCTCCGGCTCCGGCCCCGCCTACATCTTCCTCCTGGCCGAGGCCATGGAGGCCGCCGGTCTGGCCCAGGGGCTGCCCCCGGCCCTGGCCGAGCGTCTGGCCCGTGCCACCGTGGCCGGGGCCGGCGAATTGCTGCGGCTGTCCGCCGAATCCGCCGAGCAACTGCGCAAGAACGTCACCTCGCCGGGCGGCACCACGGCGGCGGCCCTGTCGGTGCTGATGGCTGAAAGCCACGGCATTCCCAGCCTGATGACCGAAGCGGTGGCTGCTGCCACTCGCCGAGGACGGGAACTTGCGGGCTAGGCGCTTCGTCAGAGGTGGTACCTATTTCGATATTAGATATTGAGTTGCGTATGACTCCGTTTGACTCGAAGCCGCCCCCGCGTCTATCTTGCTGCACCGCAACATAAGACCCCCGGGTTGGAGGAATAACATGGCCGCCAAGCAGACTGAGCAGTTCTTTGATTTCGACGTCGCCAAGTATCTGGGCGACTTCAAGGTTCCCGGCGTGGATGTCGAGACCATCGTCGCCAACCAGCGCAAGAACATCGAAGCGCTGACCCAGGCGAACAAGCTGGCTTTCGAGGGCCTGCAGAACGTGGTCAAGCGTCAGGTCGAGATCCTGCGCCAGACCATGGACGAGGTTGCCCAGGTCTCCAAGGATTTCGCCGAGCCCGGCTCGCCCCAGGACAAGGCCGCCAAGCAGGCCGAGTTCGCCAAGGATGCCTTCGAGCGCGCCCTGGCCAACGCCCGTGAGCTGGCCGAGATGATCGCCAAGGCCAATTCCGAGGCTTTCGACCTGCTGAACAAGCGCTTCACCCAGAGCCTGGACGAGGCCCGCGAGGTCTTCACCAAGGCCGGCAAGAAGTAAGCCTTCCGTTCATTCGGAACGCTGTCGGCGGCCGCTCCTGAAAAGGGGCGGCCGTTTTGATTCCGGCCTGAATTGGGCGCTCTACCGTCCCTCGATCAGGGCCAGAAGCGGCGCCCATTCGGCGGCGTAGGACTTGGAACGGCGGTCATTGGCCTCGATCACCGTCGAGCCGGCGGCGGCCACCGCGGTATAGACCTGGCTGTCGCGCAGGCGCGCCACCACGGGAAAGCCCAGCCCGCCGAAAAAGCCGTCCAGATGGTCGCTGGCCTTGGTGCCGGGGCGCAGGCGGTTGCCCACTACGGCCACCACGCGCTTGTTCTTGCGCACCGCCTTGACCTTGGCGAGACGCTCCAGGAAGTGGGCGGTGGCATCCTCGTCGAAGGCGCCGGGCAGCACGGGCACCACCACCACTTCCGAAATATCGATGAGGTCCTCCACATCCTTGTGGTGCATGGCGGCGGGGGCGTCGATGACCAGCCGGTCCAGGCCCTTGGGCGGCGAGCCCACGTCCTTGGACCAGTCCAGGCCGGTGATGGCGGGGAGGGTGGCGGGGCGGCGGCGCAGCCAGTTGAGGCTGGAGCGCTGGCGGTCGCAATCGCCGATGGCGGTGACCAGCCCCTGGGCGGCGAAAGCGGCGGCGATATGGGTGGCCAGCGTCGTCTTGCCGCAACCGCCCTTGATATTTCCCACCAGTACCGTCCGCATGCCGAAAGCCCCCCCCTTAACTCGGGCAAAGCCTATCACAAGGGCAGGCGAACGCGCGCGCGCAATCCGCCCAGCGGCGAATCCTCTAAAAGCAGGTCGCCGCCATGGGTGCGCACGATGTCGCGGGCGATGGTCAGGCCCAGGCCGACGCCGCCGGTGGCCAGATTGCGCGAGGTCTCCAGGCGGGTGAAGGGCTTGAACACTTCCTCGCGCTGGTCGGGAGGGATGCCGGGGCCGTCGTCATCGATCAGCACCTCGGCCGCCTCGCCGCGCCGCCCGACCCGGACCCAGACGTGGCCACCGTAACGCGAGGCGTTACCGATCAGGTTACCCAGGGCGCGGGCCAGGGAATCGGGACGCAGCGGCATGACGATCTCGCCCTCGTGGTGCAGGTCGATGACCATGCCCTGGCGGCGAAAGCGGGTGACCACCTCGTCAACCAGGGCCGGCAGGTCCACCTGCTCGGGCTGCTCGCTGCCTTCGCCCCGGGCAAAGGCCAGATAGCCCTCGACCATGCGCTCCATCTCGGCTACGTCCTCGTCCAGTTCGGCGCGGCCGTCCATGTCGCCCATGATGGCCAATTGCAGCTTCATGCGGGTGAGCGGGGTGCGCAGGTCGTGGGAGACCCCGGCCAGCATCTCGGTGCGCTGCTGCATCTGGCGCTGGACCCGGTGGCGCATCAGGTTGAAGGCCTGGGCGGCCTGCCGGACCTCCTGCGCCCCTTCGGGCTTGAAGTCGGCCACATCCTGGCCCTTGCCGAAGCGGTCGGCGGCCACCGCCAGCTTGCGCACGCTGCGCACCTGATTACGCATGAACAAGGTGGCGATGCCGAACAGCAGCATGGCGGTGCCCAGCATCCACAGGATGAAGACATAGGTGGTGGAGCTGAACAGCCGCTTCTTGGGGGCGAAGACCTCCAGCATCCCGTCCGAGAGCTGGACACGGATGACCACCTCGCGTTCCAGGGATTCGGCGTCGATGCGATAGGGGCGCTGGACCCGCTCGTCCAGGGCCTCGGTCAGGGCGCGTTCCAGCAGGCCCGAGGGGGCGCCGCGTGGCTGGTTGGGCAGGATGGCGCCGGGCAGGAAGCGGGTGTCCAGTTCCATCTTGTTGGCGGCGATGGACAGGATCAGGCTCCGCTCCTGTTCCCCGGGAAAGGCGCGGAGCGATTCGATGATGGTGCCGATGTCGCCGGCCAACCCCTTGGCCAAGCGCTTGGCCACCGATTCCCAGTGACTGCCGTAAAATACGTAGGCGGACACCAACTGCAGCAACACCAGTGGCATGATGATGATCAGCAGGGATCGCCCCAGCAGACCCTGGGGGGCCAGACGCTTCAGCCACCGCCCGAGATGAGACATTCCAGAAGGCCTCTCAAACGCCGGAATTTCCGGTCAGTCGGGTCGCAGCATATAGCCCATGCCGCGCACTGTCTGAAGATAGCGCGGCATTTTCGGGTCGTCCTCGATCTTCTTGCGCAGCCGGGTCACCTGGACGTCGACTGTGCGGGGATTGGCCGAGTTTCCCGTTCGCGCCGCCAGATCGTCACGCGACACCCCCTGGCCGGAGACCTCGGCCAGGATGGACAGCAGGTCACGCTCGGCCTGGGTCAGATGAACGGGCTGGTCGTCCTGGCGCAGCTCGGCGCGTCCCATGTCCCAGACGAAGGCACCCAGTCGAAGCTCGCGGGTGGGCTCGGGCTCGTCACGGGGGCTGCGGCGCAGGATGGAGGCGACCCGCAGCAGCAGTTCGCGGGGTTCGAACGGCTTGGACAGATAATCGTCGGCCCCGGATTCCAGCCCCTTGATGCGGTCATCCACCTCGCCGCGCGCCGTCAGCAGCAGGATGGGCAGGCCGTTGCCCTCGGCCCGGAGCGAGCGGGTGAGCGCCATGCCATCCTCCCCCGGCATCATGACGTCGAGAACCATCATGTCGAAAGCCAGGCCGGCCATGCATTGCCGTGCCTCGGCGGCATCGGCGGCGGTGGCCACCAGATAGCCGTTGTCGGACAGGTATTTGCGCAGCAATTCGCGCAGCCGCCGGTCATCGTCCACTACCAGGATATGGGCGTCGTCCATGGGGTCAGGCTCCCCGGCGCAGTCCGGCGGCGCGGGCGGGGAAGCGGCCGCGGTCGGCCTCGTCCACCAGGCCCAGCATCACCTTGCGGAAGCCCTCCACCGCCTCGGCGCCGGCTTCGCGGTAGGCGCGGGCGATACGAGCCCGCTGGCGCTCTGTCAGCAGCCGCTCCAGTTCTATCCCTTTCTCGGTCAGTTCCAGCAGGCGCTGGCGGCGGTCGCGTACGCCGGGGCGCTGGACGATGAACTTCTCCTCCACCAACTGCCCCAGTACTCTCGAGAGGCTCTGCTTGGTAATGCGCAGGATTTCAAGCAGGTCGCTAACCGTGATGCCGGGGTGGCGGCCGACGAAATAGATGACGCGGTGATGGGCGCGGCCGAAGCCGTACTCGCCCAGAATGGCGTCGGGCTCGGCCGTGAAATCGCGATAGGCGAAGAACAGCAGCTCGATCCCCTGGCGCAGTTCCTCCTCGCGCAGGAACAGCGGGTTTATGCCGGTCTTGATGTCGCTCATGGCGTGGTTACGTCAGTCATGTTGACATATATGGCCTATAAATGTTACGTCATGCAAGAGAGATTGGTAATTTTCCAACCTCCCGCCCCGCCCTTACCTTCTAATTGGAACGGAACGACCATGTCAGTCCTCCCCTTTGACGACCGCGACGGCTTTCTCTGGTTTGACGGCAAGCTGGTTCCCTGGCGCGATGCCAAGATCCATGTGCTGACCCATGGCCTGCATTACGGGTCCTGCGTGTTCGAGGGCGAGCGGGTGTATGGCGGCAAGGTGTTCAAGCTGCGCGAGCATTCCCAGCGTCTGATCGATTCCGGGCGCATTCTCGGCTTCGAGGTGCCGTGGACCGTCGAGGAGATAGACGAGGCCACCATGGCCACCGTCAAGGCCAACAATATCGTCGACGGCTATGTCCGCCCGGTGGCTTGGCGCGGCTCCGAGATGATGGGTGTCGCTGCCCAGACCACCAAGATCCGCTTCGCGGTGGCCACCTGGTCCTGGCCCAGCTACTGGAGCCCGGAAGCCCGCATGAAGGGCATCCGCCTCAATATCTCCACCTGGAAGCGCCCTCACCCCGAGACCGCTCCCACCGCCTCGAAGGCGGCGGGCCTGTACATGATCTGCACCATGAGCAAGCACAAGGCCGAAGGGGATGGATATGAGGATTCCCTTATGCTCGACTGGCGGGGGCAAGTCGCCGAGGCCACGGGGGCCAATATCTTCTTCGTGTTCGGCAATGAGCTGCATACGCCGACCCCCGATTGCTTCCTGAACGGCATCACCCGTCAGACGGTGATCGCCCTTGCCAAAAAGCGCGGCATAACCGTGGTGGAGCGGGCAATTTTCCCGGAAGAGATGACCAAGGCCAGCGAGTGTTTCCTCACCGGCACCGCCGCCGAGGTGACGCCGGTGCGTGAAATCGGCCCCTACACCTTCACTCCCGGCGATATTACCCGTCAATTGATCACGGATTATGACGCATTGGTGCGTTCCTAATAATATTCGGCCGCAGCGCCCGGCCCTTTCTTGTGGAACATCAAATCCCGGTATTTTCTTTTCCGGGCTTTCGTAATAGGCTCCGCAAGGGAATTGGATGGGCGCTGCGGTCGGGTCGGGACGATCGCGTTGGAACGGATGGGAGTCTCCGTGTCGCACGCGTGGCAGAATTTGCGGCTGTCCAGTCGCTTCATGCTTATTGTCGGTGCCGGCGTTATTATTCTGATCGCCGGAGTCGTCCTCACAATCGCCCGATTCGAACGCACCGAGATGGAGCGCCAGTTAAGACAGATCTCGGCCAACGAGATGACGTCGCTGCATGCGCTGATCCTCAACGTGATGGCCAAGCGGCCCGAGGATTCCGACAATATCGGCATCACGGTCTTCAACAACTGGTTCGATTCCCGCAACATCCACTATCCCGGCAAGGTGTGGAGCGCCTGGGGGCCGAAGGTGGCCGCCCATATGAAAGAGGTCGAGCCCGAGAGGGCGCCGAAACTGCCCAAGGACGACATCGATCGCGAGGCCTTCGAGACCAAGGTCGCGGTCGGGCGGTTCGACGGCGGTTTCTACCGCTATTCGCTGCCCATCGTGTTGGGCGTCACCGACGGCGCCAAGGAAGAGGTGTGCCATGCCTGTCACGGCGGCATGGGCATGGTCGATGGCGACGTCATCGCCGTGCTGTCCTCCACCCTGTCCACCGCGGAATCCGAGGCCCGCCTCAATCAGGTTCTGACCTGGCTGGTGGTGGGCGGCGTGATCGCCACCATCCTGGCGGTGTTCGGCGTCCGAACCATTCTCAAGCGCATTATCGCCGATCCCATCGAGGACATGACCGAGCGCATGGAGCAACTGGCGCGGGGCGATACCTCCATCGGCGTTCCCGCGCTGGACCGCAAGGACGAGGTGGGCGACATCGCTCGGGCCGTCCAGGTCTTCAAGGACAATACCATCGCCAAGCAGCAGATGGAGGTGGAGGCCCAGGCCGCCGCCGCCGCCCGCGATCGGCGCATGCACCATCTGGAAGACCTGATTGCCGCCTTCGACAAGGCGGTGACGGCGGTGCTGGATTCCGTGTCCGCCTCGGCGCAGCAGATGATCCAGACGGCGCGCAGCATGGTCGATTCTGCCGATCAGGCACTGGAAAAGGCCAATTCCGCGGCACGGCAGGCCAGCGACGCCAACCAGAACGTCAGCACCGTGGCCTCCGCCGCCGAGGAACTGAGTTCTTCCATCAGTGAAATCGCCCAGCAGGTCGGCATGTCCAACCAGGTGGCGGTCTCGGCGACCAAGGAGGCCGATTCGGTCAATACCCGGGTGCAGGGGCTGGCCGGCGCCGCCGACAAGATCGGCGCCATCGTCGAGATGATCACCGGCATCGCCGAGCAGACCAATCTGCTGGCGCTGAACGCCACCGTCGAGGCGGCCCGGGCCGGCGAGGCGGGCAAGGGCTTCAACGTGGTGGCGTCCGAGGTCAAGAACCTCGCCCGCCAGACCGTGGGCGCCACCGAGGATATCGCCTCTCAGGTCAATACCATCCAGCAGGAAACCGACAAGACGGTTCGCGCCATTCGCGGCATCAACACCACCATCTCGTCTATGGACGGCATTACCACGGCCATCGCCTCGGCCATCGAGGAGCAGGGTGCCGCCACCCAGGAGATCGCCCGCAACATCGACCACGCCGCCTCGGGCACCAAGTTCGTGTACGAGAACATCAACGCGGTGACCCAGACCATCCACGAGACCGACCAGTCGGCCAAGGATGTGCTGGGAGCCGTGGAGACGCTGCAGCGTCAGGCGCAGACCCTGCGGGCCGAGGTGGATCGATTCCTTCAGGGCATCCGCGAGGCATGATCGGCGTGCAGGGCCGGTAAGCGCCGGGCGAAAATGGGGGGGCGGACTTTCCGCCTTCCATTTCAGAAGGATTACAGGTAACTCTAACCCCCTCGATCAGGGGGTATTCATGAGCCTGCCCAAGACCGTGCTTGATTGTCCGCATTGCCAGCAGAGCAGTGACCATCGTGTCCATTCCTACGGAGACGGCACCGCCATCGTATGGTGCGGCGCCTGTCATAACCCGCGGGAATTGCTGATGGCGCAATTGCGCCGTCTGGCCGGGCGCGGTACCCTCGCCGCCGTCGTCGCCGCCGAATAGCGGCTGGCGCGCGGGCCTACAGCACGGGCGACGGATCCTCGTCGAGGATGCCCGGCCCTCTCTCTTCCACAACCTCGATGCAGGCCTGTACCACGGCGGGGTCATAGCGGCTGCCCGAATGCTCGCGCAGTTCGGCGACGGCGACGTCCAGTCCCAGGGCCGGGCGGTAGGGGCGATGGGACGAGATGGCCTCCAGCACGTCGGCCACGGCGATGATCCTTGATTCCAGAATGATCTCGTCGCCCTTCAGTCCCAGAGGGTAGCCGCTGCCGTCCAGCCTTTCGTGATGCTGGCGGATCATGTCGGCCACCGGCCAGGGGAATTCGATGTCCTTCATGATCTCCCAGCCCATCTGGGGATGCATGCGGATGACCTTGTGCACCTCGGCGGACAGCTTGCCCGGGCGGCTGAGAAACTCGGCGGGGATGTGAATCTTGCCGATGTCGTGCAGCAATCCGCCGGTGCGCAGGCCCTCCACGACCGCCTCGGACAGTCCCATCCGCTGGCCGATGGCAGTGGACAACTGCGCCACCCGCCGCTGATGGCCGGTGGTGTAGGGATCGCGCATCTCCAGGGTCAGCGACAGCGAACGGACGGTCTGAAGCAACACGCGCTTCAGGCGTTCGGCGGTGACGCGGCGCTCCTCCTCCACGGCTTTGCGTTCGATGGCGTAGAGGATGGTACGGCGGATCAGGTTGCCATCGCCCTGGCCCTTGACCAGATAGTCCTGGCAGCCGTGCTGCAGGGCCAGCAGACCCATGGATTCATCGTCCAGGCCGGTGCAGATGACGATGGGCAGGGTGGGGGCCGCGACGCGGAACCGCTCCACCGTCTCGATGCCATGGGCATCGGGCAGCGACAGGTCGAGAAGGACGGCATCGGGGGGCTCTGCGGCCACCATGCCCATGGCTTGTCCCAGGCAATCGGCGCGGCGGCAATGGATGCCGCCGACCTCGCTCAGCAGCAGTTCGATCAGGCGGGCATCCGCCGGATTGTCCTCGACCACCAGAAGGTCTACGGCTCTCGATCGCATGTCGGTCATGTTCTGATCCCGCTTCAAATGCATCGAGGGAGGGGCGCCAAGGAGGGTGGGGGCCACGTGCACCACCCCAACGTTGTGACACAGTGTGTCGGGGATGTTAAGGGGGCTGAAGGCGCGGCAGGCTTGCTGCTTATGCACTTGGTCATGGTCTGGCTGAAATGGCGGGGGAGACCGAGGGTGAGGCTGCTGCGCCGCAAAACATGGAAATAACAGGTATAAATCAAAGGTAGAATACTCAGGGGGCTCGGCAAAACGCTTTATAATTTGTTAATCTAGTCCTAAGGTAATAGTTCTTCCGTGGCGAAGTGGCCTCTCCCTGGGGGCTGTCGGCCCTCACGGAATCGAAAGACGGAGGTTGCCATGGGCGGACTGAAACTGGGCATCGGAGGAAAAATCTGGGCGCTGGTGGCGCTTCTCGTGGCGGGTCTTGGACTGCTGGCGGTCCAGAGTCTGTCATCGACCCATGAAACCCTGATCGAGGATCGCCGCCAAGCTCTGAAGCAGGTTCTCGATTCCTCGGCCAGCGTGGTGGAGAGCTTCCGCGCCCGTGCCGCCAAGGGCGAGTTCAGCGAGGAACAGGGCAAGCGTCTGGCCATGGAGACATTGCGCGCCTGGCGCTATGGCAACAACGACTACGTCTTCATCAACTCGTACGACATGCGTCCGCTGATGCACCCGCTCCGTCCCGAGATGGAGGGCCAGGACCAGTCGGAAATGAAGGACCCCAACGGGGTCTATGTCACCCGCGCCATGATCGAAGTGGCGCGAAGCCCGGCCGGAGCCGGCTTCACCAGCTATCACTGGGCCAGGGTCAAGGATAAGCCCCCGGTACCCAAGCTGGTCTACGTCATCAATTACAAGCCTTGGAACTGGGTGCTGGGAACCGGCGTCTATATCGACGATATCGACGAGGCCTATGCGGCCAAGGCGCTCGATCTGGGCACCAAGGCCGCCCTCTTGGGGGTATTGGCCGCCGTTATCGCGGTGCTGATCGCCCGCTCCATCACCGGGCCGCTGGGGCAGCTGGTGTCGCGCATGCGGGCTCTGGCCGAGGGCGATATCGAGCGTCAGGTCGAAGGCACCGGGCGCAAGGATGAGATCGGCGCCCTGGCCCGCGCCATGGAGGTGTTCCGCGGCAACGCCCGGGAAAATCGCCGCCTGCTCGATGAGCAGGAGCAGTTGAAGCTGGCGGCGGCCCAGGAACGGAACCGAACGTTGAGGGACATGGCCGAAGGGCTGGAGCGGCGGGTCAAATCGGCGGTGGACGCCATCAACAACGTGGGGCAGCGCCTCAATGGCGCCTCCAGCGCCATGACCCAGACGGCCGACCAGACCTCAGAGCAGACCGGCGCCGTGGTCGCCGCCACCCAGCAGACCTCGACCAACGTGCAGACGGTGGCTTCGGCGGCCGAGGAATTGAGCGCGTCCGGCAACGAGATCAGCCGTCAGGTGTCTCTGACCGCCGACATCGCCCGCGCCGCCGCCGAGGAGGCGTCCCAGACCAACGGCATGGTTGCCGCCCTGGCCGCCGCCGCCGGGCGGATCGGCGAGGTGGTGCAGTTGATCGACGCCATTGCCGGTCAGACCAACCTGCTGGCGCTCAACGCCACCATCGAGGCGGCCCGCGCCGGCGAGGCCGGCAAGGGCTTCGCCGTGGTGGCGGGCGAGGTCAAGACCCTGGCCAACCAGACCGCCAAGGCGACCCAGGAGATCACCACCCAGATCGCCGCGGTCCAGACCGAGACCACCCGGGCCGTGGCGGCCATCCGCCATATCGGCGAGACCATCACCAGGGTGGACGAGGCGACCTCGTCCATCGCCAGCGCGGTGGAGGAGCAGAATGCGGCCATTCACGAGATCACCCGCAGCGTCCAGGAAGCGGCGCGCGGCACCCGCGAGGTGACCGAGCATATCAGCCGGGTGTCCGATGGCGCCCGGACGTCCAAGTCCGCCGCCGAGGAGGTGGCCGGCTCGGCCCGCGAGATGGTGACCCAGAACGGCACCCTGACTCGCGAGATCGACGGCTTCCTGCGCGAGATCCGCACCCAGGCATCCTGAGTCCGGGCATGAAAAAGCCCCCCGGCCCTGCGGCCGGGGGGCTTTGTCTTGGGCGGCCTACTTCAGGCTTTCGCAGAAGCGCTTGATGCGCTCGGCGGCCTTGGTCAGCGCAGCGTCCGAGGTGGCGTAGGAGATGCGGAAATAGGGCTCCAGGCCGAAGGCGGCACCCTGGACCACCGCCACGCCCTCGGCTTCGAGCAGCGCGCCGACGAAGTCGGTGTCGTTGGCGATGACCTTGCCGTCGGGGGTCTTCTTGCCGATCACGCCGGCACAGGACGGATAGACGTAGAAGGCGCCTTCCGGGGTGCGGCAGGTGATGCCGGGGCACTGGTTCAGCAGGCCGACGATCAGGTCGCGGCGGCGCTTGAACACCGCGGCGTTCTTCGGGATGAAGTCCTGGGTGCCGTTCAGGGCCTCCACCGAGGCGGCCTGGCTGATGGACGAGGTGTGGGTCACCGACTGGGACTGGATCATGTTGATGGCCTTGATGATGGCGGCCGGGCCGGCGGCATAGCCGACGCGCCAGCCGGTCATGGCATAGGCCTTCGACACGCCGTTCATGGTCAGCGTGCGGTCATACAGCTTGGGCTCCACCTGGGCGGGGGTGCAGAACTTGAAGTCGTCATAGACCAAGTGCTCGTACATGTCGTCGGACATGATCCATACATGCGGATGCCGGAGCAGCACGTCGGTCAGCGCCTTCATCTCGTCCCAGGAATAGGCGGCGCCGGTCGGGTTGGACGGCGAGTTCAGCACCAGCCACTTAGTCCTCGGCGTGATGGCCTTTTCCAGGTCGGCGGGCTGCAGCTTGAAGCCGGCGGTCTCGGGACAGGGGACGAAGACCGGCTTGCCGCCGAACATCAGGGCGATGTCGGGATAGCTCACCCAATAGGGGGCGGGCACGATCACCTCGTCGCCGGGATTGATGGTGGCCATGAAGGCGTTGAAGATCACGCCCTTGCCGCCGACGCCCACGGTCACCTGATCGGCGGTGTAGTCCAGGCCGTTCTCGCGCTTGAACTTGGCGGCGATGGCCTGGCGCAGGTCCACGGTGCCGGCCGGCGGGCCGTACTTGGTCAGACCCTTGTCGATGGCGGCCTTGGCGGCGGCCTTGATGTTGTCCGGCGTGTCGAAATCGGGCTCGCCCGCGCCCAGGCCGATGACGTCGCGGCCGGCGGCCTTCAACTCGGCGGCCTTCTGGGTCACCGCAATGGTCGGGGACGGCTTGATGGCGGAAAGCCTGTCGGCGATGAACGGCATGGGTCGGGTCCTCGAAAAAGATGAGAGAATTCGCGGGTGGCGAAGGTACGCGTGCGGGCGTGCGAGTGCAAGGGGACAAAGTTGTATGCAACGAGTAATTGATATTTTGATATGGACCAATGAGTTATGAGGTGTGATACTTAGGCCGCCCCAACTTTGGGGTGGCACATTGTCGGAAGAGTTAAGATATCAAATGCTCGGCTATGGCAGCTTTGGAGTCCTTGAAGTCGTGTTCGCGCTTGCTGCGATTGCGATTCTTGTATGGGCTGTTTCTCTCGCGGCTCGCTCTTCTGAGAGAGGTGCGCGAGAAAGCGCGGAGTCTGAGCCAGTTGCGCATCGTGATGAAGATAAAAGCAGGGTGGCGCACTATTTACCAAACTTGTTTGCCGCTATCGTGGCGATGTATTCAAGTGCAAAATTAGCAAGTGAATTTTCCAAGGAGTCGATTGTTGCTGCCGCCATCGTGGCTGCGATTTCGTCATGCATTTGGGCTATTCTTGTTTTTTGTCAGCACTACGTTGATGGTGTTGATAAAAAAGAAACGATGGCCGATCATGGTAGGAAGTATAAGGCAATTAAGGGCATAAGCGGTGAGCTCGCAGAGTTTAAGAGCTCAATTGGTGATTTCGGCAAGTCTGTTTCTAGTCTTGAAGATGCTGTTGGAAAAAGTACTTCAGACGTGGCGTCCGAGTTCAGCACGGCGAAGTGTGCGGTTGAGGTGGCAGCTAAAAAGCTTAACAGTGCGGCTGATAAGTTATCTAAATTACTTGATGCCGGGCGTGGTGCTAGCGTCTAAGTAGGTATTTAAGGTTGTAATGTATTAATGGTGTTTCCATGCCGTTGCAAATTTCTGGGTCATTTGTCAGGCAGATCATTGCAACAATAGAGATGTTGCCCTCGACAAGGGGCCAATCAACCAAGGGAAGCGGGGTTCAAATTCTTGTCTCGCCGCTTATCTTAACGGTGGCGTCGGTTCTTCTTCTGCTTGCGCCAGATAAAAATAATGAGGGCAAGGCAGGCACGGAGGCGGCGGAGGCTTCCGTGAATGCGAGCAAGCCCGTGACAAGCCCTCCTGATGTGGCTGGTTCTGGAGGAAAATCTGCAACGAGCGGCGTTCGCCAACCAGTTGCGTACGCGATCTTCGATCTCGAAGGTCGGGATGATCCGGTGCGATATTGTCTGCCCGGCCCGGGGGGGCGATGCGGCGCGCCTTCGAGGGAACTGCTGGATATGGACGGCATAAAACGGATCGTCGACACGAAAGGTGGAGATTGTTCATCGAAGGTGGAGGTGCGGGGGCGGGCCACCAAGGGAGCCGGCGATAGCCCTCTCTTTGACAATGAGCAACTCGCCAGGGACCGGGCGGTACGTGTCTGTGAGTTGTTGGAAAAGGAGGGGCTTGGGTGCCGTGTCGCCAACGACGTCGTGGTCGGCGGACGCGATCCGGAATTCCGGCGGGCCGAGATTTCCGTCGCTGCCGATTGCTCCGCGAATACAAAATAGCCCCTTTGCCAATCAGGGGGGCTCTGCGCGTTCATCGATTGCCATTCCGCTGGGGAAGTGGAATCATGCGGCCCTTACCTTCAGCCTGTGGGAAGTGCTGTTTCATGAGGATCGCCGCTTGGGTTGCCGCGCTGCTCGCTCTCTCGTTGCCTCTGGCCGCCGGTGTCGGGGCGGCGCCGAAGACGGCGGCCAAGCCGGCCGCCGCCGTCGCCGAGGCGCGGCACGCCAGTCTGGCAGCCTTGGCCGCCGGCGGTGACATGGATGCCCAGTATCAGTTGGCCGTGGCCTATCGTGACGGAACCCACGGGCTCAAGCCAGACCCCCACACGGCACTGGTGTGGTTCACCCTGGCCGGGGCCGAGGGGCATGTGGGCGCCGCCATCGAGGCGGCCAAGGCCTATCAGGCCGGCAAGGGCGCGGCGCGTGACCTCAATTCCGCAGGCAATTGGTGGTACAAGGCGGGGACCCTGGGCCATGCGGCGGCGCGGACCCGATGGGTCGAGCTGTTCGTCGAGGGCGAGGTGCACGCCATCGGTAGCCGCGACGGGGTGTCCTGGCTGGCCGAGGCCGCCCAGGCCGGTGATCTGCGGGCCATGATGGGCTTGGCCGACGTGCTGGAGCGCGGCCAGGGCGTGCCGCCGGATCTGGACCAGGCCGAGGCGCTTTACCGTCAGGCGGCGCTGCTGAACGGCGATATCGAGGCGCGGTTCCGCCTCGGGCGCCTGCTGCTGTCGCGCCCGGCCATGTGGCGCAATCCCGCCGAGGAGGAATGGAACGCCCAGGCCGCCGAGCGCAAGAGCCATCCCTTCGGCGCGGTGTGGTACGCGGCCAAGCCGGCCAATGCCGACGAGATCAAATCGGTGCAGCTGCGTCCCGGCATCAACGAGGGCGAGCGCTGGCTCCGGTCCGCCGCCCGCCGGGGACATGTGGAGGCGCAGTATCTGCTGGGCTCGGCCAAGGTGGCGGGGCTTGAACTGCCCATGGACATGGTCGAGGGCGTGGCCTGGCTGGAAGCCGCCGCCGTACAGGGGCACGCCGAGGCGCTGTTCGAGCTGGGCAATCTGGCAGCCAAGGGCCAGGGCTTCTATGCCAAGGACCCGGTACGGGCCTGGGTCATGTACGAGCTTGCCGCCGGCCAGGGCGAGGAGAATGCCAAGGCCGCCCGCGATGCCATCGCCAAGGGCATGAATCCGCGCCAGTCGGGCCGCGCCCGCCAGCTGGTCCAGGAATTACGGGAGTTGGCCGGGCTCTGACCCGCAGTCGTCCAACAGGGCTTTTCCCGCATCGCCGCCGTCGCCTTCCAGGCGTTCGGCGATGATCCGGGCCATGCCTTCTCCCAGACGGGCGAGGCGGGCCAGTCCCTCGGGGCCGGGGGTCGGATTGTCCTCGATCATCCGGCAGAGCCGCTCGCCGAGTTCGCTGACCAGGGGATAGCCGAAGGTGGCGGCCTGCCCCTTCATGTCGTGGCTGATGGTGAACAGGCGGGGGATCAGCCGGGCCAGATCGGCCTGGGGCGTCTGGGCCTCGTCCAGGCAGGCGCGCAGTCGGGCCGCATCGGCGGCGGCCCATTCCAGGTAGCGCCCGGAGAGCCCGGCCAGAGCGGCCTCGGCCCGGGCCAGGGCCTCGGGGGACAGTTCGGGAAGGTCGCCGTCTCCGGCCATGGGGGTCTATTCCGCCGCCTGTTCCGTCGACTCGGTGCGCCTGCGATCCTGTTCGATCAGGTCGGTGGCGCGGGCGATGATTTCAACGGCGGAAATGGGCTTGGCGATGATTTCGTCGATGCCGGTCTCCACCGCCGATTCCAGCACGGCATGATGCAGGGTGGGGCTGATGGCCAGGACCGGCACGTCGGCGCGCCCGATCTCGCCTCGCCGCAGCCGATGGAGGAACAGCACGCCCTCGGTCGGGTCGTCGGACCAGTCCATGATCACCAGATGGGGGGCGTGTTCGGCCATCAGCGGCCCAGCCTGCTGTGGGGTCCGGGCTTCGATCACCTCATGGGCGGGCACGGCCCCCATGAGGGTGCCGATCAGCCGCCGCATATGGGCGTTCGGTTCGATGATCAGGACGCAGACCCGCCGCCCCATGTTCAGTCCCCCTGCTGCTCCGGCTCTTTGGCCGGATGTGGACGCCTTTGCGGCTTATCCGGTGAACACCGTAACATCGTTCGAGTGTCCGCGAAAATCGCGTCTCTAGTATTAGGTAGATACCCAACAGGATGCGGCCGAAAGGATGGGGCTTGCCTCGGCCGCGCAGCCGGGTGACCATGGGGCATGATGAGGAAGTTTCTCTCGCTGGGTGTCGCCGCCCTTGCCGCCCTCCTGGGTGGGTGCGGCGATGGCCCGTCCACCGTGCCCGGCGGCTATCGCAGCGCCGCCACCTGGAGCACCTTTTTCGCCGCCACCGCGTCGGGGCCGTTGCTGTTGGAAGTGCACGGCAATCCTTTCGGCGGCGGCAAGGCGGAACTGCGGGACGCCGTGGCCAGGGCCATGTCGGCGGCCATTCCCGCCCGGCCCTTCACCATGACCCTGGACGTCCAGGCGTCGGCAAGTCCCAAGGTGCGGGTGGTGGTGGTGCTAGGGGCGCCGCCGTCGCTGGATGCCGCCGAGCTGTGCGCCGGCAAGGTGGCGACCGCCGCCTTGCGGTCCGAGGGCGGGCGGGTGGAGGTGCTGGCCGCCTTCTGCGATGGCGGTGCTCTGCTAGCGTCGGTGCGGGGGTGGGTCGGCCGGGTCGAAGCCGCCGACGACGCCCGTTTCGTCCGGCTGCTGGGGCAGGTCATGCGGGAACTGGCCGGCGACCCCCCGCCCTGAAACCTGATCGTGACATTTCCTGAAGAATGAGTTAACGTGGTCCCCTAATGTTCAGCCAGAAAGGCAGGGCCATGGACGCATCATCCGTCGGTGCCGGGAACTCGGCGCTTTATCTTCAGCGTGCTCAGGCTGGGCTTCAGGCCCCGCTGACGGCTGTCAAGCAGGAAGAAAACGCTGCCATGGCCATGGCGCAAGTGCTCACCCAGGGCGGGCAGTCGGCGCAGCAGGCCGCTGCCGTGGCCGATTCCGCCGTGAAAAGCGGGGCGGTCGGTCAGGTTTTAGACATCTCGGTCTAGGCAGGGCTTAAGTCCGGCTTGCGTGACTGGCCGCAGCGTCGATGGCGCGGGCCAGGGAGATGTCCTTTTGCGTCACGCCACCCACATCATGGGTGGACAGGGTGATGTCGACCCGATTCCACACATTGAACCACTCGGGATGATGATTCATCCGCTCGGCCGCCATGGCGATCCGGGTCATGAAGGCGAAGGCCTCGCTGAAATCGGCGAAGCGCAGCGACCGCGAAATGGCGTCGCGCCCCTCGACCTCGGTCCAGCCCGCCAGCCCCGCCAAGGCGCTGGTCCGCTCGCTTCCGCTCAATCTTGCGATCATCTTGCCATCTCCTTGCCGGGTGCTATCGAAAGAGTGGGGACCCCTGGTGCCGGCCGCAAGGACAGGGTAGATTCTCACCATGAGTAAAGTCATGCCCCACCACAGCACGCCCCCCACCCTGGCCGACCTGGAGACCATCGCCCAGGCGGCGTTCGCCGATATCCCCGAGGAACTGCGCCGCTTTGCCGCCGACGTGGTGATCCGTGTCGACGACTTCCCCGACGAGGAGGTGGAGCGCGAGATGGATCTGGAAAGCCCCTTTGATCTGCTGGGGCTCTATCGCGGCTCGGCCATGGACATTCACGCCTTCGGCGGCGTCCCCGGCGACGTGGACATGATCTTTCTCTATCGCCGTCCGCTGCTCGACTACTGGTGCGAGACCGGCGAGGATATTTCCACCCTGGTCAAGCATGTGCTGATCCATGAGATCGGGCACCATTTCGGACTGTCCGACGACGACATGCAGCGTATCGAGGATGAAGCGTGAGCAAACGCAAGAAAGCCGCCCACCCCGAGTCGTTGCCGGCTTCCGCCCTGTACCGGGTCTGTGATCCCTCCCTGCTTGATTTCACCACTACCGCCGAGCTGCAGGACGATGGTGACGGCCCAGGCCCCGCCCTGGGGCAGGAGCGTGCCGTCGAGGCCATTCGCTTCGCCATCGGCATGCGCCACCGTGGGTTCAACCTTTTCGCACTTGGCGAGGAGGGGACGGGACGGCGCAACCTGATCCTCGACCATCTGGGTGAGGCCGCTGCCGCCCGGCCGGCGTCCGACGACTGGGTCTATGTGGAGAATTTCGCCGAGGCCGCCAAGCCCCGGGCGCTGCGCCTGCCCGCCGGTCGGGCCCGCGTCCTGGAGCGCGACATGGCCCATCTGGTGGAGGAACTGGGCCATGCTCTGCCCGCCGCCTTCGAGGCCGAGGACTACCGGGTCCGGCGCCAGATGATCGAGGCCGAGGCCAAGCAGCAGCGCGAGACGGCCTTTACCGCCATCCAGGAAGATGCCGAAGCGCACGGTATCGCCCTGGTGCGCACTCCCACGGGCCTGGGGCTGGCGCCGTCCAAGGGGGACGAGGTCCTGCCTCCCGACGAGTTCAAGCAACTGCCGGAGGAAACCCAAGCTCGCCTTCGGGCCGAGATGGAGCGGCTGCAGCAGCGGCTGGAATCCACCATCAAGCTGGTGCCGCGCTGGGACCGCGACATGCGCGGCCGCCTGCGCGAGCTGGAGCGTGAAGTGGTGGGCCATGCCATCGCCCACCTGATGGATGACCTCAAGGGCGACTGGGCCGAACTGCCGGAGGTCCTGGCCTATCTCGACGAGGTGGCCCGCGACGTGGCGCTCAGCGCCCAGGACTTCCTGCCCGAGTCCGAAGAGCCCGAGCGGCGAGCCGAGGGACGGCCGCACGGACACGACGGACGCTTTCGCCGCTACCGGGTCAATGTGCTGGTCTGCCGCGAGGGCGACAAGGGCGCGCCGGTGGTGATGGAGACCTATCCCACCCAGCCCAATCTCATCGGCCGGGTGGAATATATCGCCCAATACGGCACCCTGATCACCGATTTCAACCTGATCAAGGCCGGCAGCCTGCACCGGGCCAATGGCGGCTATCTGGTGATGGATGCGCTGAAGCTGCTGATGCATCCCTTCGCCTGGGAGGATCTGAAGCGGGCGTTGCGCGACCGGGAAATCCGCATCGAATCGCCCGGCCAAGCCATGGGGCTGATGAGCACCCTGTCGCTGGAGCCCCAGCCCATTCCGCTGGACCTCAAGGTGGTGCTGGTCGGCGACCCCATGCTTTACTACCTGCTCAGTCACAACGATCCGGAATTCGGCGAGCTGTTCAAGGTCTCGGCCGATTTCGACTGGCGCATGGAGCGCAGCGAGACCAATACCTCCCTGCTGGCCCGCTCGGTGGGGGCACTGGCCCGCAAGGAGGGGCTGAGGCCTCTGGACCGGGGGGCGGTGGCGCGCATCGTCGAGCAGGCGTCCCGCGACGTGGGCGATTCCACCAGGCTGTCCACCCATATGGCCAGCCTGGCCGATCTGGTGCGCGAGGCCGATTACTGGGCGGGCGAGGCCGGCGCCGATCTGGTGGTGGCCGATCACGTGGAAAGGGCCATCTCGGCCTCCACCCGCCGGCTGGACCGGGTGCGCGACAGCGTTCAGCAGGAGATGCTGGCCGGAACTGTCCACATCGCCACCGAGGGCGAGGCGGTGGGCCAGATCAACGGGCTGGCGGTGCTGGAACTGGGCCGCTTTTCCTTTGGCCGCCCCACCCGGGTGACGGCGCGGGTGCGCTTTGGCAAGGGCGATGTGGTCGATATCGAGCGCGAAGTCCAGTTGGGTGGCCCCATTCACGGCAAGGGGGTGATGATCCTGTCCTCCTTCCTGGCGTCGCGCTATGCCGCCGAGCTGCCCCTGGCCCTGTCGGCCACTCTGGTGTTCGAGCAATCCTACGGCGGCATCGAGGGCGATTCCGCCTCGTCCACCGAGCTTTACGCCCTGCTGTCCGCCCTGGCCGAGGCGCCCATCCGCCAGAGTTTGGCGGTGACCGGCTCCATCGACCAGTTCGGACGCATCCAGGCCATCGGCGGCGTCAACGAGAAGATCGAGGGCTTTTTCGACCTGTGCCGCGCCCGGGGGCTGGATGGCAGCCACGGCGTGCTGATCCCCGCCGACAACGTACCGCATCTGATGCTGCGCAAGGATGTGGTCGAGGCGGCGGCGGCCGGTCTGTTTGCCGTCTATCCGGTGGAGAATGTGGACCAGGGCATGGCGCTGCTGACCGGGCATCCGGCTGGCGAGCGCGACGGCGACGGCAAGTTCCCGCCCGGTTCCATCAACCGGCGGGTGGCGGCCCGCCTGGGAGCCTTCATGCGTCGGGCCGAGGAATTGTCGGTGCCGCGCCCCCTCAACGGCATGGGCCGGAACGGAGCGTAAGGCGATGGTCGGCCGCCTGCTTCTGCTCGGTCTGCTGCTGCTGATCTCGGCCGGCGCCATGGCCAGCGAGTTGCGGGTGCTGACCCGATCCTCCTATCTGTCGCCGGAATTGCTGCGCAAGTTCGAGCGCGAGAGCGGCATCACCGTCAATCTGACCGTGATGGCCGATCACGCCCAGGTGATGGCGGCGCTGACCGGGGGGCGGTCGGGCTACGACATCGCCTTTTCCCCCGACTACCATGTGGGCGAGCTGATTCGCGGCGGCCTGATCGAACGGGTGCTGGCCGACCGCCTCAACGGCTTTTGGAATGTGGAGGACCCCTGGCGCTCCCGGTCCTTCGATCCGCGCAACGAGTACACCATTCCCCATCAATGGGGGACCGCCGCCTTCGCGGTGGATACCTCGATCCATCGCGGCGACATCGATTCGCTGCGCCTGCTGTTCGAGCCGCCGCCCGAGGTCGAGGGACGGATCGCCCTGCTGGATGAGGAGGAGATGCTCCAGATGGCGCTGGTCTACCTGGGCGAGGCGCGCTGCACCGCCGACGACGGCAAGCTGGAGAAGGCCGCGCGGATTCTGGAGCCCATGGTGGCCCGCAACCGTCTGATACCCGCCGAGCGGGTGATGGCCGCCCTGGCCGATCCCGCCATGGTCCTGGTGGTGACCTGGAACGGCGATGCCATGCGGGCCAGGGAAAAGCGCCCCAGTCTGGCCTATGCCTATCCGCGCGAGGGCAATCTGGTGTGGACCGACGTGGTGGTGGTGCCGCGCAATCCGCCCAACCGGGCCAATGCCATGAAGTTCCTGACCTTCATGCTGCAGCCGGAGAACGCCGCCCTGGATTCCAGCTTCAACGGCTATGCCAGCATGATCCGGGGCAGCGAACGGTTTTTGGCGCCCTCGGTGCTGACCGCCCCGGAACTGGTGGCGCCCTGGCCCGCCAAGGTGGGGTTCCTTCCCTCCTGCGGCGATGTCACCCAGCGCCGGCACGAGAAAATCTGGGGCGAAGTGAAGGCGCGCGCGGGAAAACCCTCCGCCAATCCCTGATCGCCCGTCAGCTCTGGGGATGAAGCGGGGTTCCCTGGGGGACCTTGATGCGCAGGCCGGGGGTGGGGATCTCGGCGATGAAGCGCCCCTGCTGCAGCTTGGCGCGCCGCTGCAGCAGCCTGGCATGGGTGACCAGCAGGGCCGCCGAGTTCATGGCGAACAGCACGATACTGGCCCGCATGGCTCCATCCCCCAGGGGCGCCATCAGGGGAATGGCGAACAGGCACGGCAGCAGGGCATAGAGGAAGGTGTCGCGCCAGCGGCGCATGTAGACCACCGCCGAAGCCAGGGCCGCCACCGGCGAGACCAGCACCATGTCCACCTTGGCGCGCAGCACCGCGTGGGCCGCCACGGCGGCATAGGCGGGCGGCAGCCCCTCGAAGCTGGCGATCAGCGCCAGGCCGTCGCTGCTGGGCGTGAAGGTGGCGCGCAGGGCGTCCATCGGCCACTGAGCGCGCGGAATGGCCGGGCGGATTTCCTTGTACACAGCACGAGAGAACTCGGAATCGGGACGTAGCAATTCGCTGACCATGAGTCCTGGGGCGCCCCTGCTAATGGATGACACGGCACTGTGCCACGACCGGGCCGGCGGAGCCAGGGGCTTGGGGTCAGCGCCCGGTCGCGGTCACGGCAAAGATGCGGCGCGGTGGGAAGGTCACCGTTACCCGGGTACCGGCATCGGGCTGGCTGGCGATGGCGATGGCGCCGCCGTGCATTTCCATGATGGCCGCCACCATGGGCAGCCCCAGACCAGTGCCCTCGTGCCGTCGGGCGATGCGGGCGTCCACCTGGACGAAGGGCTCGATGACCTGGGCCGCCTCTTCCTCGGTCATGCCGATGCCGGTGTCGCTGACATGCAGCTCCAACCCGCCGTCGGGAGTGAGGCTGGCGGAAACGGTGACCCTGCCGCCAAACGGCGTGAACTTGACGGCATTGGCCAGCAGATTGATCACCACCTGCCGGATCCGGCGTTCATCGGCCATCACCTGGGGGAGGCCCGGGGGAAGGTCGGAGATCAAATTCAAGCCGGCGGCGGCGCCGCGGTCACGCAGCAGACGCAGGGCGACGTCGACCACCGGGGCGATTTCCATGGGGCGGTCGTCCAGCTCCATCCGGCCCGCCTCGATCTTGGCCAGATCCAGGATGTCGGTGATGATCCCCAGCAGATGGCGGCCCGAGGCGGAGATATCGCCGGCATATTCGCGGTAGCGCTCGGGCATGGGGCCGAGGACCTGGGAATACATGGTCTCGGCGAACCCGATGATGGCATTGAGCGGAGTCCGCAATTCGTGGCTCATGCCGGCCAGGAAGTCGCTCTTGGCGCGGCTGGCGCTTTCCGCCTGCTCCTTGGCGGCGCGCAGTTCGTCCTCGGCCCGCTTGCGCCAGCTGATATCCTCGGCCACCCCGATGATGTACTCGACCTGACCGTCGCGGCGCAGAGCCGACACGGTCAGGTTGGCCCAGACGATCGTGCCGTCCTTGCGGAGATAGCGCTTCTCGATGCTGTTGCTTTCCCGGGTGCCCTGGATGATGTGGTCGATGCCGTCCAATCCCAGCTTGCGGTCGTCGGGATGGGTGAAGTCGCTGGCGGAGCGGCCGATCAGTTCCTGGGGCGCGCAGCCCAGCATCTCGGCGAACCGGCTGTTGATGCGGATGAAACGGCGGTCCAGGGTCGTGTGGCACATGCCCACCGCCGCCTGCTCGAAGGTGGCGCGGAAGCGGTCCTCGCTCTCGGTCAGCCGAGCCTCGCGTTCGTTCAGGGCGCCGACCATGGTGTCGAAGGTGTCGCCCATCTCGCCCACTTCGCCGATGCCGCCGCCGGCGCGGGCGGCCATGTCGCCGGCCCGCACCCGGCGCATGGCGCCGGCCAGCCGTCCCAGGGGCTGGAACAGCAGGCGGCGGCTGGAATACCACAGCAGCAGGACGGCGCCCGAGCCGGCGATGCCGAAGGCGGTGACCGCCATGCGCAGGAACTGGCGTTCCGACCCTCCCAGCATCTCCACGGGCATGGTCACCGCCACCATGGTCTCGGGCGCCATGCGGCCCAGGGGGGCGACGCCGAAGACCGAGGTCTCGCCGGTGATGGCGATGGCGGTGAAAGATCCGCCGCGGCCCCTTGCCGCCGCCTCCCTCAATTCGGGGACCGGGGTGATGGCCGGGGCGTCACCGGAAAGGGCGGGCACGCGGGCCAGGACGGTGCCGTCGGATTTCAGCACCAGCAGGCGCGCCCCGTCGGGCAGGATGGGCGGGGCCACCGCCTTGGCCAGATGGTCCAGCGACCGGGCGGTCGCCACCACGCCGCGCGGCGTGCCCAGCCAGTCGAGAATGGGATAGGCCATGGGCAGGGCGACCCGCCCATCCTCGAGCTGGACATAGGGGCCGGTGGCGAAGGCTCCGGTTTCCATGGCGCGGCCGATCTGCGGTCCCTTGGTCAGCCAGGAGATATCGGTGCCCTGGGCGATGCTGCATCCCGCCCGCCCGGACGGGTCCGTGCGCAAGAAGCCGTAATGCCCCTCCACGGCCAGCAGGAAGTGGCGGTAATGGCTGCCGCATTCGTCGTCTTCGGGATCGGTGGCCAGGGCGGCCAGGGCCTCGCGCGAGCTTTCCAATCCGCGGTCATGAATGGCGGCCGCCATGCGGGCCAGGGTTTCCACCTGGGAGCCCGCCGCCTGCAGGGACAGGGATTCCGCCAGCTGGATGATGATGGCCAGGGTGCCGAGGAAAACTGCGGGAACAAGGCCCAGCACCACCACCTGGAACAGGTGGCCCCGTGCTCCGCCCAGCCAGGTCAGGGTCCGGTTGCCCCCCTCCGCCATTCGGTCCTGTTTCCCTCCCCAAAGCGGCCCATACCCTATCACAGGGTGGCGGCAATCCAATATCGGCTATCCGTCACTAGCGTGTGACAGTCATTTGGTGCGGGGGCCGTTCCGATTCAGGTCGCGCATGGCCCCGTCGAGGCCTTCCAGGGTCATGGGGAACATGCGCCCGTCCATCAATTGCTGGATCATCTGGGTGGAGTGGGTCCATTGCCAGCGGGCCTGGGGCGCCGGGTTGAGCCAGACGGCGCTGGGCCATTGGTCGAGCAGGCGGCGCATCCAGACGTGACCCGGCTCCTCGTTCCACTCCTCCACCGCGCCGCCCGGCATGGTGATCTCGTAGGGGCTCATGGCGGCGTCGCCGACGAAGATCAGCTTGTAGTCCGACGGAAAGGTATGGATGACGTCCAGGGTGTGGGTGACGTCCTGGTGGCGGCGGTGATTGTCCTTCCACAGGCCGGAATAGGGGCAGTTGTGGAAGTAGAAGTGCTCCAGATGCTTGAACTCCGAGCGTACCGCCGAGAACAGCTCCTCGCAGGTGCGCACGTGCTCGTCCATGGAGCCGCCGATGTCGAGCAGCAGCAGCACCTTGACCTTGTTGTGGCGTTCGGGCCGCATCTGCAGGTCGAGCCAGCCGCCCGCCCGCGCCGTCGAGGTGATGGTCCCGGCCAGGTCCAGCTCGGTGGCGGCGCCCTCGCGGGCGAAGCGGCGCAGGCGGCGCAGCGCCATGCGGAAGTTGCGGGTGCCCAGCTCGATGCCGTCGTCGAGATTGCGATAGGCCCGCTCGTCCCAGACCTTGACGGCGCGGCGATGCCGGGATTCGTGCTGGCCGATGCGCACACCCTCGGGATTATAGCCATAGGCGCCGAAGGGCGAGGTGCCGGCGGTGCCGATCCATTTGGAGCCGCCCTGGTGGCGCTCCTTCTGCTCCTCCAGCCGCTTCTTCAGGGTTTCCATCAGCTTCTCGAAGCCGCCCGCCGACTGGATCTGCTCCATCTCCTCGGGCGTCAGATGCTTTTCCGCCAGCTTGCGCAGCCATTCCTCAGGAATGGCGGCCTTCAGCGCGGCGGCCAGTTCGTCGCCTTCCCCCACCACGCCGTTGAACACGCGGGCGAACACCCGGTCGAACTTGTCCAGGTTGCGCTCGTCCTTTACCAGGCATGAGCGCGAGAGATAGTAGAAGGTGTCGACGCTCATCTCGGCCACGCCTTCGGCCAGGGCCTCCAGCAGGGTGAGGTATTCCTTCAAGGTGACCGGCACCTTGGCGTCGCGCAGTTCGAGGAACAGGTTGAGGAACATGGCGGGTCTCAGCCGCCCCGCGCTCGGGTCCAGGCGGCGTAGCGCTGGTCCTCGATCAGGATGTGCCCCTTCAGCCAGGACCACAGGAAGTCCTTCAGCCTCGTATCGCCGGCGTCGAAGGGACGCTCGCGATACTCCTTCAGCATGGCCGCCACCTGATCGGCGAAGTCGTCGTGCTGGACGCGGTGGGCGTCCAGGCCGGGAAAGCCGATGGCGTCCAGATGGGTTTCCTCGCGGTCGAAATGGCCGGTGGTGTAGTCGAGGACGGCGTTGAACAGCTCCAGGAAGTCCGGAGCCGACTGGTCCAGCTCATTGATCATGCGGATCAGCTTCTGGTGGTCCTTGTCCAGGGCGGGGTTGTCCACGCTCATGGCCTCGGTCCACGCGATGATGCTCATCAGCGTCCCTCCCGCCGGCTGAGAAAGGCCAGACGCTCGAACAGGTGCACGTCCTGCTCGTTCTTCAGCAGGGCGCCGTGCAGCTTGGGGATCAGCGTGCTTTTGTCCTTGGCGCGCAGATCGTCGGGGGACAGGTCCTCGGACAGCAGCAGCTTGATCCAGTCCAGCAGTTCCGAGGTGGACGGCTTCTTCTTCAGCCCCGGCACCTCGCGGATGTCGAAGAATACGGTCAGGCCTCGTGCAGCAGGGCCGGCTTGATGCCCGGGATAATGCACGGTGACGATCCGCTCCATGGTCTCGCGGTCGGGAAAGCGGATGTAGTGGAAGAAGCAGCGGCGCAGGAAGGCGTCGGGCAGTTCCTTCTCGTTGTTCGACGTGATGATCACCATGGGCCGCTTGACCGCCTTGACCACCTGCTTGGTCTCGTAGACATGGAATTCCATGCGGTCGAGTTCCAGCAGCAGGTCGTTGGGGAATTCGATGTCGGCCTTGTCGATCTCGTCGATCAGCAGCACCGGCGGGGTGGGGGCCTCGAACGCCTCCCACAGCTTGCCCCGGACGATGTAATTGGAGATGTCGTGGACGCGCTGGTCGCCCAGCTGCGAGTCGCGCAGTCGCGCCACCGCGTCGTATTCGTACAGGCCCTGCTGGGCCTTGGTGGTGGATTTGACATGCCATTGCAGCAGGGGGCGGCCCAGGGCCTTGGCCACTTCGGCGGCCAGCACGGTCTTGCCGGTGCCCGGCTCGCCCTTGATCAGCAGCGGGCGCTCGAGACGCAGCGCCGCATTGACGGCGACCAGCAGGTCTTCGGTCGCCACATAGCTATCGGTACCCTTGAACGACATGGACTCACTCCTTCTCCAAGAGAAAGGTAGGAGCCTTGATGAAATCGGTCAAGGAATGCCGATTTGAAAAACGCAAAGAAAAAGCCCCGGCCTTGGGAGGGAGGCCGGGGCTCGTATCCGTCGTCGCCAATGTCCGGAAGCAGCGGGATGGGGGGGAGAGCCCCGGACATTCAATGGGCGGCGGCGGGGTCTTATCCGATCCAGGTCCGTCGGAGGTGGGAGGAACCTCGACGGACCCGTTGGGGATCGGATTAAGCGGCAACCTTGGTCAGGGCGGCGAAACGGGCCTGGATCGGCTCGGCCGCGGCGGTCAGGGCCGAGGTGGACAGCTCGGCCAGCTTGCGGCCGTCGGCGATGGCGCTCTCCAGGGTCTCGCGGGCCAGCTTGCCCTGCAGGTCGGCGAACTCGGCCGGGCTCTTCACGGAGAACAGAGCCTTGACGGCGGCGTCGGCCTTCTTGACGTTCTCGGCGATCAGGGCCTGCTGGGCCTTGGCGATCTCTTCGAAGGCCTTGACGGCGATGGCGCCGGACTTGGCGAAGGCGTCGGCATTGTCCTTGCCCATGGAAACGAACTTCTCGAAGCCGTCGATCTTGATGGTCATGTGCGTGATCCTTATCTGGGGTGGGCGCGTTGTGCGCTGCAACATGACGTCAATCTAACAGAACCATGCCGCAGTGCAACATGATTTTCGCACTGCAACATAACTGTCGTGCATGGAGGGGGTGCAAAAATGCAAACGCCCCCCGGAATCCAGCGATTCCCGGGGGGCGTCGAGGGAAAAACTACCGCGTGGCGGCCACGTCGCGCAGCACGTTCATCTCCATCTGGGCTTCGGTCAGACGGAAGTTGACCGCGTCGCCGATGGAGACGATGCCGACCAGTTCGTCCTTTTCCAGCACCGGCAGATGGCGGATGCGGCGTTCGGTCATCACACCCATGATGGTCTTGACGCTGTCGCCGGGCGAGCAGGTCACCACCGGGCTGGACATCACGTTGCGCACCGGCATTTCCAGGGCGGCCTTGCCGTACTGGGCCAGGCCCTTGACGATGTCGCGCTCGGACAGCACGCCCTGCAGTTTGCCCCTTGGCGTCGCAAACCACGGCGACGCCGACCTTCTTGTTGGTCAGCAGCGCCGCGGCATCGGCCACCGAATGCTCGGGGCGGATGGTGAAGATGACGCTGCCCTTGGTCTTCAGGATGGTTTCAACGGACATCGGTGGTCCCCCTTTATCTCTTGGCTATTGAATTATTGCGGAGGGGAGACCGGTCCCCGACCCCCTACCTTCGAATAATATTAGTCTGGAGGCGAACCGGGGGAATTTCAAGCCACCATCAGTGGGTATGCCCCAGACTCACCCCGCTGGCCGCCAGCTGGTCGGCCAGGGTCTGGCGCAGGTGCTTGAGCCCCTCGGAACTGGCCGCCTCGCAACGGGCCACCAGCACCGCCTGGGTGTTGGAGGCGCGCAGCAGCCACCAGCCGTCCGGGGTATCCACCCGCACGCCGTCGATGGCTGAGAAGCTGGCGCCCTCGGCCTCCAGACGGGCTTTCACCTCGGCCACCACGGCGAACTTTCGCTCCTCCGGGCAGTCGAAGCGCAGTTCCGGGGTGTTGACCATGTGGGGCAGCCTGTCGCGGCGCTGGCCGATGGTCGTGTGATCCCAGCGCGCCACGATGCCCAGCAGGCGGATGGCGGCGTAAAGGGCGTCGTCGAAGCCGTAATAGCGGTCGGCGAAGAAGATGTGGCCGCTCATCTCGCCGGCCAGGGGGGCGCCGGTCTCGGCCATCTGGGTCTTAATCAGTGAATGGCCGGTGCGGCCCATGACGGCGTTGCCGCCCATGCGGCGCACCTCGTCGAAGAACACCTTGGAGGCCTTGACGTCGGCGATGATGGTGGCGCCGGGCAGGGATTTCAGCAGATCCTCGGCCAGGATCACCAGGATCTGGTCGCCGTAGAGGATGCGGCCCTCGGCATCCACCACGCCGATGCGGTCGCCGTCGCCGTCGAAGGCGATGCCCAGATGGGCGGATTCGGTCAGCACCTTGTCCTGCAGCGCCACCAGATTGTGGGGCTCGGTGGGGTCGGGGTGGTGATTGGGGAAATGCCCGTCGATCTCGCCGAACAGCACGGTATGGGTGCCGGGCAGGCGCTTGACCAAGGCGTGCAGCACCTCGCCGGTGGCGCCGTTGCCGCAATCCCACACTACCCGCAGGTCGCGCAGGCCGTCATAATCCTGGGCCAGGCGGGACACGTATTCCTCGAACACCGAATCCTCGACGGCCTTGCCCTCGCCGCTGGCGAAGTCGCCGGCAGCGGCGATGGTCCCCAGCGACTGGATGTCGGGGCCGAAGAACGGCCTGCCGGCCAGCACCATCTTGAAGCCGTTGTGGTTGGGCGGGTTGTGGCTGCCCGTCACCATGATGCCGCCATCGGCGTCCCGCACCTTGGCGGCGAAATACAGCATGGGGGTGGGGCCGCGCCCGACACGCCGCACGGTGCAGCCCGCCGCCATCAGGCCCTTGGTCAGCGCCTCGGCCATCTCGGGGCTGGATAGGCGACCGTCCCAGCCGAGACAGACCACATGGCCGCCATTGCGGCGCACCCGCGTGCCGAAAGCCCGGCCGATGGCCTCGGCGTCGGCGGCGAACAGCGTCTCGCCGATAATGCCGCGGATGTCGTATTCGCGCAGGATGGTGGGGTGGAAGATGTGGGTCATGTCAGGTAATCACCGTCGGTTCGGTCCGTCCGGTCCGGGCCTCGATCTGGGCCAGGTCGCGGGCGATTGTGATGAGGTCGGCCAGGGCCACCTGGGGGTCCAGATGGTGCTTGGTGGCGTCGGGTTCAAAGCGCTCGATGTAGACGCGCAGCGTGGCGCCCTCGGTGCCGGTGCCCGACAGGCGGAAGACCACGCGGGAGCCGTCCTCGAATACCACGCGGATGCCCTGCTTCTTCGAGACAGAGCCGTCAACGGGGTCGGTATAGGCGAAGTCGTCGTTGAAGGCGACGGTGTAGGTCCCGAGCCGCTCGCCCTTCAGGGACAGGCCGCGCAGATGCTCCATCAGCCCTTCGGCGGCGGCGGAATCGATGCCCTCGTAATCATGGCGGGAATAGACGTTGCGGCCGTATTCCCGCCAATGGGCGGTAACGATGTCGGCGACGCTTTGCTTGCGCACGGCCAGCACGTTCAGCCAGGCCAGCACCGCCCACAGCCCGTCCTTCTCGCGCACATGGTCCGAGCCGGTGCCGAAGCTTTCCTCGCCGCAGAAGGTGGCCTTGCCCGCGTCCAGCAGGGTACCGAAGAATTTCCAGCCGGTGGGAGTCTCCCAGGCGGGAATGCCCAGCTTGGCCGCCACCCGGTCGGGCGCGGCGCTGGTGGGCATGGACCGGGCGATGCCTTTCAGGCCCCGGGCATAGCCGGGACACAGGGTGGCATTGGCGGCCAGCACCGCCAGGGAATCCGACGGCGTCACATAGAAGTCGCGGCCCAGAATCATGTTGCGGTCGCCGTCGCCATCCGAGGCCGCGCCGAAATCGGGGGCGCCGGCACCGGTCAGGGCCTCCACCAGATCATGGGCATGGACCAGATTGGGGTCGGGATGGCCGTGGCCGAAATCTTCCAGCGGCACGCCGTTCATCACGGTGCCTTTGGGGGCGCCCAGGCGATTCTCCAGGATCTCGGTGGCATAGGGGCCGGTCACCGCGTGCATGGCGTCGAACTTCATGCGGAACCCGGCGGCGAAGGCCGCCCGGATGGCGCCGAAGTCGAACAGGCTTTCCATCAGCTCGGCATAATCGGCGACGGGGTCGAAGACCTGCACCGTCATGCCGCCCAGGCCGCGCTCGCCGATGGTGTCCAGATCCACATCCGCCGCTTCGATGATCTTGTAGGACGAGATTTCCTGGGTGCGGGCGTAGATGGCCTCGGTGATGGCCTCGGGCGCCGGGCCGCCGGCCGGGATGTTGTACTTGATGCCGAAATCCTCGTCCGGGCCGCCGGGATTGTGGCTGGCTGACAGGATGATGCCGCCGAAGGTCTTGTACTTGCGGATGACGCAGGACGCCGCCGGGGTGGACAGGATGCCGCCCCGGCCCACCATCACCTTGGCGAAGCCGCTGGCGGCAGCCATCTTCAGGATGGTCTGGATGGCGGTGCGGTTGTGATAGCGGCCGTCGCCGCCCACCACCAGGGTCTTGCCCCCCAGGTCTCCAATGGAGTCGAACACCGCCTGGACGAAGTTTTCCAGGTAGTGGGGCTGGGCGAAGACCTTGACCTTCTTGCGAAGACCCGAGGTCCCGGGCTTCTGGCCGGAAAAGGGGGTGGTGGGGATCGTCTTCACTGCGGCCATGGCGCGGGGCTCCCTTCCGACAAAACTGCTTCGGCGTTGATGGCCGATGGCGGGGCAGGTGTCAATGGCGCAGGAAAGGCGGCAAATTTTACGAGATAAGATATTGCATGAAGCCCCTATAGGGATATGGTCATCATTGGTGTACATGCAGGAGGCTTAGTTGTCTGGATGTGAATCTCTTGATGGCTATGAGCCGGAGGCTCTGGCGGCGGCGGGGGTGGTCATCGGCGGCACGGACGTGCCCTATCCGCCCATGGCGGTGCCGCGCTACAAGGCGGTGAGCGGCCCCAACTGGGCCTTGCGCGAGATGTTCCTGATCGCGGCGCCCGGCTATTTCAGCGGCCCCCGCCAACTGAACTGGATGAATGCCGGTCTGGTGCGCGACGGCGAATGCTGGATGAGCCTGACTCCCGGCGAGATCGAAAGCCAGATGCCGCATCTGGCGGCGGCGCGGGGCAAGGTGGTGGTCTGCGGCATGGGCATGGGGGCCATGGCCTATGCGGTGTCTGCCCGTAAGGCGGTGGAGCGCGTGGTGGTGGTGGACCGGGACCCCGAGGTTATCGCCATGTTCCACCAGTTCGCGGCCTTCGACACTTGGCCGCAGCGCGACAAGATCGACATCGTCCAGGCCGATGCCCGCGAGGTGCGGGTCGACGGCGTGGACTTCCTCTATGCCGATATCTGGCCGTATTACCGCATGGATTGCATGGTGCCGGACATGCAGGCCATCCAGGGCAACATCAAGGCGCCGCGCTGCGGCTATTGGGGCCAGGAACTGGACATGGTTGACCGGGCGCTGTCGCGCGGCGTGGCGCGGGAGGATTTCTCCGCCGCCCATGTGGAGGCCTTCATCGCGGAGACCGGCCTGCCGCTGATCGGCCTGGAGGAGCCGGCCTATCCGGAATTGTGCCGGCGGGCGTCGGTCAATCCCGCCATCGGCCGGAACAGGCGGCCGATGGCGGAGGCTTGATGGATTACGGACGGCCGATGCTGGAATAGGCGAAGCCCAGTTCGGCCATTTCCTCGGGGACATAGACGTTGCGCAGGTCGACGATGCTGGGCTGGGCCAGCAGCGACTTGACCTTCTTGAGGTCCAGCGCCCGGAACTCGTTCCACTCGGTGATGATCACGGCGCAATGGGCGCCGGGCATGGTGGCGTAGGCGTCCTTGCAATACTCGACAGCGGCGGGAAGCAGCTTTTTGGCTTCTTCCATGCCCTCCGGGTCGAAGGCCTTGACTGTGGCTCCCGCCTCGATCAGCGCCGAGACGATGTCGATGGAGGGGGAGTCGCGCATGTCGTCTGTGTTGGGCTTGAAGGTCAGGCCCAGCACCGAGATGGTCTTGCCCTTCACCGAGCCGCCGCAGGCGGCGATGACCCGCTCGGCCATCTGCTTCTTGCGGGCCTCGTTGACGGCGACCACCGTCTCGACGATGCGCAAGGGGGCGTTGTAGTCGCGGGCGGTCTTGACCAGGGCCAGGGTGTCCTTGGGGAAGCACGAGCCGCCATAGCCGGGGCCGGGATGCAGGAACTTCTTGCCGATGCGGCCGTCGAGGCCGATGCCCTTGGCCACGTCGTGAACGTCGGCGCCCACCTTCTCGCACAGATCGGCGATCTCGTTGATGAAGGTGATCTTGGTGGCCAGGAAGGTGTTGCCGGCGTATTTGATCAGTTCCGAGGTGCGCCGCGACGTGAAGGCGATGGGCGTCTCGATCAGGTACAGCACCCGATAGAGCTGCTTCATCACCTTGCGGGCCTTCTCGGACTCGGTGCCGATGACCACGCGGTCGGGCCGCATGAAGTCGTTGATGGCCGAGCCTTCGCGCAGGAATTCCGGATTGGAGACCACGTCGAACTGGGCATCGGGACGCCGTGCCCGGATGATGCGCTCCACCTCGTCGCCGGTGCCTACCGGCACGGTGGACTTGGTCACCACCACGGTGTAGCCGGTCATGGAATCGGCGATTTCCTCGGCCGCGGCATAGACGTAGCTGAGGTCGGCATGGCCATCGCCGCGGCGGCTCGGCGTGCCCACCGCGATGAACACCGCGTCGGCATCCTTGACCGCTTCCTTGAGGTCGGTGGTGAAGGACAGGCGCCCCGCCTCCACATTGGCGGCGACCATGTCGTCCAGGCCCGGCTCGTAGATGGGCATGATATTCTGGTGCAGCTTCTCGATCTTGGCCGCGTCCTTGTCGACGCAGACCACGTCGATGCCGAATTCCGAGAAGCAGGTTCCCGACACCAGACCCACATAGCCGGTGCCGATCATGGCGATGCGCATGGGGCGTCAGTCCTTATGGAAGCGGGTGATCAGGTCGCGGGCGGCCTCGGCGGTGTCGTCACGGGCCAGGGCAAAGGCGAGGTTGGCTTCCAGCCAGCCCACCTTGTCGCCGCAATCGAAGCGGTTGCCCTCGAAGCGCAGGCCATGGAAGGGAACCATACCGATGGTCTGGCTGATGGCGTCGGTCAGCTGGATCTCGCCGCCGGCACCCTTCTCCTTCTTGTCCAGCACGTCGAACACGGCGGGATGCAGGATGTAGCGGCCGATGATGGACAGGGTCGAGGGCGCCACGTCCGGATCGGGCTTTTCCACCAGGCCCTTGGCGCGGGCCAGGCGGCCGTTGTCGTGTTCCACGTCCAGGATGCCGTAGCGCTTGGTATGCTCGCGCGGCACGTCGGAGACGGCGACCACGTGGCCGCCCACCTCGGTGTGCACGGCGGCCATCTGCTTGAGGCAGGCGGTCTTGGAGAGGATGAGGTCGTCGGGCAGCAGCACGGCGAAGGGCTCGTCGGCCACCAGGTCGCGGGCGCACCACACGGCGTGGCCCAGGCCCAGGGGCTCGGACTGGCGGGTATAGGAAATCTGGCCCGACTTGGGCATCCAGGAGGTCACCGCCTCCACCAGATCGAACTTGCCGCGATCCTTGAGGATGCGCTCCAACTCGGGATTGTGGTCGAAGTGATCTTCCAGCGCGTTCTTACCGCGCCCGGTGACGAAGATGAAGTGCTCGCACCCGGCGGCGGCCGCCTCTTCCACCGCATACTGGATCAGCGGCTTATCCACCACCGGCAGCATTTCCTTGGGCATCGCCTTGGTGGCGGGCAGGAAGCGGGTGCCCATGCCACCCACGGGGAACACGGCCTTGCGGACTCGACGAGTCATCGATCACTCCTGAAAGCTTTGTCTCGACCGCCCGGCGCACGTCATGGCGTCTCATTACGGTCGCGGCATGTTTTGCCACGCCCTGGCGTCGGAAGCAACGGTTAGGCGGGAAAATCAGCCCAGTAGAATGTCGCGGGCCTGATTGAGACGGGCGGCGATCCAGGTGGACCCGCCGGTATCCGGGTGGGCGGCGCGCATCAGGCGGCGGTGCGCTTCGCGGACGTCGTCGGAGCTGGCGCCGGGCGACAGGCCCAGAACCTCCAGGGCCTGGGCACGGGTCATGGCGGTGTCGGCGGGGGGCGAGGGCGGCGGCGGGGCGGCTTCGGCCGGGGCGTCGCGGCCGGTCATGCGGCGAAAAGCCTGCCACATCTGGTGCAGGCGCATGGCCCGGCCGATCCAGGGCGAGAGGCCCGCCAGAATGGCGAACAGCCCGGCCAGCTTGCCCGTCGCCACCAGGGCGACGCCGCCGATCACCAGCAGGGCGAGGGCGGCGGCGACCAGGGCCTTTTTCGTCTGGTCGGGCGAGGCCTTGCGCCACCAGTGCCAGGCCCACCACAGGGCGAGGCCTCCGCCGATCGCCAGAAGCAGGCGCAGAATCATGGAAGGGGACTATTCGAAGTGAAAGCTGGAATCGCCATCGGTCAGTTCGAACAGCCGCCGGACATTTCCCGAAGCCCCTCGCAGGGTGAGGTGGCGGCCATTGCTGACGATCTCGTCCTTGGCCAGATGGAGCATTCCCAGTCCGACGGAATCCACCCGCGCCACCTTGGTCAGATCGACGACGACCCGTGCCGCCTTGATGGAGCCGATGTCGCTGATCAGGCTGTTCATCTGGCTGGTGACCGTATAGTCCATGGTCCCGTCGAGACGGACGGTCAGGGTGTCGTCCTGGTGGGAGATGGAGATGTTCATGTGATACTCGAATTCCTCGGTGGCCCAGCGCGTGAGTATGCTACGACTTTTCTTATGGCTCCACGGGCGGAATGAGGCAAATTGTATCTGGTCCATAGGTGTTTTCCGGTGGATCGCCCTTGGCGTGACCGCGGCTTCGCGGTAAAAACGAACAAGTGATCGTAAAGCTCGGAGGAAGCATGTCCGTCTTGCTGTGGCAACCGTCCAAGGAGCGTGCCGAAGCTTCGGCGCTTGCCCGGTTCATGCGCCGGGCAGACGCCCGCTTTCAGGTGGGTGCGACCGACTATGCGGGGCTGTGGCGCTGGTCGGTGGATCGCCCCGACCAGTTCTGGTCCCTGGTGTGGGACGAGGTCGGGATCATCGGCGACCGCCCCGACGGCGGAGTGGTGGTCGACGATGCTGGCCGCATGCCGGGCGCCCGGTGGTTTCCCGAGGCGAGGCTGAACTTCGCCGAGAACCTCCTGCGGCGCGACGATGGCGGCGACGCCCTGGTGTTCTGGGGCGAGGACAAGGTCAAACGGCGCCTTTCCTTCGCCGAGCTGCGCGCCCTGGTGTCGCGCCTCCAGCAGGCGCTGAGTGCGGCCGGCGTGGGCAAGGGCGACCGGGTGGCGGGCTACATGCCCAACATGCCGGAATCCGTGGCCTTCATGCTGGCGGTGGCGTCGTTGGGGGCCATCTGGTCCTCGGCCTCGCCCGATTTCGGCGTCCAGGGCGTGCTGGACCGCTTCGGCCAGATCGCGCCCAAGGTGCTGGTGGCGGCCGAGGGCTATTTCTATTCGGGCAAGGCCCATGACTGCCTGGAGAAGCTGGCGGCCATCGTGCCGGGCATTCCCTCGCTGGAGCGGGTGGTGGTGGTGCCCTATACCCGCGAGGCGGCGGATCTGTCGGGCGTGGACAAGGCGGTCCATCTCGGCGACTTCCTGGCGCCCTTTCCGGCCAAGGCGGTGGAGTTCCTCCGCCTGCCCTTCGACCACCCGCTTTACATCATGTATTCGTCGGGCACCACGGGCGCGCCCAAATGCATCGTCCATTCGGCGGGCGGATCGCTGATCCAGCAATTGAAGGAGCATCGGCTGCATTGCGACGTGCGCAAGGATGACCGGGTGTTCTATTTCACCACCTGCGGCTGGATGATGTGGAACTGGCTGGTGGCCGGGCTGGGGGCCGAGGCCACGTTGCTGCTCTATGACGGCAATCCCAGCCATCTGGGCGGCAACATCCTATTCGACTTCGCCGACGCTGAGGGCATGACCCTGTTCGGCACCTCGGCCAAGTGGATCGACGCCATCGCCAAATCGGGGCTGGAGCCGATCAAGACCCATTCGCTCGCCACGGTGCGCACCATCTGCTCCACCGGCTCGGTGCTGGCGCCCGAGGGGTTCGACTATGTCTACGCCAAGGTGAAGGCGGACGTGCAACTGGCCTCCATCTCCGGCGGCACGGACATCATCTCGTGCTTCATGCTGGGCAACCCCCTGGTTCCCGTCTATCGCGGCGAGATCCAATGCCGGGGCCTGGGCATGAAGGTGGAGGTCTTCGACGAGAATGGCCAGTCCTTGGCCGGCAGCAAGGGTGAACTGGTCTGTACCCGGGCGTTTCCCTCCATGCCGGTGGGCTTTTGGAACGATGACGACGGCGCCAAGTACCGCGCCGCCTATTTCGAGAAGTTTCCCGGCATCTGGACCCATGGCGACTGGGTGGAGCTTAACCCCGAGACCGGCGGCATCATCGTCTTCGGCCGCTCGGATGCCACCCTCAATCCCGGCGGCGTGCGCATCGGCACCGCCGAGATCTACCGGCAGGTGGAGCAGATCGACGACGTGCTGGAAAGCCTGGTGATCGGCCAGGACTGGCAGGCCGACGTCCGGGTGGTGCTGTTCGTGCGGCTGCGCGACGGGGTGACGCTGTCGCCGGAACTGGAGACGCGCATCAAGAAGCGCATCCGCGACAACACCACGCCGCGCCACGTGCCGGCCAAGGTGGTGCAGGTGGCCGACATTCCCCGCACCAAGTCGGGCAAGATCGTCGAACTGGCGGTGCGCGACGTGGTGCACGGCCGCGCGGTGAAAAACAAGGAGGCCCTGGCCAATCCGGAAGCGCTGGATCTGTTCGCCGGACGCGCCGAGTTGGAGGAGTGATGGACGGCAGGCCGATTCGACGATAGCCTTCCCCTTCAAGTTTGTTTGACGGGAGGGGTTCATGGATCGTCGTTCATTCCTCAAGGGGGCTACCGGCGCCGCTTGCCTGTGCGGGACCTGCGGCGGCTCTATTGCCGAGGCGGTGGCGGCCGAGGGGGCTCACTGGGCCTATGAGGGACATGGCGGCCCCAAGGAATGGGGCATGCTGTCGCCGGAATACGCCGCCTGTTCCATGGGGCGCGAGCAATCGCCCGTCGACCTCACCCGGCCCATCGCCGCCATCATCGGCGATCCCATGGCCGCCTGGCGGCCGGTGCCGCTCAGGGTGCAGAACAACGGTCACACCATCCAGGTGGATTGCTCCGGCGGCGGCACCCTGATGCTGGACGGCAAGTCCTATGACCTGCTCCAGTTCCACTTCCATCATCCCAGCGAGCACACGGTGGACGGCGCCTTCTTCGACATGGAATGCCATTTCGTCCACAAGGCCGCCGACGGTGGGCTGGCGGTGCTGGGCGTGATGATCGCCAAGGGGGCCGCCAACCCGGCCCTGGAAGCCATCTGGCAGGTGATGCCCGCCAAGGCGGGCGAGGCGGCCACGGCGACTTCCATGCTCGACGCCTCCATGCTGCTGCCCAAGGACCCGGTGACCTTCCGCTATGCCGGCTCGCTGACCACGCCGCCCTGCACCGAGGTGGTGCAGTGGGTGGTCTACCGTCAGGCCATCACCGCCTCGGCCGAGCAGCTGGCCGCCTTCGCCAAGCTGTTCCCCAACAATGCCCGTCCGGTTCAGCCGCTCAATCGCCGCAAGCTGCTGCTCGACGTGATGTGAGGTGAGTGATGACGCATCGGCTTTCGCCTCCCATCCTGTCGCTTGGCGCCCTGGTCCTGCTGGGCGGCTGCGCCGCGTCTCCCCAGCCCATGGCCGGGGCGTGGCATAACGGCACCTGGATCGTCACCGACGCCTTCGCCTCGGGGGCGGTCGCCGATTCCGCTTCGGCGCCGCGGGGGCAGGCCGTTCCCATGGAACCAGGCCGGGCGGGAAATGCCGCCGGCGGGGTCTGCCTGACGCCGCGTTACCTCGATGACCGGGCGCCGCTGTCCTCGGTGGTCGGGGCCTCGGCCCCCGACTGGCCGGGCATGGCGGACCAGGTCGCGGTTCTGGTGGTCGAATGCGACGGCAAGCCCTTCGCCCGCTATGCCGCCATGGGAGACGGCGCCCTGGTGACCCGCTACGGCGCCTGGGTGCTGCGGCTCGAACATGGCGAGAAGCTGGCCGCCAATCCCGCGCCCATGATGGCCGAACCGGCCGCGCCGCCCACGGTGGTGGCCGCCGTGCCGGCGGTCGCGCCGCCCGCGCCGGCTCCCGAGGCGCCGCGCAAGCTGGTCTATCTCGCCTCGTACAAGACCGAGGCCTGGGCCAGGAAAGGCTGGGGCATCCTGGCCGAGCGCTCGGCCAGCCTCAAGGGCTCCGAGCCGGTGATGAAGTCCGTCGACCTCAAGGGCAAGGGCAAGTTCGTCCGCCTGTTCGCCGGCGCCAAGGACGAGGGCGGCGCCAAGCTGATCTGCAAGGAACTGGGCAAGACCATCGCCGAATGCGGCGTGACCGGACGGGAATAGGGCTTGGCAAGCTGCGGAAGAAACGTCACTTCGGGGGCTTTTGCCCCCGATCCCCCAACCGGGAAGCACAGCTTCCCGGACCCTTCAGTTTTTTAATCCATTGAAATAAAGAGAAGCTTGAGGTTCGGAGGCTGTGCCTCCGAACGGGTCAGGGCGGTCGCCCTGCCGCAAAGCGGGGTTCTTCCGCTGCCGGCTAGAACCGGTATCCCAGGCCGGCGCCCAGGGTCACGCCGGAACCGGCGGACTCGGCGCTGTTGCTCCGATTGGCTCCGGCCATGCCGCCGACGCTGAACGACGGGCTGACCTGATGGATCAGGCTGAGCGACATGTTGATGTCGCTGCCGCCGCCACGGGCGCCGCCGCGATAGGGATCGGCCAGGGTCAGGGCAGGGTGCTGGGAATTGGGGCTAATGCGGCTCCAGTCGGTGCTGCTGACTCCCAGGCTGAGGGCTGCCCGGCTATCGTTGCCGAGAACGCCGCCGCCCCACGAGGCCGCCATTTCGGCCGCCCGGGTGGCGCCGTCGCTGCGCAGCGACGACGACAATTGGGCGCCGGAGCCGCCAAAGGCCACATAGCCGCCCACCGCCAGCTGGCTTCCCGGAAGGCCGAAGGCCAGCGGATGGCCCGACAGGCTCGAGGTCGGTCCCGACAGGGCGCCCGCCGAGAGCTTGCCCGCCGAGATCAGGGGCAGTCGGGTCTCGCCCAGGCCGAAGGCCGGCGCTTCGGCGCGGACGGCGCCGCCCCCCGGAACCAGCCGGGCGGCCGGCGACAATTCCGCCGAATCCGCCGCACCCGCTGCCCACAGGGGCAGCGCCAGGACGGTAAACAGGGCGGAACGCATGAACGTCATGACGGGATCGGGGTAAAGGTGTATCGCTTCGGAAAGATATAATCACCCCAACGGCCTTGGGGAAGTCCCCGGGCCGGCTTGGCTTTTGATTCTGGCGAAGTGTTGCAGTTTTGCACTGCAATATGGATTCAGGTCCCGGCGGGCTTCTCGCCGATCAACTGGCGGATGGCGGCGCTGCCGCTGTCGGGCGCCATGACGGCGGCCAGCCAGGGCAGCACCCGGTCGAGAGACTCCCGCAATTGCCAGGGGGGGTTGATCACCAGCAGGCCATTGCCGTTGAGCTTGAACGGATCTTTGGCCGGACGCAGCAGCAATTCGGCCGCCAGGGCTTCCGGCCCACCGTCGTCGGCTATGGCCTGAAGGAACTGGTCCACCGGCTCGCGGCCCTTGATGGGGTACCAGGCGAGATAGATGCCGGTCGGCCACAGCTTGCGGGCGCGGCGCAGGGCGGCCAGCAGGCGTTCGAACTCGTTCTTGACCTCGAAGGGCGGGTCCATCAGCACCAGCCCGCGGCGCTCGGGTGGAGGCAGCAAGCCCTTGGCGGCGGTATAGCCGTCCAAATGATGCACGCCCACCCGGCGGTCGCCGTGAAAGCGGGCGCGCAGCGTCTCCACGTCCTCGGGGTGCAGCTCCACCAAGGCCATGCGGTCCTGGGGGCGCATCAGGCCGCGCATCAGTTCGGGCGAGCCCGGATAGCGGCGCAGCACCCCCTCGGAATTCCACGTCCGCACCAGGGCCAGATAGGTCTCCAGCTCGGCGGGCGGATCGGCGGCGTCGAGAACGCGGGCGATGCCGCTCAGGTACTCCCCGGTCTTGTCGGCCTGGGGGGCTTCCAGGTCATAGGCGCCGATGCCCGCATGGGTGTCGAGGGCGAAAAACGGCGTGTCCTTGCGCTTCAGGCTGGCAACGACCATGGCCAGGATGGCGTGCTTCATCACATCGGCGAAATTTCCCGCGTGATAGGCGTGGCGGTAGTTCATTCCCGGCTCTCGTGGGTGTGGCGCTGGCGGGGCGCGAGCATAGGCAAGTGGCGGTGGGACGCAAAGGAAAAGCAGCGGAATGCTATAGTTTAAAGTTATTCTAAGCAAAGTCAGCGAAGGCTGTGCCCGCGGTAAATAGGTCGATGCATATGCCGATGAGTAAGTGGTAGCACCATACAATGGTATGTGTTCTCAACGGAGAAGTAACCATATGAATGGAAGGGAAGGCGCAGAGGGAAACTGTGCATCCCAAATCCATCTCCAGCAAAGATGGCGTTACATTTCGACATATTCTTGGTCACCATCCCGACACATTCTTGTTCATAGTATCGAAACTGTTTGGGTGTAATATCCGCTCCGGACAGACCCTGGACTCAGGGTCGGGATTGCAATGTGCGGGTAGCTACCCGGCGTACTGCCAATGCGGGGAATTGTCATGTCGCGTCCTGGTGTTTACTTGTCAGGAGTAGAGCGTACCTTCGGTGCCGACGAGATCATCGTCAGCAAGACCGATACCAAGGGGCGGATCATCTACGCCAACGAGGTCTTTCTGCGGATGGCCGGCTTTTCCGAGGCCGAAATCCTCAACAAACCTCACAGCATCATCCGCCATCCCGATATGCCACGCTGCGTGTTCAAGCTGCTGTGGGACACCATCGAGGCCGGCAAGGAAATCTTCGCCTATGTAAAGAACCTGTCGAAAAACGGCGACCACTACTGGGTTCTGGCCCATGTGACGCCCACCTTCGACAAGTCGGGCAATATCGTCAGCTATCACTCCAACCGCCGTTCGCCCCGGCGCGATGCGGTGGAGAAGGCCGAGGCCCTCTACAAGGAATTGCTCGCCATCGAGAACAGCCACTCCGACCGCAAAGTCGGCATGGAGGCCGCTTTCCAGGCTGTGGTTGCCAAACTGCAAGGCGCGGGAGTGCCCTACGATGAATTCGTCTTCTCTCTCTAGGGCTTTGGCCGCCACGGCCCTGGCGGCGCTGCTGTGCGGCGTGGGCGCGGTGATCGCGCTTAGCCGCGGAGCGCTGCTGGATGCCGGGGCCATGGGGCTGGCGGCGCTGGGCGCCCTGGGGGCCCTGCTTTTCATCAACCGGGCGCGCCGCTCGGTCCACCGGGCCTGCACCATCCTGGCCGAGGCCGGTGCCGGGCGTCTGGACGTGCGAGTGGTCGGCATCACCGAAAGCGGTGTGCTCGGCCAATTGGACAAGGCGATCAACCGGCTGCTCGACCTGACCGAGGCTTTCACCAAGGAGGCCGACGCCGCCATGGCGCTGACCTCCGAGGGGCGCTATTTCCGCCATATCCTCACCGACGGTCTGGTGGGCGAGTTCGCCGACCATGCCCGCCTGATCAACCAGGCGCTCTCCCAGATGGAAAAGCGCGCCCTGGCCTTCAGCACCGAGGCCACCGGCGTCGGCAACACCATCAAGCACGTGACCCAGGTGGTGGCTTCGACCGCCACCGAACTGGAAGCCACCGCCCAGCAGATGTCCGACATCGCGTCGCAGACCTCCGAGCAATCGACCCGGGTGGCCGGAGCGGCGGAAGACGCCTATTCCCATGTGGAATCCGTGGCGGCGGCGGCCGAGCAGGTGTCGTCGGGCATTCGCGACGTGGCGGCCCGCATCCAGGATTCGGCCCGCATGGCCCAGGAGACGGTGCGCGTCGCCACCGAAACCGATGATGCCATCAACGGCCTGAACACCGCCGCCCAGAAGATCGGCGAAGTGGTGAGCCTGATCACCGAGATCGCCGCCCAGACCAATCTGCTGGCGCTGAACGCCACCATCGAGGCGGCGCGGGCGGGCGAGGCGGGAAAAGGCTTTGCTGTCGTTGCCAACGAGGTCAAGCATCTGGCCAATCAGACGGCCAGGGCCACCGACGAGATCTCCAGCCAGATCGACGGTATGCGCCACGCCACCGGTCAGGCGGTGGAGGCGGTGCGCAACATTGCCGGCAAGATCCGCGAGATCAACGACAACGCCACCGGCATTGCCGCCACCACCGAGCAGCAGAGCGCCGCAGTGGCCGAGATGAGCCGGTCCATCCGCACTGTGGCCGCCGACGTGCAGACCGTGGCCGACACCATCGGCGAAGTGGCCTCCACCGCCGGCACCGCCACCGACGCCGCCGGTCAGGTGCTGATCGCCGCCGGAGATCTGGCCAGCCGCACGGTCAGCATGAACGACGACATCGACGCCTTCATCTCGCGGGTGTGCTCGGGGATCAAGGGGGGGTGATGCCCGCCCGGCGATGAGGGCGCCTGTTAAAGTTCCTTGCGTGCCGGAAGCACTTCCGCTAATGCTACGCTTCCGATGGAGGAAGTGATGTTCGTCTGCTTGTCCAAGGCAAACGGTTCCCACGCCCGGGGTTCAGCCCCGGCGGCGGCCTTCGTCACTACTAAAACCGGCACCACCAAGACCGCTTGAGCGGGCCGGTTCGTCACGATTGCACGAAAAAGGCCCGCGGCAAGTTTCCCGCGGGCCTTTTCGCATGCGAAGAAGCGCCAGGGATTGCAGGGGCTCCTGGAGACACGGAGAAGAGAACATGGGTTACAAGGTTGCTGTGATCGGCGCTACGGGCAATGTGGGCCGGGCGATGCTGCAGATTCTGGTGGATCGCAAGTTTCCGGCCGACGAGGTCGTGGCGCTGGCGTCCGAGCGCTCGGTGGGCCGCGAGGTCTCCTACGGGGACAAGGTCCTGAAGTGCAAGGACTTGGCCACCTTCGACTTCAAGGGCTGCGACATCGCCCTGTCGTCTCCCGGCGCCAAGGTCTCGGCCATCCACAGCCCGCGCGCCGCCGCCGCCGGCTGCGTGGTGATCGACAACACCTCGCATTTCCGCATGGAGCCCGACGTGCCGCTGGTGGTGCCCGAGGTCAACCCGGATGCCATCGCCCAGTACAAGAAGCGCGGCATCATCGCCAATCCCAATTGCTCCACCATCCAGATGGTGGTGGCCTTGAAGCCGCTGCACAAGCTGGGCAAGATCAAGCGCGTGGTCGTTTCCACCTACCAGTCGGTGTCGGGCGCCGGCAAGGAAGGCATGGACGAGCTTTACGACCAGACCAAGGGCATCCTGGTCCATGACGCCATCAAGCCGCAGAAGTTCGCTAAGCAGATCGCCTTCAACCTGATTCCCCAGATCGACGTATTCATGGAAGACGGCTCGACCAAGGAAGAGTGGAAGATGGTCGTCGAGACCCACAAGATCCTCGACCCCGATATCGCCGTCAACGCCACCTGCGTGCGCGTGCCGGTCTTCGTCAGCCACTCGGAATCCATCAACGTGGAATTCGAGCGTCCGGTCTCCGTCGCCGAGGCCACCGAGGCCCTGCGCGAGGCCGAGGGCGTGGTGGTCATGGATACCCGCGAGCCGGGCGGCTACATCACCCCGCTGGACACCACCGGCGAGGACCCGGTCTATATCAGCCGCATCCGCAAGGATCCCACCGTCAAGAACGGCCTGTCCTTCTGGTGCGTCGCCGACAACCTGCGCAAGGGCGCGGCGCTCAACGCCGTGCAGATCGCCGAAGTGCTGATCCGCGACTACCTGAAGAAGTAGTCCGCCCAAGGGCGCGACGTGGAACGGCCACCCTCTCCGGGGTGGCCGTTTGCCGTTTCGGGCGGCTGGGTTTATCCTGCCTGCATGAGCGAGCCATCCGCACCAGACGTGGAAATCCGCATCGAGGGTCTGACCAAGGCCTTTGATGGACATGCGGTGCTGCGCGGCGTGGATCTAGATATTCAGGCCGGGGCCTTTGTTGCGGTGGTCGGCGGTTCGGGCTGCGGCAAGAGCGTGCTGCTCAATCATATTCTGGGCCTGATGCAGCCGGATTCCGGGCGGGTGCTGGTGGCCGATCCCACGGTGGCCGAGGGGCCGCTGCTCGATCTGGCCGTCCTGGACGCCGACCGCATGTCCGACATCCACACCCACTGGGGCGTGGTGTTCCAGCGTAACGCCCTGTTTTCCGGCACGGTGCTGGACAATATCGGCCTTTGGCTGGAAGAGGTAGGGCACCTGGACGCCGCCGACATCGAGAAGATGGCGCAGCGCGTGCTGGCGGCGGTGGGGTTGCCGTCCAGTGCCGACTTCCTGGCCGGGCGGGTGGAGGCGCTGTCGGGCGGCATGGCCAAGCGCATCGCCATTGCCCGGGCGCTGGCCATGGAGCCGCGCTGCATGTTCTTCGACGAGCCGACCACCGGCCTGGACCCGGTCACCGCCTCGCAGATTCAGGACCTGCTGCTGTCCACCCATGTGGACGAGCGCGACGGCAAGGCGCGGACCACCGTGGTGGTGACCCACGACAAGGACCTGCTGTACCGGCTGCGGCCGCGCGTGGTCATGCTGCACGAAGGCCGGGTGTCGTTCGACGGGCCGTTCGAGGCGTTCCATGCTTCGACCTCGCCGATCATCCGTCCTTATTTCGAGCTGATGCCGGTGCTGCATCAGAGGGGCCATTCCTGATGGCCACCCATCTGCCGACGCTCCGCCAGTTGCGTTATCTGGTCGCCCTGGCCGAGCACCGCCATTTCGGCCGCGCCGCCGAGGAGTGCTTCGCCACCCAAAGCACCCTGTCGGCCGGCTTGCAGGAGCTGGAAAGCCTGCTGGGCGCCACCCTGGTGGAGCGGACCAAGCGCAAGGTGCTGATGACGCCCCTGGGCGAGGAGGTGGTGACCCGGGCGCGGGACCTGCTGCGGGCCGCCGAAGACATCGCTGACCTGGCCCGGGCCGGCGGCAAGCCCCTGTCCATGCGCTTGCGCCTGGGGGTGATTCCCACCATCGCCCCTTTCCTGCTGCCCCGGGCGCTGGCCCGGCTGCGGACGCTTTACCCTGATCTCAAGCTGGCGCTGCGGGAGGACCTGACCGCCCGGCTGCTGGACCGGCTGGCCAGCGGGGAGCTGGATGCCGCGGTGCTGGCCCTGCCCTACGAGGCCTCGGAGATGGAGATGGTGGCGCTGGCCACCGACCCCTTCGTGCTGGTCTGTCCGCCGGGTCACCCCCTGGCCGCCAGGGATGCGGTGACCGGCGGCGATCTGGCCGAGGCGGAATTGCTGCTGCTGGAGGAGGGGCATTGCCTGCGCGACCATGCCCTGGCCGCCTGTTCCCTGCCGGCGCCCAAGCGGGGCGAGGGCGTGCTGGGCACCTCGCTGGGCACCCTGGTGCAGATGGTCGCCTCCGGCATGGGGGTGACGCTGCTGCCCATGCTGGCCGTGGATGCGGGAATCCTGGCGGGGACCGGTCTGGTGACCCGGCCCCTGGCCATGGGGGGCTCGCGCCGCCTGGGTCTGGCCTGGCGCAAGTCCAGCGCCCGCAAGGACGAATTCCGCCTGCTGGGCAATGTTCTGTTCGGAAGGTAACCCGGGCTATCGCCCGGACCCATCTGGGGCAGACCCCAGACCCCTTCCATTTTCAAAAATATGGGAGGCTTGGAGGCTGAGCCTCCAACCGGGGCCGGGGCGTGAGCCCCGTTATCCCCTAGTCGAACAGGCTGGAGACCGAGCGTTCCTCGCTGATGCGCGAGATGGATTCGGCCATCAGGGGGGCGATGGTCACCTGCCGGATGTTGCGGGCCATCTTCACCGCCTCGGTGGCGGGGATGGAATCGGTGATCACCAGTTCTTCCAGGGGCGAAGCGGTGACGCGGGCCACCGCGCCGCCCGACAGCACGCCGTGGGTGACGAAGGCGGCGACGGAGACGGCTCCGGCCTTCATCAGCGCCTCGGCGGCGTTGCACAGGGTGCCGGCGGAATCGACGATGTCGTCGACCATGATGCAGCGGCGGCCGCGCACGTCGCCGATGATGTTCATCACCTCGGACACGCCAGCCTTTTCGCGGCGCTTGTCGATGATGGCCAGATCGGCGTCGATGCGGCTGGCGATGGCGCGGGCGCGCACCACGCCGCCCACGTCGGGCGACACCACCATGACGTCGTCGCCCTGGTAGCGGGCGCGGATGTCGTTGGTGAACACCGGGGCGGCGTAGAGGTTATCCAGCGGAATGTCGAAGAAGCCCTGGATCTGGCCCGAGTGCAGGTCCAGCGTCACCACGCGGTCGGCGCCGGCGGTGGTGATCAGATTGGCCACCAGCTTGGCCGAGATGGGCGAGCGGGGCGAGGACTTGCGATCCTGGCGGGCATAGCCGAAATAGGGGATCACCGCCGTGATGCGCCGGGCCGAGCCGCGCCGCAGCGCGTCCAGGGTGACCAGCAGCTCCATCAGGTTGTCGTTGGCGGGATAGCTGGTGGACTGGATGACGAAGACATCCTCGCCACGAACGTTCTCGTGGATCTCGACGAAGACCTCGTTGTCCGAGAACCGGCGGATCACCGCCTTGGTGATGGACATGGTGAGATATTCGGCGATCGCTTCCGCGAGGGGCCGGTTGCTGTTGCAGGCGAGGATTTTCATGATGGATACCGCCGGGTTAGCGCGCCGCTGCGCTCCGTGAAACCGGCACCCGTATAACAGCCGGATACCCGCTCTGTAAACTGGTGCCTATGACCGGCCCCTTATTTCTGAGGTATGGCGGCTATGATGTCCGCGATACCCTCGGCCCCGCCGGCGGCGATATCGCCGGCCAGAGCGCCCCAGGGACCGCTCAGCCGGCCCTTGGGCAGGGCACCCTGCTGGGCGGCCTTGCCCAGTTCCTTGCCGGTCCTGGCGTCCTGCACCACCCAGGTGACGTCGAGGATCTCCTCGCCCGGACGGCCGGGCACCAGGGTGATCCGGCCCAACACCGTCACGTCGGCTTCCGGACCGCCCAGCCTGAGTCCCAAGCGCCGCAGGGCTTGGCCCAGGGCCCGGGACAAGGCGCTGTCGCCATCGCCCGGCAGCCCGGCCAGGGGTTCCAGGCGGATTGCCGGCACCCGCGCCGGGGCGGAATCGAGCGGCTGTTCGGGCTCGCCGTGCAGGGTCGCGGCATATTTCGCCACCACTTCGTCGGCCATGCGGTCGATGGTGGCCGGACCCGCCGTCTCCCACAGGGCGGCTGGCAGGGACTGGGTGATCGCGGCCGGGATGTCGCCGTCCGGGGGGATCAGGCGCCAGACCAGCCGTTTGGTGGCGATGGAGGTTTCCGGCGTGGCGGCCAGCACCCAAGAGCCGGCGGCGGCGCTGCGGCTGGAGGCGGGGATGTCCTGCTCGCTCAGGCGCTTGATGATGGCCTTGGCCAGGGCGGCGCCGCTGGGGCTGTCATCGGGCGGGCGCACCACCACGCCGCGCGGCCCGGGTGGCGATACCGCCGCGTTGAGACCTTCGTGCCGGAAGGGCTGGGGAATGTCGCCGCAGGCGGTTGTCAGCAGCAGAAGAAGCAGAAGGGAAAGGCGTCTCATCGATCCAGCGTGATCACCGAGATCTGGCGTCCGTAATCGGCCTCGCCGCGCAAGGTGGCGCGGCGATAGCTGAAGAAGCGAGCCTCGTCGCGCAGGGTGTCGGCGGGAACGCGGGTGACCTCGTGCACGCCCAGCTTGGCCAGTTTGCGCGAGATATAGCCGGGCAGGTCGAACAGGAAGTGACCGGGCCGGGCCGGCGACGGCGCGAAGTAATCGGCGTTGGTGGGGTCCTCGGCCAGGAAGGGGGCGGGGAATTCCGGCCCCACCTCGTAATTGCGGTGCCCGATGCACGGCCCCATGGCGGCGACGATCTTGGGCATCTTGGCGCCCATCTCCACCATGGCCTTGATGGTATTGTCCAGCACGCCCCCCAGGGCGCCCTTCCAGCCGGCATGGGCGGCGGCGACGATGCCGGCCTTGCCGTCGGCCAGCAGCACCGGGGCGCAATCTGCGGTCAGGATGCCCAGTGCGATGCCGGGCCGGTCGGTGACCATGGCGTCGGCCTTGGGGGCCTTGGCCGCGTCCCAGGGCTCGGTGACCTTCACCACGTCGCTGGAATGGGTCTGGTAAAGGGTGACCAGCGCTTCTTCCGGCAGGTCGAGCATGGCCATGACCCGGCGGCGGTTTTCCTTCACCGCCTCCGGCTTGTCGCTGGAGCCCGGTCCGCAATTGAGCGAGGCGTAAAGGCCTTCCGACACGCCGCCTTCGCGAGTGAAGAAACCGTGGCGGATGCGAACAAACTCGTTGAGGGCCGACAAGGTGATCATTTAATCGTGTTCCAGGCCGGGGGGGACGGGCAGCAGAGGGGCGGCGAGCGCCAGGACCTTGAACAGGGTGCCCATTTCCCCGGGATCGATCAAGCGCCGTGCGCCGCTGGCCAGATGGGCGGCCTGCTCGGGCGTGGCGTTCTGCATCAGCATGCGGACCCGTTCCTCCAGGCCCAGGCGGGCGAGGAAGCTGCCCTGGGGCACCGGCCCATGGGCGCGGGCCAGCCCGGAGGCCGCCTCGGCCAGGGCCTGGAAGTCCACATGGGCGGTGATGTCGGCGGTCCCCGGCCCGGACAGCACCGGGTGGCGCTTGTGGCTCTTCAGCGCCTGGAGCGAGTCGCCGGCGGCGCTCTTGCCATAGCCGTAATCGATGATCAGAGCGGCTCCGCCCTGATGGGCCAGCCGCCGGGCGATGGTCCCGGCCAGGGCGCGGCCCTGGGGACAGAGTTCCGCCACGGCGCCGTCGGCCGCGCCCAGCACGGCGGGGGCCAGGGGCGGCTCGGCCACGACAGGGCCCTGGGCGAAGGCGAAGGCGCCGGCCTCGTCCAGCGCCACCACCCGTTCACGCCAGACGCCTCCGGCCTTTTCCAACTGGCGAATGGGCAGGGCGTCGAACAGCTCGTTGGCCACCAGCAGCAGCGGGCCGTCGGGCAGATCCTCGAACCGCTCGTGCCACTCGACCGAACGGTCGGTCAGGGCCTGGGCCTGACGATTGCGCAAGGATGGGCTGGTCTCGATCAGGTGGACGTTCAGGGCCAGGGCGAAGGGAGGCAGGGCCTGCGCGGCACGCAGCAGATCGGCCATCAGGGTGCCGCGTC